>JAADGD010000176.1:0-5452 GCA_013152515.1 Planctomycetota bacterium
TGGCGATAGGCACCGATCGAAAGCAAGTCCTCGTTCTCTTGCAACACCGCCAACAATTGCCGCACGACCTGTGCCGCCTGTTTTTCAGCAGATGACGAGATGTCGTTCATCAGCCGGCTGATACTTTTCAGGACATCAATTGCCGGAAAATGTCCGCGCTCTGCCAGCCGCCGCGACAGCCAGACGTGCCCGTCGAGCAGGCCGCGCATCGTGTCGGCAATGGGTTCGTTTTCGTCGTCGCCTTCGACCAAGACCGAATAAAAAGCGGTGATGCTTCCTTGCGGCGTACGACCAGCACGCTCCACAAGCCTGGGCAGCAAGGCAAAAGTCGAAGGTGGGAATCCGCGCGTGGTGGGCGGCTCGCCGGCAGAAAGGCCGATTTCGCGCTGCGCTAGAGCAAACCGCGTGACCGAATCCATGACCAACAGCACATTCTTTCCCGCGTTCTGAAAATATTCGGCAATCGTTGTTGCGGCATACGCAGCTTGCACTCGTAATAAGGCGGGTTCGTTGCTGGTCGCGACCACGACCACGCTTCGCGCTAAACCTTCGGGGCCTAACTCACGCTGAACAAATTCGTTGACCTCGCGACTGCGTTCGCCAATGAGTGCGATCACCGTCACGTCGGCGTCGGTGTACCGTCCCATCATTCCGAGTAACACGCTCTTTCCTACACCTGAGCCAGCAAAAATGCCGAGCCGCTGACCACGGCCGCAGGTCAACATACCGTCGATGACACGCACTCCTGTCGATAAAGGCGATTCGATGCGGGGACGTTGCGTCGGGTTGATCGGTTCGCTTTCCAAAGGCCGTCGTTCGCTCAGCATCGGCTGCGGTCGGCCATCGATGCATCGACCTCTGGCATCGACGATCCGTCCTAGCAATCCTTGGCCTACTTTAAGCGTGCGCGTGGTGCGAACCAACTTGACTTGACTACCTCGGCGAATGCCGTCGAGATTGCTTAACGGCATGACTAGCGTTTGTTTATCGCGGAAGCCGACGACCTGCGCTTCGACGCTGCTGCTCGCCGGTCGCTCGATCGAAACGAGCGCGCCCACCGGCGCCGGAAAATCGGCCACCGCCGCAGTCAGTCCGATCGTCTGTACAACACTGCCCGTAAGGCCGGCCAGAATCGCACTCTCGACATGTGTTGACAATTCAGAATTCATATTCGTTGTTCGCTGCCGCCTGTCAGCTCAACTCCTGTTGTAGTCGCTCAAGTTGCGTTTCCAATTGTTGGTCGATCGAGCCAAATTCGGTTTCGACGCGACAGCCACTCACCGAAAGTGAAGCGTCCGCTACGATATTCGCCTTGGCGGTGGGATGAAACACTTCGACCAATTGCTGAACCTGGGCGCCGAGCGTTTCGTGATCGCTAGGATGCAGCCGCAGGGTAATTTCACCAGCCCCCGCACACATTTGTAGTGCCTCTTGCACCCATTGGAGGGCAATCTCTGGCTCTGCTTGCAATTCACGGCGGATTATTCTGGCCGCAATGTCGCAAGCAAGCCGTGTCGCCGACGATTCCCAATGACGGAGCCAATCTTGCCGCGAATCTTCGATTTGCTTGACCGCAGCGGCTAGCGCTGGCGTCAAGCTTTTCATCTGTTGGGCTACTTTTTCGTCGAGAATACGTTCGATCGCCGCCTCGGCAGCTTGTTTGCCAGCCGCTTCGGCTTGTTGGCGGATCGTGGCGGCTTCTTGTTCCGCCTGCTGGACGATCTTGGCAGCTTCAGCACGCACCTCAAGCAAGTAATCGTCCCCCTGACTCGCCAAGTCGGTCAAGTCATACGCAACTTTGCGCAGCTCGGTCCCCGAGGCGTGAAGTTGAGATTCGCGTTTGATAATCGTCGCCATTATTTTTTGAGTTACGAGTTACGGGTTACGAGTTGAGGAGGAGTGAGTTGACCCGCGTCTTGCGACTCACGCCCGCAGCGGAGGAGTTCTCGCTGCGCTGCGATGATTTCGGAGAGACGTGTCGGACCGATCGCGCGGACTTGCTGCCGAAACTGATTCGCTTTTCGTCTGGGCAAGTCTTTCACAATTCGCTTCATCAACGACTCGCTGGCCCCCGCGAGCGCAAGCATCACCGTTTGCCGATCAGCCTGCCGAAGCGCCCTGAGTAATCCTGGATCATCGAGCAATTCCAATTCGCTTAGAGGTTCTGTCGTTGGTTCTGTCGTGGGTTCTATCGAAGGAGCTGCTACGTCGATCGGCAGCTTGTTCGGAAGAGTCGCTGCTTGGGAGTGAGGCTGATAGGTGGTTGGCAAGCGAGTGGACGGTCGTGCAAACGGTTGGCTCGTGTGCGACTCCACCGAGAGTTTTTCTGCTAGTGTGGGATTGCGTTTGCTAAGCCGGGCCAACAGGGTCACTCGATGACCTTCTGAAGTGTCTCGCAAAATGCGTTGCACCAAATCGCAACCGGCGGCCATCCGTTGTCGACGTTGACGCTGGGCGTCAAGCCATTGGGCCAACTGCGACGCAACAACATCGAGCGTCTGTTCATCTGCCGGATCCAATTCTGCCAGCCGTGTTAGCACTTCCGCCTGCAAAGTGGGCGACAGTTTCGTGATCAGTTCAGCCGAACGCGACGTTTCTAAACGTGACAGCACTACGGCGATTGTCTGCGGCTGTTCAGCGGAGAGCATTTCCACCAGCGTAGCGACATCGGCGTCACTGAGCGTTTGCCAGGGACTCTTGCCCTGTTGGGTCTCGGGCATCGCTGACGAAAAATCTTCGTCTGCCATGCGTGCCAAGAGCGACGCATCCAGCTCGACGCCCTCAAGTTGCGTTCGCGCGGGCTTAGAAGTTGGTTGCGAGGGCGAAACAATCCCACTGCGAAAATCGGCCACTACAGCTCGATACTCGTCGGGGTCAATGTCCCCCAAATGTTCGACCAGCTTGCGCACAGCGTCTTCCTCGCGCGCTGGCAAGTTGGCCAACAACTGCTCTGCTAGCGGCTCGTCGAGCGTCGCAACCAGGATGGCAACTTTGCGCAGCTGTTGCCCGCGATCGATTTTTGTAGATGTCTTTGCCATAAAACGTGTCATTCTCGGTTGTTTTTCCTCAGCGTTATCTTCACCCTTCATCCTTCATCCTTCATCCTTCATCCTTCCGCCTTCGAACTTACCCAGCATTACCAATCCAACTACGAAGTATCGCCGCCGCCGCGTCAGGGTCTTCGCGGACGATTTCGACCAAATCATCTTTCAAACTTTCCCCTTTTTTCAGCCGTAAACGAGGGCGCGTGCCACTTTTTTCGTCTTCGTCCGCATGATCAGCCGCTTGTGATGACGAACCCTCGACCGTGCCGAGTGCCAAGGTGGCTCCGCCAAGCTCCACTGCCGGTTCAGCAGCAGGAATTGACTTGACCATCGAGCGCAGCATCATCAAGCTCACGAGCGCCACCACAGCCATCGTCATCGTATTAAAGTTCTTGCTTGCCCAAGCGAGCGCTTGCGTCGCGGTCGAAGGGCCTTCGACCGGGTCAGGCGTCAGCGACTCGAGATAAGTAATCTCGACGTTCGAGAGATTGTATTTCGCAAGTTCCTTTGGCAGCAGCTTCACGATCGCATTGGAGAGTTTTACCCGCACAGGTTCTTCGAGAGTATCGAGTTGTATGCCGATGTCATTTGGCAACGGCTCACTGGGGTCGTTGCCTTGCTCTCGCTCTCGCTCGCGCCAAACACTTAGTAGATAGCTTCTTGGCACGATGACTGTCGCGCGAACGTTTCTCGGCACCAGTGCGGCTAAGCGGGTAAATTCTTGCTTGGTCCCGATAAAATTCTCGGCTTCATTGGTATCAACAACGCGTTTGTTCTTGATAGTTACTGTCGACTCACCTGCGTTTTTGCGGCTGGGACCTTGGGCTGTCAGGCCGGGTCTCCCTCCCTTGTCGACCTCCGAAACCTCATCGTCCTCGAGGATGGCAGTGGTTCGCAGCGCTGCCGCCTCGCCTTCGGGAGTCACGGTTTGCGAAGTTTGCTCTAGCGTATTCTCCAACTCAGCGACTACCTGTACACGCGACCCCGGCACATCTCGAAGCAGATACTCAATCTTGCTCTGCATGTTCTTTTCAAAGGCGAGCTTTGTTCGGTAGTAGTCGTTATCGAACGAAGCCTCAGAAACGCCACCACTACCGCCAAACGTAGAGCCGTCGCCGCTGTTGGTAACCACGACTTGCTCCGGTTTCAATTCCGCGACTCCACCCGCTACCGCTCTTTGGATCATTTGGATTTGCCGTGCGCCGAGCGGTTCGCCTGCGGCAGGTCGTACGCTGACGGACGCGGTTGCCAGCCCCTGACTGGACAAGCCTCTCGCTTCGCGGATATCAAACATGACATTCGCATGTTCAATGCCTGCCATTTCGCTGACCAACATCGAGAGTTGTTGCGCGCGGGCTGCTTTGAGTTTTTCGCGCCGCGTGTCACCGCTAGCAAAAGGACTTACGTCGAGAGCATCCTCAACGATTTTGTGGAAGTTCGGCGGCAGCGCGCCCCCGTCAGCCACCGCGGCGAGAAACTCCGATTTCCTGCCGCTAGGTACTTTGATGCGATTGCCAACACGCTGATAACCTTCCAGCCCTGCTTTCGCAATGGCAGCCTCAGCACGATCGACAACACTGCCCGGCAAAAATTCGCCGTTGAACAGAAAGTCGTCAACGCCAGCCGTTTGATGCTGAACCAAATAGCCCAAGCTCACACCGATCACGCCCAACAACAGCAGCGCCGTCACACGCGCCGCCGGCGTCATCGAAAGCATCAATTCACGTAACTGGCCAGAAGCCTGATTCAAAAAATCCATCCGTGGACCTCGTTAGCCCCTGGCTCTGCCGGGGGATTGCCAAAACTATTGTTCAATCCCCCGGCAGAGCCGCGGGCTATTATTACACTCGAATCTCTTTCACTTCCTGATAAACCTGCATCATCTTGTTCCGCATTTGCATCATCAGCCGAAACGCCAAGTCGGCCTTCTGCACCGCCGTCAGCACCTCGGCCGGGTTGGCATCGCCGCCGGTCATCAGCGTTTCGACCGCCTTGTCGGCTTGTTGCTGCATCTGATTCACATCTTGAATCGAACCGAGCAACATGTCCTTAAACGAACCCGCCCCCGCCGTTTGCGGCTTAGCGCCCGACATCTGAGTACCCAACGTCTGGGGCAAAGCCACCGGCGAGCTAATGCTCGAATTACCAATCGTATTCATAGCGACGTCCTTCGACCGTCGTCTGCGTTGGCCCCCCAACGCTATTTTCCATCTGGAATGACGCTTGCGTCTTCGCTACGACTTGAGTCCTTTTTGGGGTGGTTGAGTCTTTAGTGAGTTGGTCGCTTGGGAGCGACCGCTAACGGGGATTTTCTACGCTAATATCTGCAAGGTTCGTTGGCCGAGGGCTTTGGTGATTTCAATGACGCCAATGTTCGCTTCGTAGGCCCGCGTGGCCGACAGGGCGTC
>JAADGD010000176.1:5493-16595 GCA_013152515.1 Planctomycetota bacterium
TTTTCGTTGGCATCAGGATGGCCGGGGATGTACTTCATGTTTGGCTCGACGTCGGCAAACTCCACGCTGGCCACTTTCACACCTTGACCGCCGCCGGAGGTCGTCAACTTGGTATCGGTTTGAAAGGTCACATAACGGGGCGTATAAGCTTCCGCCTCGCCTTTTTCGTTGCGTGTCGTCGACATGTTGGCAATGTTTGACGAAATTGCATCGAGCCGCGCCCGCTGCGCGACCAACGCACTCGTACTAATATCTAATGCACTAAACATGATTTTCTCCTACCCGAGTGAAAACTCTTTGGCGTTGGGATATTGGTCATTTTTCTCCCGTCCCTTACGGTCGGGGCTCGCCGTGTCTTCATTTTAGGCACGCTCGGTGATTGCGGCTCGCAACAAGCGGAACTGGGCGGTCATCAGGCTCACTGCCATATTGTGCTGTGCTTGGTTCTTGCTGATCTCGGTAACTTGCTGCTCGATGCTCACGTTGCTGTCGTCGTGGTACAAAATGCTTTTCACCGATTCACGGACCTCTTTCATGCCATCGCGACCCATTGCCGAACTAACTCTGGCTGACCGACCGGCGAGCTGGGCACCGGCAATATCATAAGGTTGCGCGTAGGTCGGCGATTGAGTCGCTTCGCGGCGATACTGGACAGCTTCTTTCAATCGTTTTTGGAATAGGGCAGGCGAAATGTCGCGGGTCTTGTATCCCGGCGTATCGATATTGGCAATGTTTCCCGCCAACACGCCATGCCGAGCCTCGGTGAAATTAACCACCTGCTCCAGCACCGGGACGGTGGACGAATTAAATAGGGATGACAACATCATTGGCCTCGTGGGTTTCTAGCCCTGTGTTTTGTTTGCAACTTGCGTGCCATCTCGGCTTTTGTTGATTTTCGCCAGTTTACGCAGCTTTCTTATTTCCACGACCGGCAGCCTTTTCTCCGCTACTGGCAAAAACTGCCGCTTGTTGTGGCATAAGCTGCCGATTCTTGACGGAAGTTTTGGAAAAACTTTTCTCGCGTGGAGCATAACCATACAACCGCAGCTTACCACTCAAAGTTCGCACGCCGATGCCCAGCGCCTCGGCAGTCTTGGCCCGATGCCCATCAAAATGTTCCAAGGTCGCCACAATCATTTGCCGTTCCATCACTTCCAAACTCGTCCCCACAGGAAGCAACGCCGGCTCCGCCGCGTTTTCATCCACACCCTCCGGCTCCTCCAACCAAGGCCTCAACTCAACAGCGTCGATCGGACTACCATCGTTCAGCACACAAGCACGCGTGATAATATTCTCCAGCTCACGCACGTTGCCGGGCCAATCGTATTGAGAGAACAACTGTCGAGCATCGTTACTCAACGGACACGTCGACCGATCGAGCCGTTTTGCAGCACGAGCCAGAAAAAAATCGGCCAGTTGTTGCACATCGTCACCGCGGTCGCGCAGCGGCGGCATGACAATCGGCACGACCGCTAGGCGGTAATACAGGTCCTGTCGGAAATTGCCGGCGGCGATCTCGGTCTGCAAATCGCGATTCGTGCTCGCGATCACACGCACATCGGCCGTCACCGATTCGCTACAGCCGACCCTTTCAAAAGTTCTTTCTTGCAACACTCGCAGCAGCTTCGACTGCAACGACAAATCAATCTCTGATATTTCGTCCAGCAAGATCGTCCCACCTTGGGCCAACTCAAAGCGACCGACGCGATCATCTTCTGCACCGGTGAACGCGCCGCGTCGATGGCCGAACAACTCGCTCTCGGTCAATTGAGGCGACAGGGCAGGGCAGTTCAAACTGACGAGTTCGCCCGCTTGGCGCCGGCTCAGCGCGTGCACCGCTCGCGCGACAAGCTCTTTGCCTGTGCCGCTTTCGCCACAAACCAACACCGTTTCGTCGGTCGGTGCCACTTGGCGGATTCGATTACGAAGATCACACATGGCCGAGCTATCGCCAACCATGCCGAGTAAATCATCTGCCAGCAAAGAATCGCTGCTATCGGCAACCTGCTCTGGCGCGATCAGACGACCACGCTCCAGGGCGCTCGCGACCAACTCTTCCAACTGAACGACGTTGAACGGTTTTTCGAGATAATCAAACGCTCCTTGCCGCATCGCTTCCACCGCCGAGGAAATCGTCGCATGGGCAGTAATCATCAACACTTGGGTCGTCAGCCGACGATGGCGAATTTGACGGATGAACTCCAAACCGTCCATCCCAGGCATTTGCAAGTCGGTGATCACCAAGTCAAACGCTTTTTTTTCCAAGCAAGCCTGTTCCAAGCAAGGGAGTGCTTCCATCGGGCTGCCTAAGCCGATCACTTCGTAGCCCGCATGACGCAACACATCGGCAACCGACTCGCGCGCGGCGGCGTGATCGTCAACGACCAGCACTCGCTTCGATATTTTATTGCTTGAGACCAAACTCATGCGGCGACTCCCATTGCACGACGAGGAATTTCGATCGTGAAAGCTGCGCCGCCTTCCGGGCAATTGGTTGCAGTGACCCGACCACCGTGCGATTCGGCAATCCGCTGCACAATCGCCAATCCCAGTCCGGTGCCCGTTGCCTTGGTCGAATAAAAGGGGTCGAACAGATGCGTTAGTTGTTCCGGCGAGAGTCCCGGCCCACTGTCGGCGACCTCCAACTCGAAACCTTGGGAACCCTCGAACGACGTAATGACAAGTTCGCCACCCTCGGACATCACGTCGATCGAATTGAGCATCAGATTGAGCATCGCACGACGGAGCATCTCTCGATCAGCGAGGATTTCGGTCGTGGGAGCGACGTCTAATTCGATCCGAATCGATTGAGCCTCAAGCTGAGGGCCCATCGCCTCGCAAACTTCGTCGACGAGGTCTCGCACGGAAAAAACTCGATAGTCGGGCGCTCGGTCAGTAGTAAAATTCAGCAAATCGTTCACGGTAGTATCCAGGGCAGTAAACCCTGCCTCCACCTTGGTTAAAATTTCGCCGCTTTCCACGTCGTCGGTCAAGCGACGTTTCAAGAGGCTCATGTAAAGCGTAACGGGGACCAGACTGTTGCGTACTTCATGGGCCACATGGGCTGCCATGTGACCGATATCTGCTAGTCGATTCTTGCGAGCAAGTTCGCGGTTTTTCTCGGCCAGTTCGTCGTTCAGCCGACTGACTTCGGCCTGCAGCACTTCGTGGGTTTCTTGTAGCCGCAATGTCGCTTCGTTCCAAGCGGCCAAGATCGTTTCCAAGCCAGCATCCGCACTCAACGGCGGTGGCGTTGTTGACGATGGCGTCGTTTCGGGTTCGCGATAGATTTGCAGTGTTTCGGACATTGGTAATGGTTTGGTAAAGGTGTCGTCTCAGCCGTCAGAGTGAAGGTCAAGTTGATGGCCTTGTTGATTTGCTAGCTGATTTGCTAAGGGAGCGAGGGGCGTGTTGGGTGTGCGGTGCGGTCCTTGAGGCGTCGAAAGCTGATGGGCTTGATAGGCACCGCGCGCGGCACCGGCGGCTTGGGCTGCTTGCAATTGCGTTGCTACCTGATCGCGTCGCTCGATCATGCTCTGCTCGTTTCGCCGCTCCAATTCCATCACTTCCTCCAAAAGTTGTTGGCAAGTATTCACTTGATCGGCACAGTGGGCTCGCGCTGCTGACGAGGCCCAATCTCGTTGCTCGGGGTCTTGGTCATGGTAAGGAGCAAGTGCTTGTTCGATCGATTGCAAAGCGGCGATCAACTGATTTTTGGCTGCGATCAGTCGCAACAGCGGACCCATCTCGCCAGCAGCAATCAACTCGCCTTGTTTGTGACCTAGGTCGCGCAATTGCAGCAGACATCGATGTCGTTTATCGATCAGATCAGCTAACTTTGTCGTGGAAAGGTAATTCACAATAGGCTTTCAAAGTGACTCTTGACTCTCAGCTTTGGACTCTGGTCTCTTCTCTACCAGGGACTCTTCTCTACCAGGTACTCATTTCGTTGAGGAGCAATTCCCACGATTGGCGGGAAAAATTCGTGACCAACTTGAAATCGGTCTCTTTGGGCATTCGACCCAAGACAAGTTTGGCTTGTTCGATGGTCCCCTTCGCCTTTACCGGTTTATTGAGTCGACGATAGCAATTCGCAATGTGGACGAAACTCTCCAGGACAAAAGGCTCGTTCTGGTAGAAGGTCGAAATGTTGGCATAGGCCTTTCTCGCCTCTTCGTAGCGTTTCAATTGAAACAGCACCGAGCCTTGCATCATGTAGCAATTGCGAAGCAGCGTTCGTTCGAGATCGTTGCTGTCGACGTGGCCTTGGAGCGTAAGCATTCGCTGAACTTGGAGGTAATTGTCTAGCGCTGAGAGCAAGTTTTTGTCACGTTCCTTACGATTTTTGAGTCGCTCACTTTCCGTCTTCGCTTCTCTCGCTTGGCGAGCCGGTTTTTCGGAGGCGCTGTGATACGAACGAGCGATCGTATAGCGTGCTAATAAAGCTTGCGGAGCATCGGGGTACCGCCGAACCGCTTCGTCGAGTTTTTCGATCGCTGCTTGGTACTGATTTGAGTTGTGCAGATAGTCGCCGAGCATAAAAAGCGAGTCGCGCCATTCGGAGGCGGTTGGTTCCAAGCTACCACCGACCAGATTCGTGAGCAGTAGTTCTTCGGCACGCTTCCCATGATCGAGTTGCAGGTTGGCGTGTGCACATTCTAGCCGTGCTTGGTAGATCAGCGCATCACCTGGATGCATTTCGATACATTCTTCCAACGTTTCTATTGCTGCTGCGTTCTTGCCCAAAGCTAATTGCGATTGCCCTAGACGAAGCAGCGCGATGGCCTGCTTTTCCTGAGCTTCGTGGTGCAAGAATTTCACCAGCATTCGTTCGACGTGAGTGTAGCTTTGACCTTGGTAATAGTTGTCAGCAGCTTGCCACAGATCTAGGGTGAAGTTCCGACTGGCGTAACGCAATTCGGAAAGCAATTCGTGGGCTGACCCTGCTGCGCGATGATGGTAGCGTCCTTCGCGGAGGTATTTTTCTGTTTCCCGATGGGTCGCCTGATCCGCTTCGGCAAATTTTGCCAACGCCCATTTTTCGTGCGTCTGGGCTCGCAGCTCTGTCACTTCCGTGAGACTGAACACAGGCTGCAACGTATCAACCAGCGCCATCGCTGTTTCAAATTGTTCCTTTTCCAAAAAATCGTTGACAGCACGCGATAACTTTTCTTGCAAAGCTGAGAACGGCAACAAGTGGTTGACGTAGGTTACCGGGTCGCCGACCATCTCTAGCGTGGACCGGTAGCCCGCCAGAGCTTGTTCTCGATTGCCCGCTTGACGTGCTAGGTCAGCTTTGGCCAACGTGGCGGCCTGACTCTCGGCGGTGTCTCCATAAGCCTTGCTCAATTGATCGTACTGCTGAATCGCCGCCGCTTGTTCGCCCGTAATCTCATAGCTTTTGCCTCTCCAATACATGGACTGTCGAGTGATATCACCACTCAGAGGGTCGAGACGTTGGGCTTCGTTCAGATCAGCGCGGGCTTGTTTGGCAAGAGCGGTTCTTGGCTCACTACCGATAGGTAACTGCTGAGCTTTTGCGATCGCGAGACGGCCTGAGATGTTTTTGAGACGCGCTTGTTGCTCTTCATTGCTGCCAAGGAATTTCAGGTATTTGCCCGCTTCTTCCAGGCGGCCTAGCTGTACGAGGATATCTGCTTGAGTAATCGACGCTGTGTTTCGACGCTGTGGGCTAATGCTTGTATCATCTAGCACTGCTTGATTGTGGAGGAGGGCGGCAGCCAAATCGGGTTCGGCAGTCGACTGATAGGCTGCTGCCAACAAGGCATGGATCTCAGTCGTCGGCAAATTTTTGTCGGCCAATGCCGTTTGCAGCACTTCGATGCCTGCTTGAGGCTGGTTACCCTTGACCAGACTTTGGCCGACCATGAACAGGGCCTGAGTTTTGAGACGCTCTGGGACGCCCAATTCGCGAGCTTTTTCGAGATAACGTGCAGCCACCAAGTGCATCGCCCTTTGCCGATCCTTCGACCATTCCAAATCCGCCTGCGCTGCTTTGACCGCGCCCAAAACGAAGAGGGCTCCCCCAAACTCTTGCGACTCGGCTCCTTGCCGTTGCATTTCGCCAACAATGTGTTTTGCTTTGTCAAAATCCTTTTCGTCTAACGCAACGAGTGCCCGTGCTAATGTGTACCGCTCGTCCTGGCTCACAGCGAGATGAGCCAGATAACTCCAGGTAGCAAACACGCTTCCAAAGATGGCAATAAATAGCGAACCGACCAGCGCCATTCGCAGCTTGCTATCCGCAGCCCAATGCACAAGCCGCGCAACCCGACCGCCCAATCCCGCTTGAGGAGTGGTGGCTACCTGCTCGGCCGTCTTTTTTTTGGAAGGTTCGTCTGGCATGTGATCTAAAAATGGGTGAAGCCGATTTTCGACGGCGCGCAGCGGTCCAAGGGTCCTTGTCGCTCCCGCCAACATCACTTTGCGGACGGAGGCTAGTGAAACTTGAGGGAAAAGTGGACAGCTTGTACAAAAAATTGTCGTCAGCTGTCAATCGACGTTCAGAAGAGGAGCTATCAGCTATCAGCTTGAGGGAACAATAGATTTTTGGGCTGACAACTGAAAGCTGACAGCTCACTGCTAGCTAGCAGTGGAAGCATTGCTTGGGCAGAATTGCTCCATAACCCAGTTATCAATATCCTCGAACATGACGGTCGTCAATTCGTCACCTGCGGGGTAGAGCTGCAACGACAACGACAAACCCGCGCAGTGCAGAAATCGCACATCGTCCATCACACGTTCGAGCGAGTAGTTTCCGACATCCCCTTCGACATCCCCTGCGATGGCTGGTGACACCGAAAGCAGCAGCGGCAATTGTCGTACCCGATTGATGTGCTTCAACAGCCGCGAACCGCGCGGCACGCCGCCACCGAGCGAAATTGCACCGGCAAATTGTTCCGGAAATTCCATTCCCAGGCGGTGAGCCATCGTTCCACCGACCGAGTGGCCGGCGATAAAAATGCGGTCCGGATGAATGTTGAACCGCTGCTTGGCAATCGCAATACAGTCCGCAACCCGCTCGCCAGCCTCGGCGATGCCATCGACCGAATCGTCCCAACGGTACGCTCCCACTCCACTTTCGACACGCCCAGTGCCTCGTGGCGCGATCGCGACTTGGTTGCGCGTGCTGATCAACGGCATGACCTGACGCAGTTCGTCTTCGTTGCTGTCAGGACCGTGGAGCCAGACGATCAACGGATACGCGTAACCCGACTCGTAGTGCATGGGTGCAAAGCAACTATGAGCTGTCGCGGTCGTCGATCGCTGCGCAGGTAAGGCGAGCTTTTGTCTATCAAACCAGTTCGCGATATTCTGGGAGGGAACAATCTGTGAATGGGTCAACGAAGCCCCATTGAGAGGAGTCAGTGTGCGGTTCATGGCGTGGCGGGGGGAATAATATGAATAAGAAGATGAACGCTTCGATTTTTAGTTGAGCCGCAAGCAGATGTCAACGTCAGAGACCGCACACGCCTCATTTCGTGGTCCAATGCTAGCACCGGACCACGAAACAGCCCTGGTGATTTTGCGAAAAAAGAGGCAACTCGAATTGACAAATCAGCAAGAGCCCATTTTAGAATTCCCCTCGTTCCGAAATTAGCAAATCGATCAAACAGGAGGCGGGGCTAGCATGGGGACTAGGGACTAGGATTTGGGGACTAGGGAGTGAAACGCCCCGTTCCCTCAGTCTCCAAATCCCAGTCCCCAGCCCCGTTTTGCAATTTCAAAACACGTTTAAGACCACTTAACAAATGCCGCCCACTAAACAAGTGTTGCCATCGTCGACACCAACTCTTTCACCGCGTCGATACTTTTCTGGAACGCGGCTTGCTCTGTTTCGGTGAGTTTGAGTTCGACAATCTTTTCGACGCCACCCGAGCCTAAAATCACTGGCACGCCGACGTAGTAGCCGCCGACGCCATACTCTTGGTCGCAGTAAGCGGCGCAGGGGATCAGGCGTTTTTTGTCGCGAACAATCGCTTCGACCATTTGCGCCGAGGCGGCTGCGGGCGCATAATACGCGCTGCCCGTCTTGAGGAGCCCGACGATTTCGGCGCCACCCTTTCGCGTGCGGTCAACGATCTCGTCCAAACGAGCGGCGTCAATCAACTGCAAGATCGGAATCCCGCCGACGGAAGTGCAGCTCGGGATCGGCACCATCGTGTCGCCGTGGCCACCCATAAGCAGCGCCGAAACGTCTTCGACGCTCACGCCAAGTTCCATCGCCAAAAAAGTCCGATAGCGGGCCGTATCTAACACACCTGCCTGACCCAGCACACGCGCCGCCGGAAAACCGGTCACCTTCTTTGCCTGTTGGACCATCGCGTCGAGCGGATTGCTCACCACGATCACCACCGCGTTGGGGCTGGTTTTTTTGATCTCTTCGCAAACGCTCGTCATAATTTTAGCGTTGGTCGCCAACAAATCATCACGACTCATACCCGGCTTACGCGGAATGCCGGCGGTGATCACCACCACGTCGCTCTCGGCAGCGTCGGCATAGCTGGTCGTGCCCACGATGTTCGAGTCGAACCCCATCACCGGCGACGACTGCATCAGATCGAGCGCTTTTCCTTTGGGCATGTCCCCAGTCTGTGGAATATCAACGAGCACAATATCGCCCAGTTCCGCTGCCGCACACCAGTGTGCGGTTGTGGCACCAACGTTTCCGGCACCAATAATACTGATTTTCGCACGACGCATGGCATGAATCCTTTATGTATGTTTGTGAACTATGTGAACTGAGTGTAACAGACTGATTGCGACTGTTTGGACGAGTGGTCCGAACTCGACCAAGCACCTCAACTGCAAGAACCATTCCCAGAATATCGTGTCCACAGGCGAGCAGCACAAGTGCTACCTGCCAAAGAATACTCGTGATAGCTCCAAGTACAAACATTGCACTTTCAGCAGTTCCAAATTTGGAGTTTCCCCCTGGATTCTGCTTTTTCGAGTGGGTAACGCTAGCAGCGGTCATCTGTCGGCGATCAGCCATCAGCTTTGTATTTTTTGGGCTGACCGCTGAAGGCAAAGGAACTTTTCCGACGACATTCTAATCGATCCTCGGGCTCGTTTGCAGCGACTATTTTTGGCCCAGACTGAGGGGAAAGGGGCCGGAACAAGCCTATTAGCGTCCCAACGCGCCGGGAGTTCTGCGTCGTTCAAAGCAGGAACAACGTAAAAAACTTGTTTTCTGCCAACTTGCGTTCGTGTACAATGGTGTGATCCTCTTTGTCCCTCGTAAAAAACTCCCAATCATGGCATCCGTTGCTTCAAAACTCGTTGTCAGCGATCCGCAGATCCTTGGTGGTACACCAGTTTTTGTCGGAACTCGCGTACCAGTCGAGTCGTTGGTCGCTCATCTTAAAGCAGGGGATACGATCGATTGTTTTTTGGAGGATTTTCCTACGTTGTCTCGGTCTACCGTGGAAGCGTATCTCGACCTGACGGCTAAAGTCCTCACGCAGAAATAGGTGAATGAAGATTCTTCTCGACGAAAGTCTACCTCGACGACTGAAGCAACATTTTCCGGAAAGAGTTTTCGTTGTCACAGTGCCTGACCAACAGTGGCACGGCAAAAAGAATGGCGAGTTGCTCAGTTTGGCTGCGGCAGAGTTCGATATCTTTGTGACGATGGACGGCGGCATTCCTTATCAGCAAAATCTAGCCGGCCATGAATTGGCTGTGATTGTCTTGCAAGCTGTCAGCAATCGATTGGCCGACTTGCTGCCACTCGTTCCCGAGTTACTGGATTGTTTGGAGGCGGCTCGACCTGGAGTGCTTTTTTATGTGCCGCAAAAATAATCCAGTAGGTAGGTCGGAATAAGTTTTTTGTGCAAGACGCCATTCATCACTGATCTGAATAAGCGATCTTACATCGCTTTTTGGCAAAACCGAGCTTGCTGTGCCGTTTGGCAAAGACCCCGTCTGGGTCATAACCGAAACGCAGAAATGATTCGGCCCGAAGTCGCCAAGCGAATGCTGGGAACTCATCACACATGGCATCGGCAATAGGATGGGCAGCAATCAATCCAGCGCTCTGGGTAAAATGATTCCCATCCTGCGTTGCATGTAGGGTTCTCTCCTTTCCCGGAGAGATATACTTTCCTGAATATAGATGATGAATTGACCACGCATTCTCGCTACCGAATCGAATTGGTCTGTCTCCCTCCGCCAATAAGAATGACGCGATAGCGGGGCCATTTGGGCGTTTATCTAACCGGATCTTTTTCTGCTTGGCCAGGGATTTAAGTTCTTCCGGATAAAGATGGATTTTCTGCTTCTCGCCCTTCGGTTTGATTCTATCGCAACCTTGCCACAGTAAAAGTGGCCGTTCAGGAAACTGAATAAATCGACCCAACTTTTTACAGACAGTCCTTACGATGGTGCGAATTGTTGCATCTTCGATCGATTTAAGTTCGTCAGCGAGCCAAATATCCAGGTCGTCAATTCGGCAAAAATTGGAAATTGTGTTTGGTGATGCTAAGTTTGAACGGGACAAAGTTTACTACTCCTAATCACTTCTTTCGTCGGTAGTACTGAACGCCTCCCGGCCAAAAATAGTCTCTGATTTCTCTCCAGCCATCTGCTAAAATACCGTTCGGCGTCGCACGACGTCGTTGGTTCTTTGACAACTTGGCCTTTGAGCTTTGCCACACCCTGTCCCGTTGCGGGTCGTAGGCCCGTCGCTTCGTGGAGGGTGGTGGAGGGGGTTTGTGGCTTGATGCCCAAGGAGGTTTTGCCAAGGTCAAACGGCCCGGTTTGGCAAAACCTCGCTAGTTTTGCAAAGGGCTTTGTGCCGCAACCGGTTTCCTGGAAAGGACTTGCGATTTTGACCCTATGTCAAAACCCCTGGACTTTTGCCACGGAAAAACACTTTTGTTGCACTGTGCAAAACCCCAGCCGGGGGGCGGAGAGCGGGATGCGGAATTCCTAAATCCTCGATCCTCACCGTACTTTGCACTTGAATTGCAAGACGCCACCTTTGCCCGCTTCGATCGGTTCGGTGATTTCCCAACGCAAGACGACCGAGCCGCCCGTGTTGGGTTTGGTGGAGAACTCGGCTGCGACGCTCGACTTGG
>JAADGD010000174.1 GCA_013152515.1 Planctomycetota bacterium
AAAGAGGGAGGGGGATTTTGGTTGCGGCCATCGGCCGCGCCAAGATCTCTGCGCCTCTGTGAGAGCCTTATCTCTTTACTGAATAACAAGTACCATTGATGCCGCAATGAAGGCATTGAGAAAAGTTTTGTCAGGAAGCGAAGATTTTAACCGTTAGTAACACGGATGAAGTCTTGATGGAATGAATGGATGTTGTTGACAGTTCAATGCCCCAGCAACAAACCTGCCAAAAGTCTCCAAAATCAGTGATATCCGTGCAATCCGTGGTTACTGACTTAGCGCTGTAGTGCTAGGACATGTCCAAGATCAGCCAATTTCAAGAAGTTTCTTGATGCTCTTTGGCGTCCTGCACACTCCCTAAAGGACTATGCCGTCGTCCTCTTGTGCTTTGACAACTCTCAATAATCGCGGCGATCAAGCACATGGCCAAGCACATGGCTTCCGCGGAGAAGGGACCGGATGCTAGGATTTGCACAAGCTGAAGTCGAGTTTACCGGTGGTCGTCTCGTTGAAAACTTCCGAAAGCTCCTCTATTGATGAAAGGCTACCTCGATCGTGCAAAACGACTGTTCCCCGGATGGCCAACTGCCTGTCGACGATCTGCTAGGTCGTGTTTGGATGCCGCCAAGCTGGAACGAAATCAACGTGGCGATCGCCCTGTCTGGGGGTGCCGACAGCATGGCACTTCTGCGCGTTTTGCAGCAATTGAAAAAGCAGCTTGGTGGCGCTGGCCGTCTGATGGCGATGCATGTCAATCATCAGCTGCGTGGGGCCGAGTCCGCAGACGACGCTCAGTGGTGCCGTCAGCAATGCGAAGCGTTGGCCATTCCGCTCGAAGTGCTGACCTGCGACACTTTGCAATACGCAACCGAAACTGGCGAGGGTCTCGAAGCGGCAGCCCGCGCTGGGCGTTATCAATTGCTTACCGACGCCGCCGAGCAAGCGGGCGTCCGCTATTTGGCGACCGCCCACACTCGGGATGATCAGATCGAGACGGTGCTGTTTCGCGTGCTGCGAGGCACGGGGCTGCGCGGTTTAGCGGGCATCCCCCGGACGAGATCCCTAACACCGACGGTCACACTCGTTCGCCCGTTGCTGGACTGCTGGCGCGCGATGGTGACCGATTACTTGTCCGAGCTTGGACAAGCTTATCGAACGGATCGTAGTAACGTGGATACTCGATTTACCCGCAACCGTATACGGCACGAATTGCTGCCGCTTTTGCGAGAGCAATACAACACGGATTTGGATGGCGCGTTGGTGCGTCTGGCGAGGCAAGCTGGGGAATCGCAACAAGTCGTCGAGTTGCAAGCGCGGCGGTTACTCGACGCAGCCGAATGTGTTGCGAAACCGCAAGCTTTGACTTTGTGCTGGCAGGTTTTCGCTGAGCAACAGCACTTTTTGGTTTGCGAAGCATTACGAATCGCTTGGCGCGAGGCGGGGTTGGCCGAGCAGGCGATGACCTACGAGTGGTGGAACCGATTGGCTGAGATGGTACTGCAGCCGCGCGAAGGTGCTGTTTTCAACTTGCCCGGGAATGTGCGTGCTAGCATTGCTGGCGAGCAGTTTTTGCTTGAGTGGTAGTCGTTTCATGGTTCCGCTCGTGGTTCCGCGCTAAGCCGCTAGCGGCGGGGCGGGTGCGGCTTAGTGGGTATTGACCCAAAGTGGCAAATGGCCCTACTATTTAGGTTCCAAATTGCGCAAATCGGGAAAGCTGCGCAAGCGGACTGCGCAAGGATTGCGCGGCAAACTCCACCGAAAAAAAAGTTGCGTCGAAAAGGATTTCGTCATTACTCGGTTCGTCAATATCTGTTGGTACTTCTTCAAGCTCGCCGCGCTGCTCGCGGTGTTTGTGGCGGTCGGGTTGACGATCTTTCTGTTTACGCGGCTCGACGATGAGATCCGACGACAGGCCGAACAGTTTTTGGCCCGCGAGTTTCCACAGTTTAACGTCAGCATCGGCGGCGCGCGGCTTGTCGAAGGGCAAGGCATTGCGATCTACGATCTGACAATATCCGAAACAAGTAGCACACGGCTGCAAAGCAACTTGGTGGTCGTCGACGAGATTATGCTTTCCTGCGACGCACAACTTACCAAGTTGGTGAAGGGCCTGCCCGAAGTTTCGCGCGTTGTCGTGCGGCATCCCCAAGTCTGGGCAGCGAAAAATCGCAACGGTAGCTGGAATTTCTCCTCACTTTTGCCATTGCCTGAGTGCAACAAAAAAAGACCCGAAGTGGTGATCGAGAATGCGCAGATTACGCTGGTCGATCAAAGCCGTCCGGGGCTCCCCGCTTTGTCGTTGAAGGATGTGAATCTGACGGTCCGTGGTGATGCCGATGCTAAGCCGGGAGCGACGTTGTTGATCGAGGGTGCGTTTGGCGGGTCGTTGGTCGAGCGGGCGGAGGTGCAGGCTCGCTGCGATCCGGAGCAGCAATCGCTACAGCTCGCCTGTCAGTTTGAGCAATTGCAACTCTCCAAAGGTTTGCTGGCCTGGGTAGCGGCATTCAGTGGCAAACAACTCGACCAGACAACACTACTCGGTAAAGTCGACGGCGAGGTGAAGGTCGAACATCAGTTTGCCAAAGGCTTGCAACCTCGTATCGAAGCGAAATTCCACCTGCGAGAAGCCCGACTCGAAGATCCGCGATTGCCGCGGCCTTTGGTCGATCTCTCTTGCGTTGTGCAGTACCAGAACGATCTGCTGTCTATCGAGCAACTCCGTGGAACCTGCGGAACGGCGAGCGTTGCGCTGCGATTGCAGCGTCGTGGCTGGAAAAAAACGGCTCCTTGGACGGTAGGGTTGAGTGTAAAGAACATCACGCTCGACCAAGAAGTTTATCGGGCGATGCCTGCGATTCTCAAAACCGAGTGGGACAAGTTCCTCCCGAAAGGTATCGTTGATGCCGAGGTGCAAGCAACTTTCGACGGCAAAAAATATATGCCTATCGTCAAGCTGACCGGTCGCGAATTGCAGTTCGAGTCCGATAAATTTCGATATCGTGTGAAAAACGGTTCCGGGTCGATGTCCTACACGCTGCGTGATGATTTCCGCCCGGCCACGCTCGACATCAATTTGGTCGGTTACGCTGGCGGTCAACCGTTGCGATTTGTGGGGCAAGCTTTCGACCCACGGCCAGGCGCTCTCGGCTGGGTAGAAATCACCGGCTCGAATCTCGAAATCGAGGACCGTATGATCGCAGCGCTGCCCGAAAAGGCGAGACGTGTGATCGACGCGATCAATCCCCATGGAAAATTCAACTTTTATTGGCGACTCGATCGTACACAACTGGGGCAAATCAAGCCAAATACAACCTTGAGCTTGGAATTGGTCGATTGCCACGTCAATTATGAAAAATTTCCTTACCCACTAAGCAGTATTCAAGGGTTTGTCGAAGCCAAGAACCAACACTGGACTTTCCGCAATTTGGTTTCGGGCGGTTCGCGGCATGTTGAGTGCGAGGGCTATTTGCGGCCGGGCAGTCGGGGCAACGAATTGCTACTCAGTTTCAAAGGAATTCAGCTCCCCTTGGACGACGATCTACGGCAAGCCTTGCCACCAGCAGCGCGCCAAGCTTGGCTAGCTTTACACCCGCGCGGCAACGTCAACCTGCGGGCCGATGTTTCGCATGTGACGGGTCTGGCCAAGCCGGTCATTAGTGTGGTCGTGCATCCACTGAAAGCGTCGACGACCATTCAGCCAAAGTTTTTTCCTTATCTGATGGAGCAAATCGAAGGATCGGTTAGCTATCAAGACGGCAAGGTTCAGTTATCGAACATGAGGGCAAGTCATGGGCAGACCGAAATACGCACCAACGGTGATGGACATTTTCGCGAAGACGGTTCCTGGAACGTACGACTGGAAGGTTTGGCAGTCGATCGGCTGATGGCTAGGCGAACTCTGACGGATGCACTTCCTCCAAAATTGCGGAAGCTGATCGAATATCTCAAGCCCTCTGGGGCGTTCAGTTTGTCGAACGGAATGCTTTCCTTTGCAAAAGCGAGGGGCGCGAATGCAACGGTTGACGCCGATTGGGATGTGGAACTGAATTGTGTCCAGGCGAATTTGCAAACCGGAATCGAATTGCATAACGTACATGGGGCCATTCGCTTGAAAGGTTTCTCGCGCGGTGAGCAAAGCGTTACGGCTGGCGAACTGGCGATCGACACGGCTACTTTCCAGGACATTCAATTCACCGAGATTCACGGGCCGTTGTGGGTCGATCAAGGCCAATGTTTGTTCGGCTCTGGGGCAACACGCCGACAAGGCTTACCACTACGTCGGATTCAAGCCAAAGTTTACGATGGAGACGTGATAGCTGATGTCGATGTTTCGCTTGATGTAGTTCCCCAGTATTCTGCGATTGCAATGCTAACCGGCGCAAGTATGCAACGATTGATGAAAGAGCGAATCAACGGACAGCTCGACTATCAAGGCAAACTCGCCGCGACACTCACTCTCAACGGCAAAGGGCGTTCGTTGGCCACTCTAGCTGGCTACGGCGAAGTGCAAATCACCGAAGCAAACATTTATGAACTGCCGATCTTAGTGAGTATGCTCAGTGTCTTGCGTAACGAGACACCCGAATCGACCGCGTTTAAGCAAGTCGATAGCAAATTCCGCATTCAAGGGCAGCACATCTATCTCGATCAGCTGAATTTCAAAGGCAACGCAATCAGCTTGCTTGGGCGTGGCGAAATGAATTTTGACCACCAACTGAATCTCGAATTCCATGCCGTCGTCGGACGGAATGAAATCCGCCTGCCTTTCGTGAAAAATATTGTCAATCGCGTCGGAGAACAAACCATGCAAATGTCTGTGCGTGGCACACTGTCCGATCCGCAAGTCAGCACGCAAGCACTACCAGGTATCAATAATCTCATCCAGCAAATTCAGTCAGGTATAGATATAACTAGTCCCAACACGAGTGTCACGCCGCGAAAAGCAGAACGAACGTTTCCGAAGTGGCCAACTTGGGGAGCAAAGAAATGACGAATGACGAATCGCGAACCGCGAACCCCGACCGTAAGGGACGGGAGAAAAAACGAATCGCGAGCCCCGACCGTAAGGGACGGGAGAAAAAAACGCAATTCGACAAGCGATCCTTCGACACTCGTCATCCAGATTTCGTCATTAAAAAACGGAGTTTTACCATGAACGTAGGTGCCATGAGCGGAGTCGTCGGGAGCGCTGCGGGTGCTCCCTTGTCACAAACGGCCGGCAGCGAAACCGAACGAGCCAAAAAAGGCTCCAGCGATTCGCAGCGGCAAGTGGACAACGATACCAAAGCCGAAAAAGCCGCTGGCATTGGCCAAACTGAAAGCGACGAAGGCCCAGCGGAGCGCGACGCCGATGGTCGGAAATTGTGGGAAGGCGATACACCTCCAGGAAAACAAGCTGACCAGCAGACCGCCGAGCCCGAACCTCCGCGCCAAGTCAAGGATCCTACAGGACAGAGCGGCAGCTCGTTGGATTTGACCGGGTAGGCGCTAGTTGCAAGCATTGAATAATGCCGTTGCATGAGCTTTACTAACCGCAGGCGGAAGCTGCAGTCTTTTCAGCGTTAACCAAGGCTTCCGCCAGCGTTACCAAAGTAAACTAACATTGCCAACAACTCCTATGATCCCCTTTACAAAAATGCACGGCGCGGGCAACGACTATATTTATGTCGACTGCTTTGCGCTGCCGGCGCCCGGAAATCTGCCTGACCTAGCCCGTGCCGTGTCGGATCGACATTTTGGGGTTGGGGCCGATGGGCTGATTTTGATTTGCCCAACGGATGTTGACGAGGCCGACGTCGAGATGCGGATGTTCAACGCCGATGGTTCCTCCTCAGAAATGTGCGGCAACGGGATTCGTTGCGTAGCAAAATACGTTTACGATCATGGCATCAAGCGTAGCGAGACCTTACGCATCGCGTCGGCAGGCAAAGTGTATGAGTTGCAACTGTCGGTCAAAGGCGGCAAAGTCGATCAAGTGCGAGTCGACATGGGCGAGCCTGTTTTGAAGGCTGAAGCGATCCCGACGACCTTGGGCGGCGATCCGGTCGCCGATGTTACGCTAACGCTGCCAGGGCGCGACATGACGGTGACGTGCCTCTCGATGGGCAATCCCCATTGTGTGGCGTTTGTGGAAGAGGCCACCGACGAACTGGTGTTGGGAATCGGGCCACTAGTCGAGCAAGATAGACATTTCCCTAATCGCGTGAATGTCGAGTTTGTCGAAGTCCTCAGCCGTAGCGCCGTGCGACAACGGACCTGGGAACGTGGCTCGGGCGAAACCTTAGCCTGTGGCACCGGGGCCAGCGCCGTCTGCGTGGCCGGTGTGCTGACGGGACGCACCGATCGAAAAATAACCGTGCACTTACTCGGCGGCGATTTGCAATTGGACTGGAACAAAACCGACAACCACGTTTACATGACCGGCCCCGCCGCTGAAATCTTTTCGGGCGAATGGCCGTAGTTCACGCTAAGCCGCAAGCGGCTGGCCGCTCGCGGCTTAGCTATCCCAAGGAAACAATAGCATGAGCACCCAAGTATCATGGAAGAACCGTCTAGCCGGCTTCGCCGCCGCCAAGAGCATCCAAACCTGGATGAGCACGTTGCGTTACCGCGCGCTGTGGCATGACCGGACAGTCGACCCCTGTTTCGCGAGTGAGCAGCCCAGGATCTACGTCTTCTGGCACGAATACATTTTGATACCGCTCCACTTGCGCGGAAACTGCAACTTGGCGATGCTGCTCAGCCGTCACAAAGACGCCGACATCCTCGCACGCGTGGCGCACCACGTCGGTTTCGATTGCGTGCGTGGTTCGTCGAATCGTGGGGCAGCCGCCGCGCTCTTAGAAATGAAACGCCTCGGCCAACACATGCATCTGACGATCACCCCTGATGGCCCGCGCGGACCACGGCGAAAACTCGCGGTTGGGCCCGTCTATCTCGCGTCGAAGCTTGGGTTGCCGATCGTGCCGTTGGGATTCGGCTACGATCGACCTTGGCGGCTGAAAAGCTGGGACCGTTTCGCCGTGCCGCGACCCTTTTCGCAAGCACGGGGCGTTGTCGGGGCAGAAATCCACATCCCAGCCGACATCGACCGAGACGAGCTCGAAGTTTGCCGCCAAAACGTCGAACAGCAACTGACCGAACTCACCGTCGAAGCCGAACAATGGGCCGCCAGCGGAGCGCATCGCGAGGGCGAAGTCCGCGAACGATCGCGGGTTTTGCAGCGATCGACAGCGGCTACGGACGCGATGGCCATTCCTTTCCAACCGGCCGAGGCAGACGATTCTCAACGCAAAATTGCGTAGCAGCCCGTTGTTAATCCTCGCTTTTCCACTACGGTTATCCCGACAGGGCTACTAGGTCCTGCATTCAGGCCGTACAATGCCGCTTGCAGCTTAGGGGCATGAGGCTCTGACTAGACAATGGGCTGCGCTAAGGAAATTTTATGCCAACTGCCACTTCTGCATCCACCAGCGAAGCATCACCCACCGAAGGGGTCCTCTCGGTCACGCAACTGACGGCCCGCCTCAAGGGCGTTGTCGAGCAGCAATTTTCGAGCGTCTGGGTAGCGGGCGAAATCTCGAATTTTTCTCGGCCTCAGTCAGGCCACTGCTATTTTACGCTCAAAGACGACAATGCCCAGCTACGCGCCGTGATCTGGCGGGGAACTGCCGCGCGGTTGAAATTCGACGTCCACGATGGCTTGGAAGTCCTCTGCCGCGGACGCCTCGACGTTTATCCGCCACGCGGTAGCTATCAATTGGTTGTCGACGAATTACAGCCACAGGGGATCGGGGCGCTCGAGCTAGCGCTGCGTAAGCTGCGCGAAAAACTGGGGAACGAAGGATTGTTCGACCCTCAGCGTAAGCGACCGTTACCGACATTTCCGCGCAGGATTGGGGTTGTGACGAGCCCGACAGGCGCTGCGGTTCGCGACTTTCTTGAGGTCATGCGCCGCCGGTGGAGTGGCGTCGAAGTGTTGATCTTTCCGGTGCGCGTACAGGGCGAAGGCGCTGCCGAAGAAATCGCCGCCGCGATCAAACAAGCCAATCGTTTGCTGCCCGCGCTTGATGTGCTGGTTGTTACCCGCGGAGGTGGCAGTCTCGAAGATCTCTGGGCCTTCAACGAAGAGCCTGTCGTCCGAGCGCTTGCGTCTTCGCACATCCCGACCGTCTCGGCCATCGGCCACGAAATCGACGTTACGCTGGCCGACCTCGCCGCCGATGTGCGTGCGCTCACGCCCAGCGAAGCCGCAGAACGTATCGTTCCCTCAGCCCAAGATGTCCAAGAAACGCTGCGCACGTATCATTCACGTCTGCAAAACGCCCTTTCGATGCGAGCCAGCTCGCTCCGTAGCCGCCTCGAAGCGATCGCCAGCCGCACAATCTTCGCCCGCCCACTCGACAACGTCCACAACCTCAGCCGACAAATCGACGACCACGCCACACGCTTGCACGCCGCGATGCGACTTAGCATCCGCGAACAACAGAGTCAACTAGCAACGCTAAGCGGCAAGCTAGAAACCCTCAGCCCGCTGGGCGTCCTGAGTCGCGGCTACAGCTTGACGCATGACAAAAGCACGGGGAAGCTGATCACTTCCGTGAAAAAGCTGAAAACCGATCAACGAATCGTCACGCGCCTCGCCGAAGGCTCGTTCGTCAGCACCATCGAAAAAATCACCAAAAACAACGCCAATTAGCGACATCGGCAACGACGATCAGTACCCAACGGTTACACCCTTCGTTTCAGGGACGTTCGTCGTTGCCGATGTCGCGAACCACTATGCCAGAGAAAATTGCTATGCCGAAGAAAAAAACGACCAAATCAAAACGCCCAACGTTTGAAGAATCGCTCGCCGAACTCGAAACGATCGTCGCTAAGCTCGAAGGAGGCCAACTCGGCTTGGCCGAATCGCTCGAAGAATACGAACTGGGCGTTAAGCACCTGAAATCGTGCTACCAGCAACTTTCCACTGCCGAAAGACGAATCGAATTGGTCAGCCAAGTCGACGCTTCCGGCGAACCGCAAACCGAACCCTTCGACGACGAATCAAGCGCGTCACTCGACGAAAAAGGAGCCACCCGCAGCCGTCGTCGCAGTGTTAAACGGGGTGCGGTCAAGCGAAGCGAAGTAGACGATGCCTCTTCGCTGTTTTAGAATGGAGGATCGCCCACGATTTCTAAGAATGCAAAATTCAAAGTGAAAAATGCACTTTGCATTTTGCAATCGTATCACAGAAGCAAGTCCATGAGCACGAGCACTACTTTGTTACCCGAACTAAGCCAAAACCTTCGTCAGCAAATCGACGCTGCACTACAACACTACGTCAATTTCAACACCGATTGCCCGACGCAATTGCGAGAAGCAATCGAATACAGCTTGCTCGCCCCTGGCAAACGGCTACGACCGCAGTTGGTGCTGTTGGCTACGCAAGCCTGCGGCGGCGCGGTCGAAGACGCACTTCCCGCAGCGGCAGCGGTCGAAATGCTCCACGCTTACTCCCTGGTCCACGACGATCTGCCGGCGATGGACGACGACGACCTGCGTCGCGGGCGTCCGACCTGCCACAAACAATTCGACGAAGCGACTGCCATTTTGGTCGGCGACGCCTTGCAGGCGCGAGCGTTTGAGGTGCTGGCCACCGAAATTACTCCGGCTGAGCGGGCGGCCCGCTGCTGTGCAGAATTGGCCCAGGCTGCGGGGGCGACCGCGCTGGTGGGTGGGCAAGCCGACGATTTGACGAGCCAATTTTTTCTCGCAACGGACACCACTCAAGCAATCGAGCGATTAGAATTGATACATCGCCGCAAGACAGGCGCGTTGTTCCGTGTGTCGCTCCGATTGGGGGCGATTGTCGCGAGTGCAAACGACCAGCAGCTCGCGGCGCTGGACACCTATGGCCAACACCTCGGGTTGGCTTTCCAGGTGGTGGACGATTTGCTTGATGTTTCGGGCAACGAAAGCACCGTCGGCAAACGAGTCGGCAAAGACAGCCAACGTGGCAAGACAACCTATCCTGCGATATTGGGAATCGAAGCGAGTCACGAACGGGCCGAAACTTTGATCGACGAGGCTTGTCAAGCGATTGAAGTTTTTGGCGAGGCAGCCGCGCCACTACGCGAGTTAGCCCAATATGTTAGCCAGAGAAATAAATGAGTACGAAAACACCTGATCACAGCTTGCTCTCCGAAATCAACAGTCCGCAAGACCTTAGCAAGCTGTCGCTGCCGCAACTCGAGCAGTTGGCCACCGAAATGCGCGACGTGCTGTGCAATTTGGTCGCCTGCCGTAGCGCACACTTCGCGTCCAACTTAGGCGTCGTCGAACTTTGCATCGCGCTGCACGACACTTTTGATTTCCTGCACGACCGGCTCATCTGGGACACTGGCCATCAGATTTATCCGCACAAGTTGCTAACAGGACGCTATGCCCAGTTCGATACGATCCGGACCCAAGGCGGACTCATGGGCTACCCGAACCCGGCCGAGAGCGACTACGATCTGTTCATGACCGGCCATGCGGGAGCAAGTGTTTCCACGGCGCTCGGACTGGCGAGCGGTGACGATTTATTACGCGCTGACGAAGGCCGTCACTCGGTGGCGGTGATCGGCGATGGGGCATTTCCCTCAGGCGTCGTGTTCGAGGCGCTCAACAACGCCCGCCGCCAAAGCGAAAAGCTGCTCGTCGTTCTTAACGACAACCAAATGTCGATCTGCCCGCCCGTCGGTGGCGTAGCCGATTATTTGGACCGCCTGCGCATCAACCCGATGTATACCGGCCTCAAGGACGAAGTCGCCAAGATTCTCAGCAAAGTCCCACTGCTCGGCGATCCGACCGAGCGTTTTTTGGTGCAAATCAAAGAAGCCGCCAAGGCGGGACTGAGCGGCGGCATGATCTTCGAGGACATGGGCTTGCGCTACGTGGGCCCGATCGATGGCCACAATATCGGTCTTCTGCGCAAATATCTAAACATGGTCCGCAAGATCGAAGGCCCCGTACTGCTCCATGTGGTGACCGAGAAAGGACACGGTTTCAAACCGGCGACCGAAGACCCTGTCTTGTTTCACGCACCGCCACAATTCGAGCGCAGCCACGATCG
>JAADGD010000024.1 GCA_013152515.1 Planctomycetota bacterium
TTCTCGCTACTCGAGTTGCTGGCAGTGGTGACGATTCTGGGCATTATCGCCGCTATTATTGTCCCACGCGTGACCGTTTCCAGTGACAACGCGAAACAGAAAGTGCGTGACCATCACAAGGCCACCATCAATGCCGCTGTCGAACGCTATTATGTAAACACCGGCGGTTGGCCTGCTGCTGACCTCTCGGACATCGGTGCAGACGTCAATTACTTTCCGGACGGAATTCCGGCGAATCCTGTAGATGCTTCAGCCTATACGTTGAATACGACCACGAATCGCGTCAATTAGAACTGAGACAAAAGTCCTCATGGACCCTCACTCGATCAGGACACCACTCATGGTCCATCGCGAAATTTCGCGGCGGGCCATGAGTCTTTTGGAATTAACGATCGTAGTCGCTATTCTCGGCTTGCTGGCAATCGCAGCGGTCACCCGCTTTGGCCAAGACTCGCTTGGTAATGGCGGAGCCGAAGGGTTTGCTCGCAAGCTGGCACTTTCGTTGGTGCAGGCCCGACGCAGCACAATTTCCACTGGTGACAATCATTATCTCCAGCTAACCAGCTCTGGTGGAAGTGTCACTAGCTTCGCCTTGATTCGTCGCGCCAGTGGGGGTGATACTCAAGTCGACGAAACTCGATCTGTGCCAAAGGACGTGACCGTGACTTCTGCAGATAGTGTTCTGGAGTTTGACTTCGAAGGCTCGGCTCTAGGTTTTTATAGTGTCACTTCAGCAGGTCCAGACCGTAGCTGGAGTGTTTCAGTCGTCACGCTGACCGGAGCTGTGCGAGTCACCGAGATACCCTAGTCGCATAATCAGTATAAGTCTGCTGTCCGAAGGCGCGTTCTCTACGGGAATAGGGTTTCACCCTTATCTATAAGCTACCTTTGCGTAGCCCACGTTCCCCCGCAGAAAACGGGAGCGAGGTTAAAGCACTCTGGCCGGCGAGCTACGTCTCGCCGTCTCGCCAAGTAAACGGTATTTGTCGCATCGGCGAGACGTAGCTCGTCGGCTGCAAAGAGCCACTAGGAATCCACAACTTTCGTTAGAACCGTTCAGAATGAAACATTGGAAAATCAACCAAGGAAAACTCAGCAACTATGTCGTTGGTTTTTCGTTGTTGGAGATGGTGATGGCTGCCGCACTGGTGACGGGGACCGTGGTGCCTGCGCTGGCGGTGATACGAGATTCGATGGCCAAGAGCCGCGATCTGCATCGCCAGAAACTGTTGGCGAACTATGCAGTGCGAATTTTGGAAGATCAGGCGGCGTTTGTCGCCACCAATTGGGCGAATGCTACGGTCACTGGCGATTTCACGACTGATGGCCATGCCAATATCCGCTACACCTTGACCAAATCAGACGACCCAGCCGATGGTGGATTGGTCGGCCAACTAATGAATTTGGAAGTGACCGTCTACGACGACGCTGATGGTAATGACACACTTGACGCAGGAGAAATCCAGGAAACCTATCGCACGAAGGTTGCCAAACTCAATACCTACGAAAATGAAGAACAGTAAAAAAACGTCCAGTCGCGGCTTCTCACTGCTAGAGTTGATCGTCTCCACCGCCATGCTAGCGGCGCTGACGACCTCGTGCATGGTGATTGTGCGCACTTCATACACCGCCTGGAACCGTCACGAGGATGATCATTCACAGCGTCAAGCGGGATTGGCTGTACTGAAACACGTTGTGCGGCAAATTCGTCAAGTCAAAGCCGTGACGGCAATTTCTTTAGCCTCTGATAATTCGGGGTCGTTGACTCTACTCGATACGGAGGGAAATCAACTCGTATGGGAACACGATGCAAGCAGCAAAGAGGTACTCTTTGGGATTTCTGCCGCAACAAATGTATTAGCGACGGGCATCGAAGAACTCAATTTCATTGGTTTCAAAGTCGATGGAACGACACAGACAACTGAGGTAGGGCTGATTCACTCGGTGCAATGTACGACAAAAGTAAACCTAACGCGGCCAGTAGGCACAGATGCTATTACCGCTTCCAGTCGAGTGTGGATACGATCATGGTGAATATATTTGCAATTCATCGATCGAGACGAGCGAGCTGTACCAGACGATCGTCTCGTCATGGTGCCGCTCTACTGTTTTGTATATTTATAATCGCATTTATGACCCTGATGGTCATCAACGTACTTGATACTACCACACTAGAGATGTCTGCCCTGCGTAACAGCATGGACTACGAGCGTGCCCTATTCTTAGCGAACGCAGGCGTGCATGAAGTGGCGGCGCAGCTAGAAGCGGATAGCGCCTGGCTTGGAACCATCACCGAGGGTGCCTATCCTGCCAATGATACTTACGAGGCAGTCGCAGTGAGCGGAGCAAACTACACCGTTACGGTCACCTCAAAAGGTGTTGCTGGTGAAATAACACGGACGGTTCAAGCGATTATCGAACTTTAAGTAGTCGTTAGTTGCTAGCGACCAAGGCTAACGAATAACGGCAAAAACCTTACCCCTCAAAGATAACATGACTGATAGACGAAACAACGACGATCGACGCTTGAAAAAGCAGCGCCGACGCACACGAAATCGAGGAAAGGTATCGAATCAATCGTATACGGTCATCGAAATCGCAGGAGCCGATTTACGGGCTGTCACACTCATAGGGGCTGATGACGGTTCAGCGGACCAAGTCCGAGTGATGACCCTGCGTTGGCGCAACGAAGCTTCCACGCTTAATAGCGACACAGGCCTTGATGAATTGACCGCCGCACTGTCAGAGCTTTCCGAGAAAAATGATTTACAGACGACGAATCTGCAGTTCGTACTCGGAGGCGAATTTTGTGTAACAAAGGCAGTTCGCGGCACCACTGAAGAAGTACGCAGTGAGTTGCAGCAGATTGAACAGCGTAGCCGACTTTATCTCATGCTCGGGCCTGGTGAAAAGGTGACTGTCAGTAAGTTGCGAGATCTTGATGCTCGACATCAGTATGCTGTTGCGGCGGTATGCAACAAGCGGACATTAGACACAATCCATGAAGCGGCAACCCGAGCTGGAATGCATATCGATGCGATTGAGCCAGCTTTGGTCGCCACGAGTCGGGCGATTGGCCGTTTGGCTGAGGTGCCCAAAGAACCTTGTCTATTGATTCACTTAGACGACTCGGCTGTGGAACTTGGCGTCTGCCACGATGGTAGTTTACTGCTTGACTACAGACCAGGAGGTCGGACCGATCCCGAAGAACTGATTGAACTGGTACGCACACACTTAAATCGACTGCAACGTCACGTGGGGCGACAGCTCCGCATACCTCCGCCGCAGCTCAAGCGAATTTATCTTTGTGGAAAGCAGGCCGCTGTAGACCGAGCCTACCCGGTTTTCTCGGCTTGTGAACAATTTGACGTGGAACGAATAGATCCTGCCAATATCCAAGCGACGTGGGAATTTGCCGAGCCAGTAACCAACTCAGAGGCTATCCCCGCGTTGGGAGCTTTGCTCAGCAAGTACCTGCCAGATAACGAACGAGACGTGCCCAACTTCATGGAGCACATACTGGCGAGTACGCGCGAACCGCTCCAGCCTGTTTTGTTTCGTAGCATAATGCCGCTAGCTGCGGTTTTGCTTGTGGCTCTGACGATCTTTGCCTTGAATTTCTCAAAACAACAAACAATCGATGAAGTCCAACAGCAGCTTGATAGCCTTGCCATTGTACAAGCGAGAGATCGTGAGCTTCGTCTCCAACGTAGAGCAGCCGAGCTAAAGCTCACTCAATTGACTAAGCTAGCTGCTGGCGTGCCCTCGGTGCCAATAGGTGAGATCGTAGCACATCTTGGGCATTGCATGCCGACGGATGTCTGGCTAAATCGCTTAGAAATAGCCGGCATGGAGTCCATTCAAATTACCGGTGCTAGCTACTTAGAGGCAGGCGTCTTCGATTTTGTGAATTGGTTAGACCAATCCCCTGGTTTTGAGGATGTCGCTCTGCGAAGTACTCGCCCTGGTCAATCGGCCGCCGGACCGGCAATCGACTTTACCGTTGAGCTAAACCTTGGCGATTGGAACACACACGTAAAGGAGGTAGCCCACAATGAATCCCGTAATGAATAATGGCCCACTCCGTAGGTTTTGCGAGAGTCGGCATCGCAAGCTAATCGTCGTAATCGTTACAACCATGTTTGGGCTGTTGGTGCTGATTCCGCTAGTCGATGACTACCTTGACAAAAGGAAGAGTCATAGCACTCTCACCGAAGATTTGGATCGTGCCCGTCAGACGGTCGAAGGCATGCCCAAAATCGAGCAGCAAGTCGCAGAGATCGTAGAGAAGCTCGCCGCGATCGAGTCGCGAACCATATCGAGCAAATCTGCAAGTAATTATCGCAGTAAAGTAGTCGATTTGGTCCGCGAATCGGGTTGTCAGGTGCGACGATTCGACGTGAGTACGCCCATGCGAAGGGCGTGGATGCAGGAGGACAACCCACTCGCAACAACAACTTCAAAACAAGCTAAAAACAAAAAAACCCCATTCGAATTTGAACGACGAAACGTCGTTCTGCTGGTAGACGGAACGATGGAAAATGTACGTGAACTATTGGGGCAACTGCACAAGGACGACACTTTAGCTTATCTGCATCGTCTGGAACTACACTCTGCCTCTCGAGGCAGCGAGCAAGTGACTTTGGAGATTGAACTATGGCTTTTTGCATTGGGCAGACAGAAAGCCTAGCCGACAGACAGCATTCAAGCATGACTTGAGTCTGTTACAGACATCCTAGTAGACATCCTATTTTAAGATCGACAGCTCGTGTCAGGGAGGACACATGCCCAGAGATAGCGGGAAAAGTTTGTTCCGCTTTTCGCACTTTAGCCAACAAGGCTACTGGGCTGCGCTCCTTCTATGCCTTGGAGTTTTGTTCTGCCAATCCAGAACATTCGCACAAGAAGCGACTGTCACTGCTCGAGTTGCTCCCAACCCTACGCAGCTACTCTCTTCGCCTGTACCACTTGCTGTGGCTTTAGAAACTCGCGGCGATCTCACCTTACAAAGCGCAACCATCGAAAAAGCTCTCTTTACGATCGGAGCCAGCTGGCGCGTCAACATCGTCGTTGGCAAGGATGTGCAGGGAAATGTTAGCTGCATCTATCGGCAAGCTCCTTTGCGCGAAGTTCTCGACGCGATCCTGTTAGCCAATGGTTATAGCTACCGAGCTGTCGGCGAAAGCCTCGTCGTACAACGCGCGCAGGATGTGGGCAGTGCGAACCCACTTTTTGAATCTGCAGCGATCTCGATTACACACAGCGACATGCAGGAAATTCTCGGCGGTGCTCGTCTACTGCTTAGTAAGCAAGGAAAAATTCAGGCCCTTACCTCTGCGAAAAGCTTTCTCGTCGTCGATTACGCCGACCGAGTTGCCTCGATAAGAGAGTTTGTTGCACGCATGGACGCCGCAGCTGCGCGTGAAACCGGCGGCATTCCGGCAGAATCGTACCAACGACTCCAAGTAAGCTACTTTCACACCCAATACATTCCAGTGGAAAGCGCCAGAGAACCGCTTATGGCTGTTCTCAGTCAAGCGGGGCGCGTGGCAACGATGCCCAAAGAAAACCGACTGGTGGTTGTCGACTATGCTTCAAATATCGCAATGGTCCGCAGAGTTTTGGAAAGAATCGACCGGCCGGTTCCCCAGGTTCGTATTACTGCGTTAATTTATGATATTAGTTTGCAAGATGTAGAGCAATTAGGTCTCAATTGGAACAGTTCTGGCAAAGGCAACAACCTAGATGGCGATGGAATTGCTCAGCAATCGCTAACGCTTGATACGACGACGCTCATACCGTTTGCTGCCACCTCGGCAGGTGGTGCAGCCACGATCAGAAGCTTGACGAGAAATTTCGATATCACTGCGGTGGCTTTGCTGCTGCAGAATGCCAACGATGCTCGCTTACTAGCAAATCCTAACGTGACCGTGATGGATAACGAAACGGCAGAGATGAGCAGCGTCCAGCAGATTCCATTCCAACAACTGACGCAATCCTCGCTGGGCGGACAGATCGGCACGACAGCATTTAAGGACGTAGGTGTAACGTTACAAGTCACACCCACCATCGCAGCTGACGGGACGATCAAGCTTGAAGTGGGGCAGGAATTTAGCCGCTTGGCTGGTTTCACGGAAACTGATCAGCCAATCATTGACAGTCGCATTGCCAATACCACGGTCCGCGTTGCCAATCGCAAGACGCTAGTCATCGGCGGACTTCGCCAACGTAGTGATACCGGTGATTTCAACGGAATCCCTTTTCTCAAGGACGTGAAATACATCGGCCCACTGTTCCGCTCGCGTAACACGACGGTCCGCGAAAGCGAACTCATTGTTTTTTTGATGCCCGAAATCGTCAGCTACGACCATTCCCTTTCGCAACGAGAGTCTTTAGCCCAACAAACCGTCAATTGTCGTCTCGCTCGAATCCCGATGGCAGAAGGTTGCGGCGAACTAGGGCTTGAGAGCGGTTGCAGTTCACAGCTCCAAGGCGAGATTATGTACGATGGGCCGACGCCCTCGCCTTTGAACGACGCTCCACCGGAACTCATCCCACCAGCAGTAGAAAATATAAGACCGCACTCAAAGCAACAAGAACCAACTCCGTTCCGTAAAAACTTTGGCGATCGTTATCGTGCAGTGGGTGGAACCAACCAGAGCCGACGGTTGCTCCAAGAGTCCACCTCTCAGGCTCCACTCTCGGTGAAGGACGATTCAAGGGCGCTGATGCGGATGCTCCGCCCGAAACGCTAAAGTGGCGTTCAATGATAGGGTTAGCTTTACGGGTACCGAAAATTTAAGCACCGACTCGGCAATGATCTAGCATCGCTTCGGCAGTGCAGACGTAGCTGGCCAAGAACGGACCGAATTCGGCGTAGCGGGCGCTCGCTTCGTCAAATCGCATCTTGTAGACGATGTCTTTGAGATACTCGGGGTTGGCGGCCCAGAGCGTGACGCCCCATTCCCAGTCGTCGAGGCCGAGGCCGACCGAGATCAGTTGGCTGACTTTGCCGGCGAAAGCCATGCCGCTGCGGGCGTGTTCGCTCATCAGCGCGTTGCGTTCGTCTTTGGTGAGTGTGAACCAGTTTTCGCCGACCTTGCGTTTTTTGTTCATCGGGTAGAAACAAGTGTTTGGGTACTCGGGGAAGGTTGGCGTGAGCCGCTGCTTGTTCATGCCGACGAGACGGGCGGCGTAGCCTTTGACTTTTTTGTCGAAGGTCGGGCTGTCGGCCGTTTCGCCTTCGGCGATAAGTCGTGCGCTGAATTGTTCGACGCTGGGGACGTACTCGCTGATCTCGGTCATCGAAACGAACGAGTAGCTGGGCGTCAGGGCCGCGCCCAGCTGGCTCGACATTAGCCGCTGATGCACGCGGTCGACCTTGAGCGGGTCGGTGTCCATCAGCATCAGGCCAAAGTCGGCTTTGTGGCCGCTGACGACCGAAGTTTGTACGCGGAGCGGGGCGTCGTCGTGGTTAGGGTCAAGTGCCGAGATCACGTCGGCTCGGCCGGCGGCCACTTGCTCCGGCGATAGGCTGGCGAGCACGCCGCGGTTCCACGAATAATAAAGATGGCTGCAATGCCAACCGCCCTCGGCGGGCGACAAAGAGATTTCCGTTGGCTCTGTAGTGTGTGCGGGACGATTCATGGTGGGTTTGTAGCAGTTCCAAAAGGTGACGCAAAATACCGAAATCAGTCCGCATGGTAACAAATCTCCTGGGGGTGTCGTAAGGGGTTGTAAAACGAATTACGATTCCTCTTCTGCTTCTTTTTGAGCGTCATGCCACTTTTTTAGATACAATTCCTGAACGCTAGGTTCGAGTTGTTCGCAGAATTTTTGAGGTAACTGCAAAACACGGATGAGTCGCTGGACATCGTGTAGGTCGCCAGATCGATGAGATGCTTTTCCGGAAGCCAGTTTTAACTCAACGATTGCTTTGAGACTGACGATTTGAATTCCCTCGGTCTCGACTGCGACGTCCCTGGGAACCGGAAACGCAATCGGCCCCGGCTTGCCGTCGCCGGGGTAGCCGCCCGTGACAAGGAAATCGATTTTGACGCCGGTCACGGTGTCGCGTAGATTTTTACTTTTCTCAAACGGGCGGACGTAGCCGAGGCCGTCGAGCTTGGCGTGAATTTTTTCTAGGCCCTCGGCCGTAACCAGTACGTCGACGTCTTCGGTGAAACGGCGGTAGCCGTGAAAAAAGAGGGCCATCCCGCCGGCGATGGCGTAGTCGATATCGAGATCGTTGAGTCGCTCGACAATACGGCGCAGAGTTTCGTGAACGGCAGAACCGCCTTCAAAGTGCATGCTTCCCTCGTGGAGTGCCCATTGCAGGTCGTTATTGAGTTGGGTTTCGTAAGTTATCATTCTGCTCCTATTTTACACTGCTGACTTCCAACTTCAAACGCAACTTTTCACGAAACTACCGAACCGAAATCGTAAGAAAGTGTCCGAAAACTACCGAACCGCAACCGTGAGGGAGCGTCCGAACAGGCGTCAAACTCGATGGGACGCTTCCTTACGGGCGCGGTTCGGATTACTTGGTTACGTTAGTATGGTGTCCTCCACAGTCTGGTCAAAATCTTCGACGAGCCTACCCAACACTTCGTGAGTGAGCGTCGCGGCGACGCGTTGGCGGATGCTGCCGGGTTGTTTTTCGTAGCGGTGTAGGGCGACTGAGCCGCCGCGGCGGAGGAAAATTTCGTAGTAAAAGCGGCCGTTTTCTTTTTGTTGCGGCGGAGAGCTGCGCATTTGGACGACACAGCCGTCCGCGTCGGATTCAATTGGCGAAATCGGCTCGAGCAAATACGTGACGCGCTCGCACAGACTTTTACTCGCGGCTTGTAGCTTCGCAATCTCGACGCTAGCCAACTCTGAGGTTTCCAACACCAGTTCGTAAATCGTCACGGCAAGCTGATCGCACGTGTCGACTTCGCAGCGCACCGTGCGCGGACCTACGGTCGCGGTCATGTGCTCGTGCTGCTTGGCGATCATGCCGGGAAGCTGGCTCAAAATTTGCTCGCGAAGCGTCATGCGGCGTCCTCGCTATCGTCACTCAGGTCGTTGGGGCTGCCAGGTTCGTACTCGTGCTCGGAACCATCGAACGAAAGCACTATTTCAGATTCTTCCAGCACCGTCAGCAAATGGACGGGCCGGCTCCACAGGCGGTAGAGGTTTTCGAGCGTGTCGCGGGCGTACTCCAGCTGCAGCTCGACGCCCGCGTAGTTGTGTTCGAGAAACAGCTCGCCGCGATTCTTGTAATTGCCATCGACGACGCTGATGATCGGCTGGCCGCGGTTGGTGAGGCTTTCGAGCAGTTGCTGCTTGACCTTGGGGAACTCGCGGCTTTCGATTTCGTAAACTTCGCTGTGTTCGTTGTAGCCGAAACGAAAGAACTTGTGCTCGCGCACAAAATCGAGCGTCAGGAATTCGTCGATAAATGTTTGGTCGTTGTGGATCTGGCGGACTTCAAAGATTTTTTCGCGACCAAGGCCGGCGCCGGTGTCCCAGTTTTTACGCTCGAGATAATCGTCACACTCTTCGTATTCGCGGCCAAACGCGCCGCGGTTCCAGCGATCTTCGATGTTGCGAAATAGCTCGATGCCGACTTTGTAGGGGTTGAGCTGCGTCGGCGAGCTGGCCATCGTGCCACTGTGATGGTCGCAATAGTTGACGATGTCGGCGCAGGTGAGGCCTTGGTTGATCATGATCGTCGAGTGCCAATAGCTGGCCCAACCTTCGTTCATAATTTTGGTTTGCGCTTGCGGCGCAAAATAATACGTCTCCTCACGAATAATCGACAGCACATCCGCCTGCCAAGCGTTGAGCGGCGCGTTTTCGAGCAAAAAGAGCATCACGTCGCGCTCCGGGTGCTCAGGAATCTTACGCTGCGCCACTTTTTCCGTTTCGTCGTCGAGTTCGCTGGCGGTTTCGCGCGGATTGATATACCGATCCATATAGTTCTTCGCAGGAAACTTCGTTGACTTTTGTTCTTCGGAATCTTCGCGTTCGCCCGAGAAATCGTAACGGCTTTTGGTTTCGCGTCGCTTAATAAACGGCGAGTAGATGTCGATAAGGTCTTCGATACTCAGGCACGCATCAATAAAATCCTCGACCTCCGCGACGCCCACCTCGTCCATGTAGCGGCGGATGCGGCTGCCGTGGTTGGCCATCTCGTCCATCATTTTGCGATTCGTCTTGGAAAACCACTGGTTGTTCTTGAAAAAATCGCAGTGACCGTAGACATGGGCCATCACCATTTTTTGGTCGATCGTGCCGTTGCAGCGCATCAGGTAGGCGTAGCACGGGTCGTTGTTGATGACCATCTCGTAGATTTTTTGCAGGCCATAGTGATAGCCTTTGCTGAGTTGCTCGTACTCCATGCCGAACCGCCAGTGCGGATAGCGTGTCGGAAACCCACCGCGAGCGGCGATCGCGTTCAGCTGGTCGGCGTCGATCAACTCAAAAATCGTGGGAAAGAAATCAAGTCCGTAGTCGCGCGCATACTGCTCGACCTCCACCTGAATGGCGGCCAGTTCGGGAGTCAAGTTGCCGAGTTCTAATGTCATAGCTTTCTTTCTATTCTTCTCCCATCACTTGCCTTTGCCTAAAAATGTTTTGATCGAGGCGTAAATGCCATCCTTGTCGGGGATCTCCGAGAGGACAAGCGTGTCGTGGTCGCTGTATTCGTGGCGCAGGGCGTCGATAAAGTCGCCGCTGCCGTAGGGGCTTTCGACTTGACCGTAGCAAAACAGGTTGGCGGCTGGCAGTAGCTTTTCGCCGAGCAAGTCAAAAGCTTGGCTGTTGTCGTCGCCCCAGTTGTCGCCGTCGGAAAACTGAAAGCAGTAGATGTTCCAATCGGTGATAGGAAATTCTTTCTCAATCAGCTCGGCACAAACTTTGTAGGCCGAGCTAATTCGTGTGCCGCCGCTTTCGCGAGTGTGATAAAAGGTGTGCTCGTCGACTTCTT
>JAADGD010000168.1:0-531 GCA_013152515.1 Planctomycetota bacterium
GTGATGGAGCAGTTTGTGCTGTTGCTGTCGCCGTTTGCTCCGCATATTGCCGAGGAACTGTGGCAAGTGTTAGGGCACGCCGAAACACTCGCCTACGAGCCGTGGCCTGTCTGCGACGAGTCGTTGCTGGTAGAAAGCGAGCTAGAGATACCGGTCCAGATAAATGGCAAAGTGCGAACGAAAATCACCGTACCCGCCGATGTCGACAAGGCACAAATCGAAGCCATTGCTCTGGCCGACGAAAAAGTCAAGCAGCTTTTGGAAGGCAAGAAAATAATTAAAACTATTGTTGTACCAGGGCGTTTGGTAAACTTTGTTGTTCAGTAATTTGCTAAGTTATAGACCACGGATATCACGGATGAAACGACTTGGTGGGGGCTTTAATTTCCAGTATAAATTGTTGGCGAGATTGAACCCAATCCCATGACGATCCGTGTTTGTCCGTGTTACTAACGGTAAAAGTTTGCGAAGCATGCGCAGGTATTTCAGACGGGTCCCCCTCCCCACAATGTTGCCACGGTTGAGTTGGCC
>JAADGD010000168.1:597-17982 GCA_013152515.1 Planctomycetota bacterium
TCAGGTCAAAACCCTCCCCTAACCCCTCCCTAAAAGAGGGAGGGGGACTTTTTGGTTGCGGCCTGACGGCCGCGCTGGGCTATCCGTGGTTAGTTTCCTTTTTGCTTGATAACTAAGAACACAGGATGTTTTAATATGAGAAATGTCGTTGCGGTTGTGTTAGGCGGTGGGCAAGGTTCGCGGTTGATGCCATTGACGAAGTATCGTTCGAAGCCAGCGGTGCCGCTCGCCGGCAAGTATCGGCTGATCGATATTCCGCTATCGAACTGCATCAACAGCGGGCTGAAACGGATTTATGTGTTGACGCAATTTCTGTCGGTCAGTTTGCATCGTCACATCCGAGGGACGTATCGCTTCGATAACTTTAGCGGCGGGTTTGTCGAGATACTGGCTGCGCAGCAGACGATGGAAGGAAAGGATTGGTATCAGGGCACAGCCGACGCGGTGCGGAAGAACTTGCGGTATCTGACGCAGGCCGACACCGACTACGTGGTGATTCTCTCGGGCGATCAGCTCTATCGGATGGATTTCAAGGCGATGCTCAAGACGCATATCGAATCGGGTGCCGAGGTGACGATCGCCGCCAAGCCGGTTTACGATCACGAAGCGTCTGCCTTGGGCATCATGCAAGTTGACAACCAAGGACGTGTTGAAGGATTTGAAGAGAAGCCGAAAACGGAAGAGAAACTGCAAAAAGTTCGCATGGACCCCGCTTGGATCGACGCGCATGGCATTGTGAGCGATGGGCGTAGTTGCCTGGCGAGCATGGGGATTTATCTTTTCAATCGCAAAATGTTGATCGAGGCTTTGGAGAACGAAGCGGACCAAGACTTCGGCAAGCAGGTCTTTCCCTCGTTGATCAAAAATCATCGCGTTCAGGTGCATTTGTTCGACGGGTACTGGGAAGATATCGGTACAATCGGTTCGTTTTTTGAAGCCAACCTACAGCTAGTACGAACGACGGCTCCCTTTGAATTTGCCACTTCGACGTCGCAGATTTACTCGCGGCCCCGTTTTCTGCCGCCGACCAGGGTCGACGGCGCGACGATCGAACGTAGCCTGATTGCCGATGGTTGTATCATCGAACAGGGGGCGCGGATCGAGAACAGCGTGATTGGCCTCCGCTGCCAAATTGGTCGGGATGTGACGATTCGCAATTCGATCATCATGGGGGCAGACTATTACGAAGGCCCGGAAGGCCGCCGAACTGACTTGCCGCCGATTGGCATTGGTGCTGGCAGTAGGATTCAGGGGGCCATCGTCGACAAAAACTGTCGCATTGGTTCTGGTGCCCAAGTGGTCAATCACAATGAGACGGTCGAAGGCAATGTTGGGGAGATTTGCGCAATCCGCGATGGCATCCTGGTGGTCGAGAAAAACGCTAGTTTGCCCGACGGTTGGCGTGCCTGAGTTCCAGTAATCTGACGTCAAAACTGTGAAATTCCGGATAAACGGTAACCCGTAGAGTCAATTCGGTAGGGATTACTCCTGGTCGATGCCTGTCGAATGGTTGGTTGTTTGCCTTGCTTATGGCATACTAGAGGTTTCCGTGGGTCTGGGTCCACGTACATGTTTCCTTGGAGAAGAATCGCCAAATGGTTTTCATGAAATTCCTATCGTTGTGCCTCGTATTGCTGACTTTGACTTCGAGTGCTTTCCAGGCTTTTGCTCAAGAGTCCTCGAAGGTTCCAAAGGCTGACACCGACGCCAACGCCACGCCAATCTATCTCGACGAGCCAGAGCCAGAGCCGCCCGCCCGTGTGACGCGTCGGCTCAAGTTGCCCGAAACCTACAAAGATAAATCGGTCCGGGTAGAGCGTGAAGTCGTCCAACTTTCTGACGATAGGGTCGTCAACGACGGGAAGTACGTGGAATACTACCGCGATGGGCAAAAATTTTGCGAAGGCGTTTACAAGATGGGCGTGTTTGAAGGAAAGTGGGGATACTGGTATCCCAACGGCCAACTTTGCAAGGAAGTTTCTTTCAAAAATGGCAAGGCGGATGGCCAGTGGGAGGTGTTTAACAAAGAGGGAATACGCACCTCGCGAAAAAGCTATAAGAATGGCAAGCGTCATGGACCGTGGGTGAACTATTACGAAGATGGCGAAAGTCCGAAGTTTGAAATCAGCTACGAACAAGGAAAACCTGTTGGCGAACGCGTCACTTATTTCGAGAGCGGCCAGAAGCGTCAGACGGTAGGTTTCAAGGATGGCAAGATGGAAGGTCTGTTGACCGAATGGGACGAAAGTGGCAAGAAACGTTTGACAGCCTCTTTCAAAGCAGGCAAGGTGGTCGGAGAAATCCAGCGGTTTGATGACGAATGAGCATGACTGACCAGGAACCACAACCCCCCAAGCCTTCGTCGGACTCTTCGTCGAAACCTTCGGCCGAGCAAGCTCCCAAGCAACGGAACCCGTTGCAATGGTTTCTCTTGCTGCTGCTTGGTTTTCTGACGATGATGTTTCTTGTTTCGGCATGGTCTAGCAGCAGCGTAGTCACCTACAGTCAGCTTCAGCAGCAGCTCGAGGCGGGCAACATCGCGAAGGTGACGATCAGCGGTCGGCAGCTTGTGGGAGAATTCAAAGAACCGATCCAACCGGTGACCCAAAAAACCACCGAGGCTGAGCGCGACACTGACATCAAGCCGATCAAGCGTTTTTCCTGTACCTTGCCGATGCAAGTGGGCGAAAAATGGCTCGACGATATCGAAGCCCAAGGAGTCGAGATCAACGCCGAAGACCCGGCAGCTTATGACAACTTGTTTCTGTTTGCTTCTTTCGCCGGTTTGCTGCTGATTCTCGTGTTTGGTTGGACCATGCTCCGCCGTATGCGCGAGCAGATGATGGGTGGCGGTGGAATGTTGGGCAACGTGACCAAAAGTCCCGCACGGCTGTACGATGAAGAGGACAAACGCATCACCTTCGACGATGTCGCGGGTCTGGCCGGCGTGAAGAAAGACTTGGAGGAGATCGTTCTTTTCCTGAAAGACGCCGAGAAATTCCACCGTCTGGGGGCCGAAATTCCCAAAGGCGTGTTGCTGATGGGGCCGCCAGGAACAGGCAAGACGCTTCTCGCCCGCGCGGTTGCCGGCGAGGCAGGCGTCCCTTTTTATTCGATCAACGGGTCCGAGTTTATTCAGTTGTTTGTTGGTGTGGGTGCAGGTCGCGTGCGCGACATGTTCAAGACCGCCCAGGATAATTCTCCGGCGATTCTTTTCATCGACGAAATCGACGCGGTCGGCCGTCAGCGTGGAGCAGGCCTGGGCGGCGGGCACGACGAGCGCGAGCAAACGCTCAATCAAATTTTGAGCGAAATGGATGGTTTCAGTCCGACATCGACCGTCATTGTTTTGGCTGCCACCAACCGCCCCGATGTTCTTGACCCCGCCTTGCTACGTCCGGGGCGTTTTGATCGCCACATCACGGTCGATCGTCCGGCCCTCGAAGGTCGAAAGGCACTTTTCGAACTGCATAGCATGAAAGTGCCGATCACCGAAGATGTCGATTTCGAGAAACTGGCGCGTGCGACGGTTGGTTTGACGGGCGCAGATATTCGCAACCTCGTCAACGAGGCAGCGCTGTGGGCCACTCGTCAAGACAAAGACAAAGTCGAAATGGACGACTTTGAGTACGCCCGCGACAAGGTGCTGATGGGTGCCAAACGCGAAGAAGTCCTGTCGGACGAGGAGAAAGAAATCACCGCCTACCACGAGGCGGGGCACGCAGTCCTCGCTTGGTTGGTGCCGGGTAGCGACATGGTCCATAAGGTGACGATCGTCCCGCGCGGGATGGCCTTGGGCGTCACGCAACTGGTGCCAGAAGAGGACCGCTACAACCTCGGACAACGCGATATGTTGGCCCAGTTGACGATGGCCCTGGGGGGCCGCACCGCCGAAAAAATGCAGTTCGACGAATATAGCGCCGGGGCCGAGAACGATCTGAAGCGTGCGACTTCTTTGGCCCAACGCATGGTCACCCGCTGGGGAATGAGCGAACGTCTTGGCCCGGTCGCCTACGGTCACAACGAGGAGCAGCCGTTTCTTGGTCGTGAGATGGCCCACGAGCATCGGACGTTTAGCGAGCATACGGCAAAGGTCATCGACGAAGAAATCGCCAAAATATTACATGCCGCCGCAGATCGTGCGCAACGCATCCTGACCGAACACCGCGACAAGCTCACAACCATCGCCGAAGCTTTGCTAGAGAAAGAGATCCTCGACACTGACGAGATCGAAGCCCTCATCGGCCCTTCCGTCCACAGTGTGAAAAAATCTGGCGGCTGCGTAGGAGCTGATGCCGCTTCCACCTACGCCCAGCAGACGCAAGAAAACGATTAGAAAATTTCCGTTGAGATAATTGACAAACTCCGAACCGCGCCCGTATGGAAGCGTTTACTTGAGCCTAATGTCTGCTGAGACGCTTCCTTACGGGCGCGGTTTCTGTGGAAAAACGCTACCCAAGAGGACTCCCCAAGATGCCCCCAGCCGAACAAAAATCGCTTTCGCACGCAGTCTACTTTACGCTCAAAGAGCAGACGCCCGAATCGCGTGACCGGCTTGTTGCTGCCTGCCACCAATATCTAACCGATCATCCGGGCACGATCCACTTTAGCGTCGGTGGCCGCGCGACCGACTACGATCGCCCAGTCAATGATCAGGAGTTTGACGTCGCGCTCGTGCTCGTCTTTGCCAGTCAAGCCGATCACGATCGGTATCAAGTCGCGGATCGCCACCAGCAGTTTATCGCTGAGCAAAAAGAAAACTGGGCAGAGGTCGTGTTTTCGATGCGCTGGTCTAAATTTGTATGTCTCTCGAATTGCTTTCCCCGGCCGGCACACTCCAGGCGATGCGTTACGCGTTTGCCTATGGGGCCGATGCTGTGTACGCAGGCCAGCCTCGCTACAGCCTGCGAGTCCGCGAAAACGAGTTCAACAAACTTGACGTGATGGCCGAAGCGGTCAGCGAAACACATCGCCTGGGTAAAAAGTTCTACATCGCTAGCAATATCGCCCCGCATAATTCCAAAGTACGTTCGTACATGCAGAACATGCAGGCGGTGATCGACATGCGGCCCGATGCGCTGATTATGTCTGATCCAGGGCTCATTATGATGGTTCGCGAGCGCTGGCCCGAGATGCCGATCCATCTCTCGGTACAGGCCAACGCGGTGAACTTTGCGACGGTTCGTTTCTGGCAATCACAAGGCCTAACGCGAGTGATTCTCTCACGCGAATTATCGATTCCTGAAATCGCAGAAATCCAGCAGGAATGCCCCGACATGGAGCTGGAGGTTTTTGTGCATGGGGCACTGTGCATCGCCTATTCGGGCCGCTGTTTGCTATCGGGTTACATGAATCACCGCGACTCGAACCAAGGGGCTTGCACCAATGCCTGCCGCTGGAACTACGATGTCAACGAAGCCGTGCAGACCGCTGAAGGAGACATCCAACTCAAAGTCCTCAACGAGTCCCCTGCGGCTTCCGAGGGCTGCTGCGGTTCCGAAGTGCCGTCTCCCGAAGTTGCTGCCCCCGACGACCGCGTCTTTTTGCTGGAAGAATCGGAACGACCGGGTGAATTAATGCCTGCCTTCGAGGACGAGCATGGAACCTACATCATGAATTCGCGCGACTTACGGGCGGTAGAATTTGTTCGTCAGTTTCACGAGATGGGCCTCTCGTCGATAAAAATCGAAGGCCGAACCAAGAGCTACTTTTATGTGGCGCGTACCGCGCAAGCCTACCGGCGTGCGATCGACGATGCGGCGGCTGGCCGTGAACTCGATCCAACCATTCTGCGGAACCTCGACAGCCTCTCGAATCGCGGTTACACGGACGGTTTTTATAGTCGTCGGCCGATTTCCGAATTGCAAAACTACGAAACCAGCCACTCGGTTTCGCGCCAGCAGCAGTTCGTAGGGGACGTGATTGAGCGAGACGGGGAAAATCTGGTAGTCGACGTGAAGAATCATTTTGAAGTCGGCGACGAGCTGGAACTGATGACCCCAGCTGGGAATATCACTTTCTCGCTTACCCAACTGCTTGACTTGAAAAGCAAGCCCATGGATGTCGCTTCCGGAAGTGGGCACGTCGTCAAACTGCCGATCCCTGTAGAGAGGCTTGATGCGATGAGCGCCTACGATGTCGAATTCGGGCTGCTGATGCGTACCCTCGCGTAGCTAAGTTTCTGGCGGTTTCTCTTGACGATGACAGCCCGGTTTACCGGGCTTTCTCCCGACTCGCCGGGAGAAAGGACCGTAAACGGCCCAAAGATATCTACGATCTCCGTAGCGTGGGTAAATTCTCATCTGCCGCTCGCCAAAACCATACCGGAGAAAAATGAACCTGTACGACACAACGGGCACAACGCGAAAATACGTCGTGTCCGTTGTTTCTTTGCCAGTCAAGCCGATCACGATCGGTATCAAGTCGCGGATCGCCACCAGCAGTTTATCGCTGAGCAAAAAGAAAACTGGGCAGAGGTGGGCAGAGGTGCGTGTTTTCGATGCGATTTCCTAGTGCTTTTTCTCGCCGAAACGTGTCGATCTACGGCTGTTCGCCTGCGGCCAACCGGCTTTCGAAATCGTCGATACAGCTTAAACAGTCGGCAAAGGCCTCAATGGCCGTGTGTGCGCCGTGTTTTTGCATTCGGGCAGAGGCCTCTTCCAGTAGGGGTTGGATCTTTTCCTCTGGCATGTCTTTCGCAGAGTCGAGGTCGAGGCCTAGCATGTTGCCAGTTCTTGTGACCCCCACATTCCACGTTCGGGCATTGTATCCTGACTCGACATCGGGCAACGTGTCACCGAGATTCATGACCGCAGCAGCGGGGAAGACTCCTAGAGCTTCCATACTGCGATAGATCATCCAAGGAGCCGGTCGTCCCTGCGGGACGTCTTCGGCACAGCAGCTAAAATCAGGTTGGAAGCCGTGTTTTGCCGCGCCAGCAAGCACGACTTCGAGCATCTCACGGTTGTATCCAGTCGTGGCCGCGACCAAAATGTCGCGTGCGTGAAAAGCTTCGATCGTCTCAAGAACTCCGGGAATCACGTTATCGAAATTTGGCAAGCATTCGACCTGAATGGAAACGAACTCTTGGTACATGTTATCGATCAACGATTCATCGGGCGCGCTGCCATGCTTTGCCATCCATGCTTCGGCGATTCGAGGAGTCTCGGTTAAAGCGACAATATGGTCGCGTTTCTGGAGGCCCATCGGAGCCCGAGCCTCTGCAGAGGTGATCGGCACACCATGACATTCGAATAGCTCGGCAAAAGCACCTGCCGGCGCACAGCTCCCATAGTCCACCGCGGTTCCGGCCAAATCGGTGACCACGAGACGTATGGGTCCATTGTAAACACTTGACATGAAGGTTGTCCTTAGATTTACGAGATTTACGGCACGTCTCAAAACCTCTGGAAGTGCCAGCTTAGCCGAGCGGCAGATGAGAATTTACCAACTTCAACGTAGGGAAATTTCCACAATGCCTGGAAATTGAACCACAACGACACGACGGGCACAACGCAAACTCCGTAGTGTTCGTCGTGTCGTTGTGGTTCATTTTTTTGTTTCTTCTGTGATTTTTCAGCCCTCGAGTCAATGCGGGTAAATTCCTATCTGCCGCTCGCCTTACTCGGCCGCTAATACCTTCCCGCAGGGTTCTGGGATAGGCTCTTATGCGCTAATGTTGATGTCTAATGCTTCTAACGTTTCGGTCACCGCAATCAGCAGATTGCGAACGTCATTGGGGAAGAGGCGACCGATCGTGCCGATGCGAAAACAATCCGCGTCGCCAACTTTGCCGGGATAGATAACAAAACCACGATCACTCAGCTGGCCGTAAAAGGCCTCGAAATCGAAGTTGGGATCGTCGGGATAATGAAACGAAGTGATAATATACCCTTGGTCGTTTGGAGCGACATAGGGCCGAAATCCAAGCTTGGCCATTCCTTCGGTCAACACGCAATGATTCTCAGCGTAGCGTCTGCCGCGTCCTTCGACGCCCCCTTCCTCGTGAAGCTCTCGAATAGCTTGGCGAAAAGCGAGGATGGCATGTGTTGGTGGAGTGAACCGAAATTGTCCGTTCTTTTCCAAACCACGAACTTGCGAGAGGAGATCAAGCGAAACACTTCGTGCCCAGCCTGCGGTTTCTTCCAACGCTTCGCGTCGGGCCAGTACAAACGCAAATCCGGGGACTCCTTCGATACACTTGTTCGCAGAAGATACGAGATAGTCAATCTTCGCTTCTTCGAGATTAAGAGGAACCGCACCGAAGCTGCTCATCGCATCGACAAAGTAACGCTTGCCGGCGTCCTGGACGACTTCACCTACCATCTCGATCGGGTTCATCACTCCCGAAGTCGTTTCACAATGGCAGATCGAGACATGAGTAATCGTAGGATCGTCAGCGAGGGCTTGAGCTACAGCAGCAGGGTCGACGGGCATGTTCTCGGGGAATTCGAGAGTCGCGGTTTCAATTCCCAAAGTTTCGGCGAGCAGAACTAGGCGACGTCCGTAGGCGCCGTTGACGGCGATCAGCACTTTGCCGTCAGGCGGGACGGTCGAAGACAAGACAGCTTCCAGACTAAAAGTGCCGCTGCCTTGCATCAGCACGGCGGTAAAATTTTCTCCAGAAACTCCGCCAAGGGCGACCAATTCGTTTCTGACTTCTCGTAGCAGCTCGATGAACACCTCATCACGCGATCCAAGATCCCTCAGCATCGCCTGCTTGACCGTCTTGCTGGTCGTTAGCGGGCCAGGGGTAAAGAGTAATTTATCGAAAGTCGATTCGGTGGACATCATGGGATAATCTTTACTTGCCTAATCGTACTGCGCTGACAAACTGGAATCGTTGAACATTGTTGACCATTCACGACCCCATCAGCAAACCAGCCAACACTCTCCAAAATCAGTGGTATCCGTGCAATCCGTGGTTTCCGACCTTACGCTTTGTACAAAACTCACGTAAGAGGAAGACGGCAGTATAATGTCTAGTGGGATCGAATCCTACGGAGTGAATCCCTAGATTTTCGATTTTCTTGGACCTACTGGAATCAATTTTTTGTCGTAACAAATCACGCCACCGCATACCAAAATCAGGTATGCAACTGGAAAAATCGGGGGGATAGGTTTTTGCTGAGGCTTCAAGCGTTCTATTTTGTGTCGACACCCCATTCTTCCCGCAGATTCTCGAGTTTTAAGCTAGAGTCTTTGTCTGTGTGAATTGGCACACAAAATGCCTGTCTAAGCAGCGGGCTTGTGACGTTCCCTTCGCGGCGTACGAAGTTCAAAGGCTGTGTGCGGATTCTTCCGAATGACTGGGCGTTTTCGCTCAGCCCAGATCGAGCGGCCATGGTGTCATACGGAACGTGCGAGTTTGTCGTAGGAAAACTAGCATGAAACGATTTATGAAAATCTTGGTTGGCGTTGATTTGTCTTGGGGCGACCGTTTGGTAGCCGAAGAACTTTCGGCTCCCAATGCAGGAGCGGTTCGTCAAGCGTTGTGGTTGGCCAAACAGAATTCCACGTCGGTGTGTTTTTTTTCCTCGCTGGACTTATCGGCAAAAGTCCAAAGACTAATCGCCGAAAGCAGTTCGGACGAGTCTACGATCTTGGACGAAGCTGAGAACCAACTGGCTAAGCTGGTAACAAAGGCTCGGGAAGAAGGCGTGGAAGCGGAAAGCCACCTCTCGTATGGGAAGAGTTGGGTTGAATTGATTCGCCATGTGCTGCGCGAGGGGCATGACTTGGTGCTTGTGGGGACTCGCCATATCAGCGCTATGCAAGGATATCTTCTGGGCAGCACCGGAATCAAACTCCTACGGAAATGCCCGTGTGCTGTTTGGGTGACGCAGCCTCTTGAAGACCAACTATTCGACTCCATTCTCGTCGCTCACGATTTGCGGCCGGTCGGTGATCTTGCGATGGATCTCGGCTGTTCCATGGCGCAGCTTCAGCAAGCCCAACTGCATGTCCTTCATGCCGCCGAGTATCCCGAGTTGGATTACATATTTCCCGCAGACATCTCGGCAGAGAAAAAAGACGAGTATCGCCGTGAAGCCGAAAAACACATTCGGGCGCAACTTGCCAACGCCAATTTGTCGCAACCGGCTCAATTACACCTCACGACAGAACCGCCTGTCATCGCGATTATGGATTGCGCCGAGCAGCACAACATCGACTTGATCATTATGGGAACGGTGGGGCGCACGGGTATTTCTGGTTTCATCACAGGCAACACGGCGGAACGGCTTTTGCCCCAAATTTCCTGCTCGCTGTTGGCTGTCAAGCCAGAGGGTTTTCGATCGCCGGTGACACTTGATGAGGAGCAGGATTAAGAGCCTATCCCAGAACCGTAGCACGGTCCCCCAGGCCGTGAAAAACGATGCCTAAGAAGACCGCAAGTCCCAGGAACCGTGCTATGAATGGATTCTGGGATAGGCTAAACAACTGCTCGTAAGTTTTGACAGAAAGCATTACTCAGCTAGGAATCATTTGTAAGAACGGATGGGTAAATGACCTACCAATCCCAACAGAGACAAGCTTGGCACGCATTCAAATTGCCGTTGTTAGAACAATCTTTGGATGCGACTCCTGCTGGTCTGAGCGAATCGGAAGCGGTGGCGCGCCTTGAGAAATTTGGACCGAATGTACTCCCACACACACCGCCTCCGGCTTGGTGGCAGATCGGTCTGCGTCAATTCCGTAGTCCTTTGATTGCCATTCTTGGTGTTGCTGCTGTGGTTTCGGTTGCGATTGGTGAGGCCACGGATGCTACGTTTATTGCTGCCGTACTCGGCCTGAATGCTTTGATCGGTGGTTATCAGGAGTGGCGTGCTGAGAAGAGTACGCAGGCCTTGCAGCAATTGCTACAATTCCGCGTCGCCGTTGTGAGGGACGACGAGGTTTGTGAAATAGAAGCAGAGAATGTCGTGCTAGGTGATACCGTCTGTCTAGAGTCCGGGAATCGGGTACCGGCAGACTTGCGGCTCGTCTCAGCTCACGGGCTCGAGATCGACGAATCACTTTTGACGGGCGAATCGTTAGCGTCTTCAAAAGACCCCACTTGGGAGGGAGACGTGCAGACGACCGTTGGTGATCGACGGAATATGGCGTTTGCGGGCTCCATTGTTGTACGTGGACGTGCCCAAGGCTTGGTCGTGGCAACCGGTCCGGCCACGCATGTAGGCCAGTTAGCGTTAGATGTGATGAGTGCAATCGGAGGAAAGCCGCCGCTGATCGAGCGTTTAGAACGCTTTACGCGGGTCGTGGCTGCGTCGGTGTTGGCTGCCGCTTGTGCGGTGGCCTTGCTGGGTGTAGTGCTTCATGATCATAGTGTTCACGAGATGTTTCTTTTTTCGGTTGCCTTGGCCGTATCGGCCATCCCAGAAGGACTGCCGGTCGCGTTGACGGTTGCCTTGGCTGTTGGGACAGCGCGCATGGCTCGTCGTGGTGTGATTGTTCGTCGGCTTGTTGCGGTGGAAGGGCTAGGAAGCTGCACGTTGATTGCAAGTGACAAGACCGGCACGTTGACTTGCAACGAGTTGACCGTTCGTGAAATACGACTGCCGACCGGTGAGCGATACGAAGTCAGTGGCGAGGGATTTGTCCCGGAAGGTCAGGTCACGCGGGACGGGTATGAGATCGAAACAGGCGGCCACTCAGAACTCGCCCGTCTTGCGTGTGTCGCCGTTCTGTGCAACGAGGCAGACTTGCATCGCCGTGATGGCAAGTGGATTTGGCGCGGCGATGCTGTTGATCTTGCCTTACTCGCGATGGCTCACAAACTCGGCTGGACACGCGAGGCTGGACTAGCGAGCCACCCACAAGTCAATGAGATTCCCTTCGAGCCTGAGCGACAATTTGCAGCAACCTACCATCAAGCAGAAGAGGCTGTTGATGTGTTCGTGAAAGGGGCGCCGGAAAGAGTGTTGGCCATGTGCCATTGGGAGCCTACGCCGCAACCGAACGAGGCCTCGCACAAAGAGGTGTTGCAAAAGGTTGAAGAGATGCTTCGACTCGCCGAATCGATGAGCCAACAAGGGTACCGGGTACTGGCATTGGCCGAGGGCACGTTACCTGCGCGGCTTGATTCTGCACAAGTTGCTCCAGAACCTTCGGATCTGATTTTCCTAGGGTTTGTCGGGATGATCGATCCGTTAAGGCCGGGGGTATATGACGCTATCCGAGAGTGCCGCGAAGCGGGCGTTGGCACTTGCATGATCACCGGCGACCATCCAGTGACAGCACTGGCAATTTCGCGTGACTTGGATTTGGCGAGTGAACCCAATCAGGTTGTTACTGGCAGCGAATTGGCAAAGATGTCGCCGGCGGAAATGGAAGCAGCCGTCAAGACAGCGCGTGTCTTCGCACGTGTCGCCCCGCGTCAAAAGCTGGAACTCGTCGATGCAGCACGTCGAGTCGGCCATTTCATCGCCGTCACTGGCGATGGGGTCAATGACGCGCCAGCGCTCCGTGCTGCCAACATCGGTGTGGCAATGGGCAAGTCGGGGACGGATGTGGCGCGCGAAGCCGCCGAGCTTGTTATCAGCGACGACAACTTTGCTACGATCGTTACCGGTATCGAGGAAGGGCGGGTGGCGTATGATAATGTTCGCAAGGTGATCTACCTATTGATTTCGACCGGAGCCGCTGAAGTTGTTCTTGTCGTTCTGGCATTGCTGGCAGGACTACCGCTGCCACTTCTGGCTGTACAGTTACTTTGGTTGAACCTTGTCACCAACGGCATTCAAGATGTGGCTTTGGCATTTGAACCGAATGAAGGAGATGTACTCAAACGTCCTCCGAGGCCACCTTCAGAAAATATTTTTAATCGTTTGATGATTGAGCGTACCGTAGTCGCCGCACTTGTGATGGGGCTTGTCGGTTTTGGTGCTTTTTGGTGGATGTTACGGGTGGGTTGGTCTGTAGCAACGGCACGCAACGCTCTGTTGTTGTTGATGGTTTTGTTCGAGAATATTCACATCGGCAACTGCCGATCCGAAACAAAATCTGCACTGCGACTGTCTCCCTTCCGCAGCCCATTTTTGCTTGGTGGCGTTCTGATCGCCTTGTTGCTTCATCTCGGCATAATGTTTGTGCCGCTAGGACAAAAAGTTCTGCACGTAGAACCGCTCAGCCTAACGACCTTCGCCAGCTTGTGGGCGTTGGCGTTGAGTGTGTTCGTCGCAATGGAAATACATAAATGGATCTGGTGCAGGCGTGAGCGGTGTGGCAACGCTTCGACGAAAGGTTTCACTTCAGTTGGATGAACTCGTTGGAGGCTCCTCTCGCTCTACGTACTGAGAAAGCGAAGCAGCAAAACCGCTCCAATAAGTTTTTTTCCGAAGAAAAGCAAGCTTTTCCCGGATGCTTGTAGTTCAGTGCCCTCGTAAAACATGGCTGTAAGGTAGGTTATAATAGGTCCTGTGCTAAGCTACGAGCAAGGCTAAGCCACCGACAAAAAAACTCGCCTACTTTTCATGAATACGACACATAATTTTCAACCCGAGCATTTTATCAACCGCGAGTTGAGTTGGCTGGAGTTCAATGCGCGTGTCCTGGAAGAGGCACAAGACGAATCGAATCCGTTACTAGAACGCGTAAAATTTTTATCGATCTTTAGCTCGAACCTGGACGAGTTTTTTATGGTTCGCGTCGCCGGCTTGCGCGAGCAGGCATTTGGCAGAGTTGCAGCGCAAGATGTGCCCGCCGACGGATTACGCCCGTTATCGCAACTGCTCAAAATTTCGCAACGGACGCGACGGTTGGTCAAGGAACAATACGCTTGCTTCAACGAGGCGATTTTGCCGGCATTGGCTGCCGAAGAGATTCATATCTTGACGGCGCAAGATCTTGATAAGTCGCAGAAGAAGCAAGTGAACGAGTTTTTCCGTCAACGGGCGTTTCCGATTTTGACGCCGATGGCCATCGATCCCAGCCACCCCAGTCCGCGATTTCATAATCTAGGCCTGTACTTGGTTGCCTTGCTCCAACGCACGAGCGGTTTGGGACCGACCGATCTGTTTGCGGTCGTGCAGTTACCACAGGTATTGCCACGATTTATTCCGCTGGGATCTCCGGGTGAGAACACGTACATTTTGCTGGAGGAAATTCTTACCTTAAAGTTACCCGAGCTTTTCGGTGGTTACGAAATTGCGCATCATGCATCGTTTCGTGTGACGCGAGATATGGACGTTGATCTTTTGGAGCGAGAGGCCGACGACATGCTGCAAGCGATCGAGCAGCGTTTGCGCAAACGCCAACATCTCGAAGCCGTTCGGCTGGAGGTCGACACGCGAATGAATCGCGACCTGTTGGGCATGATTGTCGAAGAAGAGAGTCTTCACACTAAGCTGGAAGTCGATGGAGAAAAGTATAGCGAAATTTACCGCGTTGATGGTTTGCTCGACATGACGTGTCTGATGGAGATGACGCAGTTGAGTGACAAAGAGCACCTTTCCAGCAAACCTTTCGTGCCGCGTCAGCCACTGGGGCTGAGACCCAAAGACGATATGTTTGCTGAGATCGCCGACCGCGACGTGCTGCTCCATCATCCGTACGACTCGTTCGACCCGGTGGTCCACTTTATCGAAACCGCAGCCGATGACGACAAAGTGTTGGCGATCAAGCAGACGCTTTATCGCACCAGCGGAGACAGCCCTATTGTGCGCGCCCTGATGAAAGCGGCCGAAAACGGAAAACATGTGACGGCGCTGGTCGAGCTGAAAGCCCGTTTTGACGAGGCGAACAATATCGTCTGGGCTAGACAAATGGAACTTGCCGGTGTGCATGTGGTCTACGGGTTTATGGACATGAAAACCCATAGCAAACTGGCGATGGTCGTTCGGCAAGAGGGAAAGAAAGTGCGCCGTTATGTTCACTTTGGTACCGGCAATTATAATCCCAGCACGGCCAAGCTTTATACCGATCTGGGACTGTTTACCTCGGATAAGAATTTTGCCGACGACGCCACGGCATTGTTCAATTTCCTGACCGGCTACTCGCAGGGGCACGAGTGGACCAAGCTCGTGGTCGCGCCGCAGAATTTGCGTCGACGCACGATTGCCTTGATTCACGAGCAGGCAGAGCGAGCCCGTGAGGGCAAGAAGTCGCGGATTTTTGCGAAGCTCAATTCCCTGGTCGACCAAGAGACGATCGAGGCGTTGTACGCTGCCAGTCAGGCCGGCGTGCCGATCGAGTTGGTGGTACGCGGCATTTGTTGCCTGCGTCCCGGCTTGCCAGGAATTTCCGAGAACATTGATGTGCGCAGTATCGTGGATCGTTTTCTAGAACATAGCCGAATTTTCATTTTTGGCGAAGGAACGAAGAGGCAAGTCTTTCTGTCGAGTGCCGATTGGATGCCCCGCAATTTTGAGCGACGCGTCGAAGTGATGTTCCCTATCGAAGACGCCGATCTGAAACATCGCATTTGCAACGAAATTGTGCCCCTCTATTTGAACGACAACACACGGGCTCGCATTCTCCAGACGGATGGTACCTATGTGCGCGCCAAAGCGTGGAACGGCGAATCAGAGCATCGGGCGCAACAGGAGTTGCTCGAAGTGGCACGGGCATGCGATGCGTTGCAATCTTTTTCGCTCGTAGAAAGCCCGAATGGGAAAGCCTCGGAGAAGCGTTCGCGTAGTAAAACGTCTTGACTCGCTGCTTGATCGTTTCAATCTGCATTCGCCTTGCCCAACAGGTCTTCCCAAAATGGTCGCGCTGCCTTGATGTTAGCGAGTACCGTTTGATTGTCGGTAAATTCAACGGCTGCGGCATCGAGCCAATCGAGGAAGAACTGGACGCTCTTACGGCTGATGCGTGGCTGGTAGTTGGACTCGACGTAGTACGGGCCGGTGGTGGCGAATTGGTAGTTTTTGGTGGTGCTGGTCATCGCTCGCACCAAAAACCAACCACTGCTGTCAAAGTTGAGGGCTGGCAGGCGGCCTTGCTTTTTGGCAAGCTCGCCCAGCCGGATTTCGTGGACGACGCGACCGTTTTTTACGATTTCCAGGTATTCGACGGGGGCTTTTTCGTAGAAGGCTAGGCCGAGTGCAATCTGAAAGTCGCGTGACTCGCCAGCGTCGAGCTGAAATTGATGCCCGGGCGGATGCCCCGAGACCTCGGTCCGAAGCAGTGGGCCGTTGGTAACGATCACTTTGCCTTCGCGTAGACCGGCGAACCAGCTCTCACGAGAAAAATCTTCGCCGCAATGGACGTAAACGCGGTTGGTTCCGACGGAGTTTTTGTTGGCTCCCGAGCCGCTGCCGGCGGCTGGCGGGATTCGCAATCCGCAGTTGAGCAAGTGATGATAGATCGTTTCGCTCCAGCGTCCGTTGCCTGTTTTTCCGGGGAAAAAAGTTTTGTCGCGTTTGCGGCCCCAGCCTTCGTTGTCGACCACGTCGTCGGCTAAGGCGTGACGGTGGATGATTTGTATCGCGTCGAGTTTGCCAGCGGCGATCCAAAGCGGGAGGTCCCAGGCGAAGGGGGTGAGGGCGATGAGGGTGGCTTCTGTGTCGTTATCGGACTGCGAAACCGCAAGCGAGGAGGCGTCGGGTTTTAGTTGGCAGATACGGAGGGGCTTTTTGGTTCCGGCTTCATCGTAAACGAGGAGCCCGCCGCCGCGACGGTGGTCGAGTGCGTATCGGGGGCCGAGGTGAATGGTGCCGAAGTATTGTTCGATGAGTTTTTCGGGGTGTTTTTCTTGCTGACATCGGCCTTGGACATTTTCTCGCACGAAAATGGGGGCGAGGTTGACCCCAGTCGCGCGCATCAGCAGCGGCAGGTCTTGGGTGCGCTGGCGGACGTCCAAGTCGCCGGCCCACCAACCTTCGGCTTGCATGTCGACTCGTCGCTCGAGCGTGATTTCGGTGCTATCCTCGGCGCGGCGTTCGATCGTAAAATGGCCGGGGCGGGTTTGGTACTCGGGACCGGCCTCGATAAGGAATTCGTAGGGGCCTTTGCGAAGTTTCAAAGTCACCTGACCATCGAACACAAAGTAATCGTCGTGCGTAATGACCCCTTCTGCGCGGACTCGCACGGGCCGGCCGCGCCCGTTGCGGAGTTCCATGCGGACAGGGATCGGTAGACCGGTCTGCTTGTCGAGAACGCGGAGGGTCAATTTTCCGTCGACTCGCGCCGCCGAGGCTGGCGTCGAGAAGCAACAAACGGCGAAAGCCATCAAAAAAACGGTTGATCTTGGCAAAGTGGGAAGACTCCTAGAGACGTAGGATAGGGCTTCTAGTACTACAGCGTTAAGTCAAAAACCACGGATTGCACGGATAGGCGAGCGGCAGATGAGAATTTGCCTGCGAAGAACCGGACGCTAGCGCGTTGCGGCTGACAAAATCAGCCGCTTGGCGCTAGCCTGCGGTTTCGCGTGGGTACGTTCTC
>JAADGD010000113.1 GCA_013152515.1 Planctomycetota bacterium
AACCGCAGGCTAGCGCCAAGCGGCTGATTTTATCAGCCGCAACGCGCTAGCGTCCGGTTCTTCGCAGGTAAATTCTCATCTGCCGCTCGCCGTTAAACTTCTTGCGACGCTTCCTTACGGGCGCGGTTCGGTAAAGGGTAGCTTGATGAATAACATTTATTTTCGATATTGAAACTCTGCCGAGTTGATCAGTGCCCAGAGCAAGTCTTCAAAGGCCTCGCTCCGCTTGGGTACATCTTCGCAATACGTCATCGCTGTCGCGAGTTCCTTGTCTTGTGGCTCGCGACTCAGGCAGCGTAAGTAAAGCTCGACGATTAACGATTCGTCGTCGTCAATTTCGTGGAGTAATTGATTCAGCAGGCTGGATTTTTTGGGTTTGATGTAGCGATTGACTTCGGAGGAGTTCATCAGCGCGAGAGATTGAGGGATCGTCGCGGCGACATCTTCGCGAGAATCGCCAGGGTCGAAGCCAAACAGGGCGGCAAATTTGTCGCGTGGACCCGATTGCCGTCGTCGGTTGTTGCCTCGGTTGCCAGACGGGGCGCTGCTTGTTTCGTCGACATTCAGTGCGGTGAACAAAGCGTTAAACAGTTGATCGCTCCGCAATCGCTGCGGCACGTTCGCGACAAATGGCGTGCCATCGGGTCCACGGCGGGGTCGGGTTTCGCGCTGGTAGGCCTCGGTTTGGCAAATCGTTGCCAGCAACCATTTGAGATCGTAGTCGTTTTCGCTGAATTTTTTGGCCAGCAATTTAACTGCCGTCGGGGCAGTCGCTTCGCGATCGGGGCCAATATCGTCGACCGACTTGTAAAAACCTTCGCCGACTAGCTCCGACCACATGCGGTTGACGATCGCAATGGCGAACCATTCGCTGTCGGTCAGCCACTGGGCCAACTGTTCGCGACGTTCGGTGTCGCGGGCACCAGCAGGTAGGCTGGCACTGGTGAGAAAGAACTTGGGCTGCATCAATTTGCCGGCCTTCTCGGGATGTTCTAGGTCAGGCATTCGGTGTTCCGCCTGGGGACGCCGATCGTTGTTGGCGTTTTTGCGTCGCTTGTTGCGGTAGCGGTCGCTGCTGTAGACCTCGAAACTTCGTTTGGTCATCGCGCGAACGGGGCGCACAGCGATGCGTGGAAAGAAAGAGGCGAGCTCGTGAAACTGTTCGCGTTTCCAGCGATCGGTGGGATGATCGTGGCATTGGGCACATTGAATCTGAATGCCGAGAAAGATCCGCGACATCTCGGCGGTCGTTTCTTCGGTGCGACCATTTTGGGCCATGATGATTGCGGCATGGCCATTTTCTTTCACGTCTCCACGAGCAGTGATAAAATCGGTCGCGATGCGATCCCAGCCGGCGCCATTGTTGAGCTGCTTGGCAAGGTCGACGACCATCGCGTTGGCGGCGATCTGGGCACGCTCTTCTTGCGCACGATAAAAAACCACGTCACGCCAGTAGCGGGCCCAGTTTTGCCCGTAGTGCGGATCGTCGAGAAGTTTCTGCACGAGTCGCTCGCGCTTGTCGGTCGACGGATCGAGCAGAAAAGCGATCACCGCCTCGGGCGACGGAATATCGCCAACGATGTCGAGTGTGACACGTCGCAGGAAAGTGGCGTCGTCCGAACGGGGAGCCAAAACCGAGCTGTCCGTGAAAACATCGTGAGCAAGAGCCCGATCGATACGCTTCGCGACACTTGCCGGCGAAGGTCCAGCGGTAGCGGAAGAAACCAACGTGAGGGCGAGGCATACTGCCGCACTGACAAAAAACTGGGGTGACATCGGTTATTCCCTTCGAGAAGCTCAGCTGTCAGTAACCAGCCTATCATGCCGGTCCACACTAGATACAACCCCGGTCTCGTCACCAAGTTTCGGAGGAGACCTGCTCAATCCTCGAATGATTTGGCGAAATCCCCCAATATCTGCGAAGATATCGGCTCTACGCCACGGCGCGCGCAGCCGACTCGTTGAATGCGACGACAGCAATTTTCAGACGCTTTGCCTCGGCGGTAAACTCTTGCAGATCGAGGACGATCGTGCGGTCGGCTTCGATGGCCAACACTTCGCCACCGGCAGCAGCCATCGTTTCCAGCGTTTGGATGCCAACGGTCGGCACGTCGAAACGCATGTCTTGCTGCGGTTTGGCAACTTTGACGACGGTAAATCCGCCCGTCGTGCAAAGCTCGCCCGTGCGGCGGATACAGAGATCGGTGCCTTCGATCGCCTCGACAGCTAGCACGGTTTGATCCTTGATGCAAATGCTTTGTCCAATGTCGAGACCGCCCATCGATTTGGCGATCTTCCAACCAAATTCGACGTCGCCTTGTTGTTTGTTGGTGAGTCGCTTACCGGCAACCTGACCGGCACTTACGAGTAGCTCGGGAGCAAAATCGGTCGGGGGTTCAAACGTAATACCATCGCGGGCGAAGGCGGCCACGACGGTGCGCAGTAAGGTGTCGTCCCGGCGATCGTCGGAGCCGAAAAACAGTTGAGGCGAAAAGGCGCGAATCGTTTTCCAATCGGGTCGATGTTTGAGCCACCAACCCGGTTGATAGAACAACACTTTGTGGACTTTGCCTGCCATCGTAGCGCGAGTGACTCCCCAACTGCGAAAGTGGCGTATCGCTTTGCCAATGCCGCCGATGCCGATCCAGTCGAAGTGGTCGCAAAGTTCTTCCAGTCGAGGATCAGCGTGGTCAATAATCCCCACGCCTGCTACGCGGTGGCCAGCCTCACGCAGCGCTTCGGCAACGGCAAACGGAAACTTTCCCCAGCCGGCAAGTAGTCCGATGGGTGAATCTGTGTTTGTGGCGGTAGTTTTTTTGTTTTGATGTGAAAGCATGATTATTCGCTAGAAGCCTATCCTACGCTGCTTGGTCTCCGGTTTTCTCTTTGACTTCGTCTTCCAATTGTTGCTGCAGCGCGGCAAGTTGACGCTTCATCGCGCGGAATTCTTTCCGCATCTCGGGTAGTTTCGAGATGGCCGCCACTTGGAGTTTTTGTTTGCGGATCGGCGTGGCGGGTTGTCCGAGTACGACTTGGCCTGCTTCGACGTTGTTGGTCACGCCTGCTTTGGAGAAGACCATCGCCCGCTCGCCAAGGTGGACATGATCGCGGATGCCCGCTTGTCCCGCCATCACGACATAATCGTCGGTCGACGAACTGCCGGCGATGCCGACTTGGCTGCAAATAAGGTTGTGTTTGCCGATTCGGCAGTTGTGGGCGATCTGCACGAGGTTGTCGACTTTGGTGCCGTCCCCAATGATCGTCGAACCATAAGTGCCACGATCGATTGTGACACAGGCACCGATTTCGACGTCGCTGCCGATTTCGACATTGCCCAACTGGGCCGACAGTTTGTGTTGGCCTTCACGTTCTCGGTAGCCGAATCCGTAAGCGCCAAGGACAGCGCCAGCATGAATGATCGCTCGATCGCCGACACGGGTTTCTTCGTACAGCACCACGTTCGGGAAGAGCGTTACGTCTGAGCCAAGTCGACAGCCTGCCATCACGCGCGCGCCAGCATGGATAATCGAGCCGGCACCAATCACGACATCGTCGCCGATGCTAGCACCTGGATGGATATCCACGCCTTTGGCAATTTGGGCGGTCGGGCTGATGGACGCCGCTGGGCTGATGCCAACGGACTGGCAGGAGCGTTGAGGCCGGAAGTGTGTCACGACTTTGGCAAACGCGGCATGAACGTCTTCGACGACGATCGTGGGCTTGCCGGGGGAAGGAACTTCAGCAGTCACAATCGCTGCAGTCGCCGCAGAATTTGCGAGGTCGGCTGCTCGATCTTCGTGATCGGCAAGCGTGATTTCTCCCGTCTGCACCACTTCGAGCGTCGCAGCGCCGGCGATTGGCAATTCCTCGTCGCCAGCGACAGCTATGTCGAGACGACCTTCCACGAGCTTTGCAAGCTGGGCCAAAGTGGTCAGCATCCAGATTCCTTTCCGGCGTGTTGGCTCATAGTAGCGAGCATGTTTCTGCGCATCAGTACACTAGATGCAAATCACCACTTACATGCAGCGAGACAGAGGCATGCAGCGAGACAGACGATTCGTAGGGCTAGATACTACCTCTCCGGCTGACGTAGCAGCAAGAGCAGATCGAGTGCTAGCTAGTTGCGAACGGTACGCGCTTGATCGTCCAGTTGCGACTCTTTACGCACAAGTTGGAGTGCCTGCTCAAAATGGCGCTGTAATCGCAAAAAGTGATTTAAGTCACCACCGCGGTCGGGATGCAGTTCCTTGGCCAGCTCACGGTATGAGGTCGTCACCTCTTCTTCCGTACAGGGAAGTTGCAATCCCAAGGTCTTCAGACAAACAGGACGACTGCGGAGCGCCCAGTACGGAGTGACCGGCACAGCCGAAGCTACCAGCACCAACGCCCGCCGCAGCGATCGTAAATACCGCCGAAAATCGAGGGCCATAAAAACGTAACCCAACAGTGGTAAGCCAAAAATCACCGCCAAATAGACCGCAACCAATGTGCGATCGTAGCCATCGGGCCAACGGGCAGCTTGTTCGGCGAGAATCGAGGCGTAACTCATGGAGTGGGGGAAAGCCGAATAGATTTCAGGTTGGCCCAGTGTGCGGTTGTGCGAACTCGCACAGTCGCATATTACTGCCTGGGCGAGCTCATTTCAAACGAGCGGGCAAGAAGCATTGAAATGGCAGTTTATTCCGCAACGGGCATTTTGGCACTTAAATTGCGACAAGACCAGCGATCTTCTCCGCGGTCACTTCCACGCCTAGATAGCATGACGTAAAACACATGCAGACGCTACAGGCCACTCAAAACTAATGCGAAAGTAAGATGGCAGCACCCGACACGAAATTGGACGTCTTGTTTGTCGACGACGACGATGAGCTGCGCAAAGGGCTCGTCAATTACTTCGGCCAACTGGGATATCATGTCGACGAGGCGGCAAATGCTGAAATCGCGCTCGAAAAAATACAAAGTCGAGCGTTCCATGTAGCGGTTCTCGATGTGTTGATGCCTGGCATGTCGGGCGTCGAACTGCTGGAAAAGATTCGGGAAGACAATTCTGAGACCGAAGTCATTCTGCTGACGGGCGAAGGCACCATCGAGACGGCAGTCGAAGCGATGAAGCTGGGAGCGTATGATTTCCTGACCAAACCCATTCGCATGAAGCAACTCGACGCGATCGTACAGAAAGCAGCTGAGTCAGGCAGCATTCGCAAAGAAAATCGCCAACTCAGGGCCCTGATCAAACATAGTGCTCCTAAACATCACATGGTTGGCGATTCTCGCTCGATGGAAGAAGTGTTTCGTTTGATCGAACGCGTAGCACCTTCCGACAAACCGATTCTCATACAAGGCGAAAGTGGGACGGGCAAAGAACTGGTGGCGGCCGCGCTGCACGAAGCAAGTCGCCGTGCGGATAAGCCGCTCGTGGTGATCAACTGCGCCGCGCTGCCTGAGCAGTTGCTTGAGAGCGAACTCTTTGGACACGAAAAAGGGTCTTTCACCGGCGCACTGGCCTCGAAACCGGGATTGTTTGAAGTTGCTGACGGAGGCACTTTGTTTATCGATGAAATCGGCGAACTGTCCCCGGCGCTGCAGCCAAAATTGCTACGTGTGCTAGAAGATGGTTCACTTCGCCGCGTCGGATCGCTGAAGGAACGTCGCGTCGATGTGCGAATTATCGCCGCGACGAATCGCAACATGGTACAAGAGGTCGAGGCGAAACGATTTCGCGAAGATCTGTATTATCGCATCAATGTGATGACGATTGTCCTTCCACCCTTGCGAGATCGGGGCGATGATGTTCTGCTACTAACAGATCACTTTGCGGGACCTGGTTGGGAATTTGAACCAGCGTGCCGTAAGACGATTGCCCGCTATGCTTGGCCAGGAAATGTGCGTCAACTGATCAACGCGATCGAACGTGCTAAGATGTTGGCCGACGACGAAGTGCTTTCCAAAGAAAACTTGCCGCCGGAGGTTTTGGGCAGTGCCGTCCACGCCCGAGCGACCGTTTTGGCCGCAGATGCCGATTTGGCGTCGCTCACTAGGGCACGAGTTGTTCAGGCGCTCCAGCACGAGCAAGGCAACAAGTTGCGTTCTGCTAAAGCGTTGGGGGTCAGCCGACGCAGCTTGTACCGGTTGATCGAAAAGTATCATATCGAGCCTCAGGAATTAACTCTCTAGATGCCCAGTCCGATCGATCCTTTGTCTGCCGACCGTTCTCCTACGACTGACCAAGAGGATCTTGCCGCTGCGCATACGCCCGATCGTATTCGTCAGCGTCTGCAAGCTCAAACCACACACAGCTACTTGCGCGACTTCGTCTACGGTGCGATCGATGGCACCGTGACGACTTTTGCGGTTGTTTCAGGAGTGGCAGGCGCTGGACTTTCTTCGGAAGTGATTATCATTATGGGGATGGCCAATCTCGTGGGCGATGGCTTTAGCATGGCGGCGAGCAATTTCCTGGGAACGAAGGCCGAAGAGGAACTCCGCCAAAAGGCGCGCAGGATCGAAGAGCAGCATATTGCCGCCTACCCCGAAGGCGAACGTGAAGAAATCCGCCAAATATTCGCTAACAAAGGTTTTGAAGCAGAGCAACTAGAGCATGTGGTCGACGTGATCACGGCGGATCAGCGGCGTTGGGTCGATACGATGCTGGTCGAAGAATTGGGGATGCCGCTGGAAGGCCCTTCCGCGACTCGGGCGGCAGTCATGACGCTGATCGCGTTTGTGGTGGTCGGATTTATTCCGCTCGCCCCGTTTGTGTACGGCTGGTTTGCTCCCGCAACGCTAACACAACCCTATTGGGCGAGCACGATACTGACCGGCGTTGCCTTTTTCTTGGTCGGAACAGCCAAGTCGTGGTTCGTCGATGAGTCCTGGTTTCGCGCTGGATTAGAAACGCTACTGATCGGCAGCGGAGCCGCCGGCTTGGCCTACGCCGTCGGTCTGTTGTTGGGTGACATCGTTGGCTGAATACGTCGGGGGAGCAAATTTAGTAAACATTCACGGGGCCAGCGAGCCTCTTGCAACGACAGCAGGGAAAGCGAAGAGCCGCAGATGGACGCCGATGAACGCAGATGCGAAACCCAAGTTCAAATATCTGCGTTTATCAGCGTTCATCAGCGGCTTTTTCTTTTTTTCCGTGAATGGTTACCAAATTTAGGCGAGCGGCAGATGAGAGTTTACCAGCTTCGAGGAAGGGATTTTCCGCAGTGCCTGGGAATTGAACCACGACGACACGACGGGCACAACGCAATATTCCGTCGTGTTCGTCGTGTCGTCGTGGTTCATTTTTTCCGGTGAGATTTTTTCGACGTTTTTCGACGTTTTTTAACGATTATTTTGCCATTGAGCCAATGTAGGTGAATTCCTATCTGCCGATCGCCTCACGCGTCTTCCAGCTCGTTATAAATTTCCATCCACTCTTCTTCGAGTTGCTCGACTTCGCTGGCCAAGGTGGCTAGCTGTTGGTGTTGTTGCTGAGCTACCTTGGCATCGACGGCATCCAGCGGCTGGCTGTTAATCGCTTTTTTTTCTTCGTCGAGCTTGGCGATTTTGCGTTCGGTCGCTTTGAGCCTTTTTTGCAGTTCGCGTTCTTCGCGACCGCCAAGCTTTTGGGAACCAGATTGGGAATCCGCGTTGGCACCTAGTTCGGGCGTACCGCGTGTGGTGTGTTCGGCGCGGAGGCCGGCTTCTAGTTCTTTGCGAGTGCGGTAGACGTAGTCGTCGTAGTTTGCTGGATAGCTGACGACGCTGCCGTTACGAACTTCGATCACAGCGGTCGCGACGCGGTGCATAAAGTGGCGATCGTGGCTGGTGAAAATAACGGTGCCTCGGTAGCGGCAGAGGGCGTCGGCCAGGGCTTCGACCGATTCGACGTCGAGGTGGTTGCCCGGTTCGTCGAGAATCAGCACGTTGTGTTTTTGGAGTAGTAGCCCCGCCAGCACGAGTCGGGCCCGTTCGCCACCGCTAAGCACTTTTATTTTTTTTTGGATCAACTCGCCAGTGAACAGCAAACTTCCCGCGACGTCTTTGACTTGTTGGATCGTCGTGCCGGGGGCGGACTGATAGTGCAGGTAGTCGTCGACCGTTTGATTCTCTGGCAGCGTCGTGTAAACGTGTTGGGCGTAAACGCCGACTTGGCAGCCGTAGCCCCATTTGAGCTTGCCGTCGAGCGGGTCAAGAGAGTCGCAAATCGTTCGCAAGAAGGTCGTCTTGCCTTGGCCATTGTCGCCGACAATGCCGACGCGCATGCCGTGGTCGATTTCGAGTTGAATCTTGGTGGCGACTTTGTGTTCTGCGTAGCCGATCGCCAGTTGCTCGGTCCGTAGCGCGCAACCTTGGCGGGGATCGACGACCGGGAAATTGAACTTAATCGACGCCTCTTCGCCTTGCACTTCGACGAGCTGCAAGCGCTCGAGCTGTTTCGCTTTGCTGCGGGCTTGGCTGGCGGTGTTGGCGTTGGCACGATTTTTGTTGATGAACGTTTCGAGCTGCTTGCGTTTGGTGAGCGTCGCGGCGTTGACGCGTTGGTCGTGTTCGCGTCGTTCGGCCAAGTTTTCCAAATACAGATCGACATCGCCGGGAAACATCGTCATCTTGCCTCGCGAGATTTCGAGCGTGTGGTTACAAGTCCGCTTGAGAAACGCTCGGTCATGCGAGACGATCAGACAACCACCACGAAAGTTTCGCAAAAATTCTTCCAATAGCATCTGCGTGCGCAGGTCCAAAAAGTTGGTCGGTTCATCAAGAATCAGCAAATTGGGATCGTGTAGCAGCAGCGCCGCCAGCTTCACACGTGTTTGCCAACCGCCCGAAAGCGAACGGACCGGCTGGTCGAGCATCGCGTCGGGCAATTGAAACTGCCATGCGATCTCGCCGCAACGCCACTCAGGCTGACCGCTATCGCGCCGTAGAAAGCCGAGGACGGTTTCGCCTTCTTCAAACGGATCGTGTTGGCGCAAATAGCCGAGCCGTAGTTTGCGGCTGCGCACCACTTCGCCCGCGTCGAGTTCTTCGTCGCCCAAAAAAATTCGGCAGAGCGTACTTTTGCCCGCGCCGTTGCGGCCGATGAGGCCGACCTTTTGGTCATCGGGCAGCGCGCAGCTAGCTCCGTCAAGCAATTCTTGATCGCCGTAGCGCTTGAAAGCATCTTGAAGTTGAAGAACGATGGCCATGAAGGGAATGTAGAATTCGGATTTCGGAATGCGGAATTAGGAAGCGACGTCGCTCTGCGACGAATGATGCAACGCATCGGCACCATCGGCGACATAGCCATTTCCAAGACCCCACCAGCCAACTACGCCCAAAACCATACAGCATACCACACAAACGCCGGCAAACCAGTCGCCCCAGCGGGCATAGAAGGTCAGCCCCGCCGCAGGACGCTTGGGCAAATCGACCAGCAGCGTCGCGGTCTCTTGCCGCGGAGTGACTTGGCGGACGTTGCCAAACGGATCGACATAGGCCGACAGCCCGCCGTTGGCGGCGATCACTAGCGGCAGACGCATTTCGATGGCACGGAAAATCCCACAGGCGAGGTGCATATCGAGTTCGCTGGAGCCCCAGAACCAAGCATCGTTGGTCAGATTGACCAGCACGTCAGGCGAAGCGTCGGCAGCAGCAAGCTCGCGCACTTGACGGCGAATCAGATGGGGAACCGTCGTTTCGTAGCAGATGTTGGGGCAATAGATAAATTCATCGACCTCGAAGGCTTGAGGATGTTGCCCTGCCGACACCGAGCCGGTGATCGGTGTCAACATCGCTAGCCAAGGTATCCATTCCGCAAACGGAACGTACTCGCCCATGATAACCCGGTGCATTTTGTCGTAAGTGCCGACGAGTTCGCCTTGCTTGTTGATGAAAATCGACGAGTTGAAGTTCTCGAAGTGTGTGTGCCCGAAGTCTGTGGGGTAGAGATGGACGCGATCGATACCGGTCAAGATGGCCGCGTCGGTCCGCTGCACGAATTCTGCCAGATCGTGTTGCGCAGCGTTGAGTGTCGAATCGGGAAATTGATCAGGCGGGGCTATGAAATCTTCCGAGACGGTGAAAAAAGGGTAACGGTAGACCGTCTCGGGCCAGATGATCAAGTCGACGCTTCGTCCATCCAGTTGTTGCGCTTGCTCGACCGCCTCTTCGGAAAGGCGTGCGTACTCTTGCATGATGCTGAGCTGCCTTTCGGGATCGCTTTTCCAGTCGGCAGGTGTGTTGCCTTGGATCAGCGCAATGCGCGGGCCAGGAGGCGAGCGGTTGTAATGTACATCACCAGTAACCATCCAAAATCCGTACAAAGTTACTATTGTGAAGGCAGGCATCGCAACCAAAAGAGGACAGCACCGTCGGAATAGGCTGACTTGGTGAGTGAAAAATGATTGAGTTAGGGACGCCGCCACCAGCACAATCAAAAACGTGACGCCATACTCGCCCACCAAATCGGCGATTTGTATCACCGGCAGGAAATCGACTTGCGTGTGCGCCAGCGAACCCATCGAAAAGCCGTTGATCATGTGCGCCCGCACTAGGTCAAGCCCTGTCCACACAACCGGCGCAACTAGCCACAGTGGCAGCCGCAGGCGGTGCACGCCGACACGCGACAAAGCTACAAATGCTGGCAGATAGCAGCCCAAGTAGCTCGCCAACACGACCAACGCCAAATAGTTCGCCGGATGCGGCAGACGAATCCAATGCACGGTGAGCAACCAAAAGACAAACCCGGCCAGCCAGAGCGCGCGATACGGACGGTGCCCAGGCAGCTCTTGCCAGCCGATCGGCAGCAACCAACCGATTGGCGCAATCCAGACTATCCACCCCCAGCCGACCGGCGGAAAGGCGAGCCAGCAGAGCAGGCTGCTAAGCAGCGTCGGAAGTAGTATCGAACGCCGGTACCAGGCAGTCAGTGAGGGCTGATTCATGTTGCTGTGGGTGCCATTGTGGCACGCCTCTCCGAGTCGTGAGTCTCGTCACTCACGACTCGGAGAGGCGTGCCACAATGCGTAAGCCTAATACGGCTACCGCATTTTCGCCAGAGCAACTGTTCAAACCGTTTCTGCACGTTCCAACGTAAAGAGCGTCACTTCGGGCCGGCAATTGAATCGTACGCGATGAAAATAGCCTAAGCCGCGGTTGATGTACAGCTGGCGGTTGCCGCTGAGATCGAACGTTCCGGAGGTGTAACGCTTGTTCCAGACGGGTGTGATCGGCGGATCGAAGCCGGGAAACTTGCATTGCCCACCATGCGTGTGGCCGGCGAGAATCCAGCCTTGAAAATCTTCCCAGCCAGGTTGATCGACAGCATCGGGGTTGTGGCAGAGTGCAAGCATCGGTCGCAGCGGATCGAGTTGTCTCAAGGTCGGCTTAATCAAACAGCGTCGGAACAACAATTCGTCAAGACCTGCCAGTTGTAGCCCCGCTACATCAGCCACTTCGTTGCGCAGTACACGCACATCGAGATCGGTTAAACCGGTGGTCAAACGATTCGCTGTCTTCCAATAGCCACCGCCGTACCCGTAATCGTGATTTCCCATAATCGCAAATCGACCCAACGGAGCAGCGGGGAGGTGCTGCAAGACTTCTAACGTGTGTTCGATTTGCTCCTCTCCGCGACTGGTCATCAAGTCGCCGGTGATAGCGATCAAGTCGGGCTGAAGCTCGGCGAGGCTGGCGAGCGCACGGATCATGTAGCTGTCGGCAACCGATTCGCCGATGTGGATGTCGGAGATTTGCACGATTCGACGACCGACGAGGTCGTCGGGCAGATGGGCGATCGGCAACCGCAGCCGAACGACGTCGATCCAGTGAGGCTCGATTCCGTAGGCATACCCCAAAACTCCCACACCGCCGAGCAAGCAACCGCGAACCGCACGACGAAGAAATTTTCGACGCGTCTGAGGTTTGGGATCGGGAGTGGGCAGTTCGATGGTCAAGGTTGTGTCGGGTGTGGGGGCATGGGGACAGACTCTTAAGGGTCTTGATCCTAATCTTCATCTTGCTCTTACTCCTAATCTCGGTCAGATTAGATTAAGACTAATTGGACAGCGCCACTATCTCACAAAAGACTCGTTCCTCCCCTTTCCTTAGCCGCGATGGCGCTAGCCTGCGGTTATTTCAGCGTTTATAACCG
>JAADGD010000002.1 GCA_013152515.1 Planctomycetota bacterium
TTCTCGGCGTTTCTTCTACAGCAGTGTTGCTTGCAATAGTCAAAATATTTGCTCAAAGAGTCTGGGTAGGCGACCTAACAGGAATTGCTATGACTCCAATGTGGACTGGAACCAATGCCAAGAGGAGCCAACACTTCTTGTCAGCCTCATTTGCCGACATCACTTATGCATTATACGCGATTTTTGGAATTCGTTAAGACACCTCGGCTTCATCGACCGAAGCACTTTCGAGGGTGCTGCCCCGTTTGCTGCCTAGGCAGATGGCAAGTTGGTACACTCCGACTGGCCGCAAAGAAAAAGGCTAACCCAGGGCGTCGCTGCGCTTTGCCCTGGGCTGGCACGTGGTTGCCCTTCGGGGCGAAAACTTGTGTATAAACAACAGGCTTAGAAGCCCCGCCCTACGGTTAATCGCGAGAATTCTTCTCGCGCATCCATTGGGGCGGAAAAACGGCTGGCTTCGAACCGCTACGGCGGCGCAGGCCGCGGCCCATGTTCCGTTTGTGGCTGAAGGGCACTCGGTTCGCACTGGCAACCTCTAGCGTCTGATGCAAATCGGCACGCATCTTCTTGATTTGATCTTGATGTTGTTCGCTGAAAATTAGGTTGTGTTCTTCGTGCGGATCGCTCTCGAGATCGTACAGTTCGTCGAGGTCCCAGATGCCGTGGTACTGGATGAATTTGTACTGCGCGGATCGCAGTGCGAAGGTCGTGGGCGTGTGCGGAAAGTTGTACTCCCAATAGTATTCGTACAACGTGTTCTGTCGCCAATCTGCCGGCTTCATTCGTCCGGAGGCAAGTTGTAGAAAACTCTGCCCGTCCATCGGCACTGGTGTGGTGAGTCCGGCGGCTGCGAGAATGGTGGGGCCGATGTCGATGTTCGCAACAACTTGTTCGACGACTGTCGCCGGCTTCCAAAGGTTGGGGCAAACACCTAGCAGCGGAACACGTATCGAGGCTTCGTAGGCGGTCCGTTTGTCGATCAAGCCATGCTCGCCCCATTGGAAGCCGTTGTCGCCCATGTACATGACGATCGTGTTGTCGGCCAAACCGTTGTCTGCGAGCCACTTCCGCACGCGGGCAATCGAATCGTCCACGCTCAGCAACGACTCGCAGTATAGCCGATAATGCTCTTCGATATTGGTCTCGTCGTGATAGGCGAAGTCGACGCCGTGCCAACTGTTGCGTTGGTTTTTGAGCCAGAGCGGTTTGTCTCGATAGTTTTCGGCTGTGTTGGCCATCGTCTTCGGCACAGGCATTGCCTTGTTCTGGTAGCGACCAGCGTGACGCTCGGCGGGATCGAACATCCCGTGAACGCCTTTGTGGGAAAGATACATAAAAAACGGCTTGTCGCTCGGTTTTACTTTTTCGTTGAGCCAGTCGAGCGCGTAGTCGGTGAGTTCGTCGGTGATATACCCCCGCTGCGGAACTGATTTTCCGTCAACGTTGAGCGACCACTTCTTTGCGTTGCGTGGCGGGTTGTAACGTCCTTGCCCGCGAAACGAAACCCACTTGTCGAAGCCAGGCTGGGGAGCGTCACCATGCCCTCCCATGTGCCACTTGCCAAAGAAGCCCGTCTGATAGCCGGCCGCCTGAAGATACTGCGGGAAAAAAACCGTCCCAGGTTTGGTCTGAACGTTGTTATCGACGACGCCGTGGTTGTGCATGTATTGGCCCGTCAGAATCGAAGCCCGGCTTGGCGAGCAGAGCGATGTGGTGACCACCGCGTTTTTGAAGTAGACGCCATCGCGAGCCAGGGCATCCATTGCTGGCGTTTCGACCCAGGGATGCCCCAGAAAACTCATCACATCGTAGCGATGATCGTCCGAGAGAATGAACACGATATTCAGTGGCTTAGCTCCCGAAATCTTCGGAAGGCTCAAATCGGCAGCAAGGGCAGAGAGCGCCGTCACGACGGTCAGTAAGCTTGCAAAAAAAGAAATCGTACGAGAAATGTGTTTCATACTTAAAACTCCCGACTAATTTCGCCTGGTATTTCGTCCTATTGCGGGCTCCAAACCCGGCTGTCGGTATGGTAACATAGAGGCTGAGTCGCGGTAAGATAGTCTGCTGTGGTGTCGCCTGAATTTGCGCCCGTTGCGTCTGCCGTAGGCGATTCGCGTCTCCAATCCGACCTGCCCTTGTGTACCTCCTGCACGTTCATCCCTTCCGATTGAGGTTGTTCGATGACCCTCGTACTCCGCGTTTTTGCCGGCACGAAAATAGTATTGCGAGCGATGTGCTCGTCTGCCTGCTTGATGGTCTTGCTGCTGAACTCTGGCACTCTGCTCTCGATGGTTGGTGCGGCAGAGGATGACAAGACTAACCCGATTGATTTCACTCGAGACATCCAACCGATCTTAGACAAGTGCGTGGGTTGTCACGGTGGCGTAAAGAAAAACGCGGGGCTTAGCGTGCTAAGCCGAGAGCTGTTGTTGGCCCCAACCGATTCTGACGAGCCAGCGGTTGTCGCGGGCGACATTTCGGCGAGTCCGTTGGTCGATCGCATCTCGTCGGACGATCCCGACGAACGAATGCCGCCTGAAGAACCGTTGGAGCCAGGCGAGATCGAAGCGCTCAAAGCGTGGATCGCGCAAGGTGCCCAGTGGCCCAGCCATTGGGCGTATGCCCCGCCACGCCCAGCAAAAACAGAAGCTGCGTCGGTCGATCATTTTGTTCTCAAGCAATTGGCCAAGAAAGGAATCGCTCCTTCGGAATCCGCTGATCGACGTACGTTGATTCGCCGCCTGTCGCTCGATATTACGGGACTGCTGCCGACACCGATCGAGGTCGATGCGTTTGTTCACGACCAGTCAGACGAGGCGTATGTGCAATTGGTTGATCGGCTGCTCGCTTCGCCCCATTACGGCGAACGTTGGGCCCGCCATTGGCTCGACGAGGCGCGCTACGCCGATTCCGACGGCTATGAAAAAGATACGCCCAAGAACGACTCTTATTACTTCCGCGATTGGGTCGTCCGCTCGCTGAACGACGACATGCCGTTCGACCAGTTTACGATCAAGCAGATCGCTGGCGACCTGCTGCCTGAACACACCGACGACGATTTGGTCGCGACGAAATTTCACCTGCAAACCCAGTTCAACCTGGAAGGGGGCGTCGACTCCGAAGAGGACCGCACCAAACGGATCATTGATCGCGTGAGTACCCTCGGCACCGTTTGGCTCGCGTCGACATTGGGCTGCTGCCAGTGCCACGACCACCCGTACGACCCGTTCAACCAACGCGAGTTTTATTCGATGGTCGCGTTCTTCAACAACGCCGACTTTGCCGGAGATTTTCTGTCTGGCTCAGAGAAAAGCAAGAAGCCCGAAGAAGTCGAAAAACTTCGCAAAGAACGTCAAGACAAGCAGACCGCACTTTTAGCAGTGCTCAAAGTACAATTGGAGGACAAAAGCACAAGCAACGATGTAATCCAACATTTGGGCGGCCTTCGTAACTTCGACAACCAGCATGGATTGGTGCGCTACTTGCGAGAACGCACCGAAGATCGCCGCCAGACCTATGTTTTGAGCCGTGGCGATTTCCAAAGGCCGATCACCGAAGGGGGCGATCTCGCACCAAGTACGCCGGTGATGTTCCCGACGATGAAGATTCGAGGCGACGTGCCCGATCGGCTCGACTTGGCACATTGGCTTGTGAGTCCCGAGCATCCGCTTGTGGCTAGAGTCGCTGCCAATAAAATTTGGATGCACTTGTTCGGTCGGCCTTTGGTTTCTAGCCCCGGCGACTTTGGTTCGCGCGGGGCGCTGGCGAGCAATCAAGAGTTGCTCGACTGGTTGGCTCATTGGTACGTACACGAAGGAGCGTGGAGCCGCAAAGCGTTGATTCGCTTGATCGTCGACTCCGATACCTACCGCCAATCTTCGACAGTGAGGCCCGAACTCGAACAGATTGACCCCGACAACGATCTGCTCGCAAGGCAAAATCGCCCACGCGTCGAAGCAGAAATCCTGCGGGACATTGCGATTCAGGCTTCGGGACTGCTCAGTCGCAAGATCGGCGGACCGTGTGTCTTTCCGCCAATACCGGCAATCATCGCCGAGCAAACGTATGCCGGCCAAAACAAGTTCAAAGTCTCGGAAGGCGAAGACCGTTACCGCCGCGGGTTGTACACTTTTTTCCGTCGCACGGCGATCGATCCGAATCTAGCGACCTTCGACTGCCCCGATTCGTCCGCCGCGAAACCGCAACGCGATAACTCGAACAACGCTCTGCAGGCGCTCGCTATGTTGCAGAACGAAGTCTTTCACGAAGCGGCCCAAGCGTTTGCGGGACGTCTGCTAAAATTGAGCATGGCGAGCGGTCTGTCCGATCATGCACGCATCCGCCAAGGCTATCTCATCGCACTCAGCCGCGAGCCTGCGACTGAGGAAATCGATTTGCTCGAAAATTTACTACAACAGGCGCGAGAGTATTACAAAAGCCAACCCGACGAAGCGATCCAACTGATCGGCAACCACGCGGTCGGCGATGTCGATCCCGCAGAGAATGCCGCTTGGGTGGCAACAAGCCGTGTGATCTTGAACCTTGATGAATTTTTCACCCGCAACTAGGCCTTGCCTGAAAGTTCCACCATGAACACTATCGACGTGACCCGCCGAGACTTTTTCACGACCGCCGCCAGTGGTTTGGGTGGCATTGCGCTGTCGACGCTGCTCGACCAACAGGGGGCCTTCGCCACTGGAGCAGCAGCTAACCCGTTGGCTAACAAGCCGGGGCATTTTCCGGCCAAGGCGAAGAGCTGTATCTACATCTTTTTGGCTGGGGCACCCTCGCAACTCGATTTATTCGACCACAAACCGGTGCTACAAAAGCTCGACGGCCAAAAAATGCCCGAGTCGCTTGCCGCAGGCGCGAAGTTTGCGTTTATCCAAAAGGATACGGCCCGATTGATGGCCAGCAACCGTAAATTTACGCAACATGGCCAAAGCGGCATGTGGTTTTCGGACTTGCTCCCGCACCTCGGAACCTGTGCCGACGACATCTGCATGATCAACACGATGCAGACCGACCAGTTCAATCATCATCCGGCACAACTGATGATGCAATGCGGCCAAGCACGTTTTGGATTGCCAACGATGGGTTCCTGGCTTTCCTATGGACTGGGGACAGAAAACCAAAATCTACCGAGCTACGTGGTTCTCTCGGCAGGGCGAGGCTCTAGCGGCGGTGCGACCCTGTGGAGCAATGGTTATCTGCCGTCGGTTCACGCAGGTGTTTTGCTGCGCAGCCAAGGTCCGCCGATTCTCGACTTGGAGAACCCAGCGGGGCTGCCCGACATGCTGCAGCGCAAAGGGCTCGACGTACTGCGCGAACTCAATCAACGACGCTACGAAGAAATCCACGACCCCGAGATCGCGAGTCGAATCGCCAACTACGAAATGGCCTTTCGGATGCAGACCGAGGCGCCCAAGCTGACCGATCTGTCCAGCGAAACAAAACAAACGCTAGAAGACTATGGGGTCAACCGCCCTGAACCGGCAGAGCGTTCAGGATCAGCCGGCGTCGGTGACCAGTTTAGCTCGTTCGCCACCAACTGCCTGCTCGCCCGGCGCATGGTCGAAAGCGGTGTACGGTTTGTGAACATTATTTTTGCCTCTTGGGATCATCACAGCAACCTGGACAAAGAACTCCGCTACAATGCCACGATGATCGATCAACCGATCGCGGCCTTGATCAACGACCTCAAGCAGCGTGGATTGTTGGACGAGACGATGGTCGTCTGCGGCGGCGAGTTCGGACGAACACCACTTGGCGAAAATCGACCGGGACGTGATGGTGTCACAGGTCGCGACCACCATCCGACCGCGTTTTCGATGTTCATGGCCGGCGGCGGCGTCCGTGGCGGCTACACGCACGGCGAGACTGACGAAATCGGCTGGAGCCCTGCCCGCGACCCCGTTCACATCAACGACCTGCAAGCGACGATGCTCAAGCAATTCGGCATCGACCATTTGAGGCTGACCTATCGCACCCAAGGCGTGAACCTACGACTGACCAACATCACTCGCGAAGCGGGTGTGATCGACGCGTTGGTGAGCTAGTTCAAATCCCCATGCTGCGAATTCGCAAACAAAATCCACCTTCCCTATCCCTAGCCTTACCCACATTTCTTGAACGTTGTTTTCTGGGCCATTTATGGTCCGTCCCGCGTAGCGGTATTAGGCCCGTGCTTTAGCACGGGTTCGCAGGAACAACCTACCCCACCCACCTCACCCCCACCGCAGCTTCGCGGCGGTGGGGGGTGAGGTGGGTGAATATTTAACCCGTGCTAAAGCACGGGCCTAATACCGGCTACGCCGGGAAAGCCCGGTGAACCGGCCTACATTCTGAAAAACACCTCAGTAACGGAAGACTTTTAATGAACCAAATCAATCAACGACTGTTATTGCTCGGCATCGCGCTGATAACTTTGCACCCCTCGCCTCAGACCGTGGCTGCCGAAACGTTTGACGTGGTGGTTTACGGCGGCACGTCGTCAGGGATTGTGGCGGCAATCCAAGTGCAACGCTCCGGCAAGACGGTCGCGTTGCTGGAACCTTCGCAGCATCTCGGCGGCCTGACGACGGGTGGCTTGGGCGCGACCGACATCGGGCGGAAGTACGTGATCGGCGGACTTGCCCGCGAATTCTACCATCGCATCCGACTGCACTACGGGCAGGACGACGCCTGGGATCACGAAACGCTCGACGGCTATCGAAAACGCTCCCCGCGGTTCGCGCCCGAGGTGGATACGATGTGGACCTTCGAGCCGCATGTTGCTTCGCAAATTTATCGCGAGATGCTCGCCGAAGCCGGCATCGAGACCCTCGTCGGCGAGCGACTCGATCGCACACACGGCGTCAAAATAATCAACGGTCGAATAATTTCGCTCACCACCGAATCGGGAAAAACCTTCGCCGGCAAAATGTTCATCGATGCCACTTACGAGGGCGACCTCATGGCCGCCGCCGGGGTGAGCTATCACGTCGGTCGCGAGTCGAACGACACCTACGGCGAAACACTCAACGGCTTTCAGCGCCAACATGCTGTTTCTCACCAATTCACTCACGAGGTCGATCCCTACGTGGTTCCTGGCGATTCCGCTTCGGGACTTCTGTGGGGAATTCAGCGAGGAACCGACGTGCCTAGCGACGGAACCGGCGACAAGGTTCTGCAAGCCTACTGTTTCCGGCTTTGCACAACCGATGTGCCTGCCAACCGCAAACCGTGGCCGAAGCCCGAGGGTTACGACCAGTCGCGTTACGAACTATTGCTCCGCAACTTCGAGGCGGGCGATCACCGTGTGCCTTGGAATCCGGTCTCGATGCCTAATCGCAAAACCGACACGAACAACAACTACGCCTTTTCGACCGACTACATCGGCGGCAACTACGACTACCCCGACGCCGACTACGCGACCCGCGAGCGGATCCTCGCCGACCATCGCAACTACCAGCAAGGTTTGTTGTGGACGTTGGCCAACCACGAGCGTGTACCTGAAGAAGTACGCGAACATTTCGAGCGTCTCGGACTGGCTCGCGATGAGTTCGTCGACAACGACAACTGGCCGACACAACTCTACATTCGCGAAGCACGGCGGATGGTCAGCGCGTACGTAATGACCGAGCAAAACTGCCGTCGCCAGCGGATCGCCAAAGACTCGGTCGGCATGGGTGCCTACGGCATGGACAGCCACAATTGTACTCGTCACGTTTCGGCCGAAGGTTTCGCGCGCAACGAAGGCGACGTCCAAGTTCATGTCAGCAAGCCTTACCCGATCAGCTATCGCTCGATCGTACCCAAAGCTGACGAATGCACGAATCTGTTCGCGCCCGTCTGCGTTTCGAGTTCGCACATCGGTTTCGGATCGATCCGGATGGAGCCGGTCTTCATGGTGCTAGGCCAATCGGCCGCGCTGGCTGCCGCGCAAGCAATCGACGACGGCGTCGCCGTCCAGCAAGTCGATTACCCAAAGCTGGCGAAAACGCTACGAACAGCAGGCCAAGTGCTAACGCTGGAAGACAAGCCACCGACCTACGAGTGAGCAGAGAAAGAGAAGTGCCAAGCAGATTGCTGTCATGGCACACGCAAACGAGGCTACGAAAAACGGAACGTGCGTCGGTGTCTAATTGGACAGCGCTACTTTCTCACAATAGACTCGCACCTCCCATTTTATCAGCCGCGATGGCGCTAGCCTGCGGTTATTTCAGCGTTAATAACCACAGGCTAGCGCCATCGCGGCTGCTTCGCTTGGAAAAACGGTGAGTTTCCTGCTGAAGTGGCGCTGTCCAACTAATACTACGGCGCTAAGTCAAAAGCCACGGATTGCACGGATACCACTGATTTTGGAGGCAGGACCGAGGCGCATTGAAATAATCCTGTCGATCCTGTAAATCCTGTCAAAACAGGTCTTCGGGTTGCGCCCATACGGTCGTGCTGGGTGACTAACGGTTAGGATTTATGCAAGAGAGCAAAATATTTCCGTGAACAAAACGGGGGGGTATTCACGCAGATACGCAGAGTCACAGAGAGAATAAAGAGGTCTTCCTCTGCGTCTCTGCGTGAGATTTGTTTGGGTTGCGGGCAGACCCCGCGCTAGATCTTTTCTGTCTTCGTTGCCTATTTGGTAGGCAATCGGGCGAAACGGTCGCTGTTGAAGTCGCGACCAAGAAGATACTTCCAAGAAGTTTCGGACGACCCTTGTGAAACGCTAGAGAAAAACGAGCAGAATCGCATCTCGCTTTTCAACTTAGAACCTAGCCGAAACTCTTTTCTCGTTCCTATAATGAAAGCACGCTGAACTATCAAATAATAACTTTTGAGGATGCCCATCATGCCTGTCCCTATGGAACTCACGCGGATCATAATTCGCGAAACGTCTGGCGAGCAGGTCATTTTTCTCAAGGAAATTGACGGCGAACGGACCTTTCCGATTTTGATCGGCCTCTTCGAGGCGATGAGCATTGATGGTCGTGTGAAAAAAAAGGAAACCCCGCGCCCACTGACGCATGATTTGTTGGTGAGTGCCGTCGATTCGCTGGGCGGAGAGTTTCAGGATGTGATGATCACCGAGCTCAAAGACCACACGTACTTCGCGGTGCTACGCGTGCGCAGTGAGGGCGAGCTAATCGGCATTGACGCCCGCCCGAGCGACGCGATCGCTGTGGCGGTGACTTGCGATCCGCAACTGCCGATTTATGTGAACGAAGATGTGCTCAACGATGTGCTAGGAGAAGGAGGGATGTGAGAAAGCATGTGAGATGTTTGATTGGAGATTGAAGATGTGAAAAAGTAGAACCTGAGCCTTTCACATCTTCAATCATCGATCTCACATCTAACATCCCTTATCCGATCACGTCGGCGAATGCCTCTTGCAGTGCCGCCAAGCCTGCGGCTCCTTTGTCTCCGGCGACGACGACGTTGACTTTTACCTCGCTGGTGCTGACGAGTTCGACGTTGATGCCCGCCTTGGAGAGGGCGCGGAACATGCGAAGGCCGACTCCGGTGTGGCTGCGGATGCCGACGCCGGTGACCGAGAGGATGGCGATGCTGGGGTAGGATTTTGCAGTGCCGCCTCGTTTTTCGATGGCGGACCCGGCCGCTGAAGCCGCTTCGTCGGTGGCGGGTTGGGGGACGGTGAAACTGAGGTTGGTTTTGCCGTTGGCTCCGATGCCTTGGACGATCATGTCGACCACGATACCAGCAGCGGCGATCACTTCAAAAATGTCAGCAGAGATACCAGGGCTGTCGGGCACGTCGGTCAGTGTCACGAGCGACTGCGAGTCGTCGAGTACGACGCCGTGGACGGTGAGGTCTTCCATCGCTTGTAGGCGGTTGACGACCGCGATGGCGTCGGCCTCTTTGGCTTTTTTGGCAGCGGCGAGCGAGTCTTCGAAGGTGACTCGGTTTTCGGGCGGACTGCCCAGTTCGAATTCGGAGTGAACAGCCCGCAACGCTTCGAGGCCCTGTTCGCGAGCGACGAGGCAGGAGACTTTTATTTCGCTCGTGGTGATCGCCGCAATGTTGATGTTCGCCTCGGCCAAGGCACGAAACATTCGGTCGGCAACGCCCGACTGGGTCGCCATGCCGAGGCCGACGACCGAAACCTTCGAGGCGTTGGCCTCGTGAGTCACGTCGACTGCTCCGACGGCAGCAGCGGCAGCTTCGACGGCGATGAGAGTACGCGGCAGGTCGCTTTCTAGGACGGTGAACGAGATGTCGGCGTGGCCGTCTTGGCCGGCGGTTTGCATAATCATGTCGACGGCGATGTTGTCGCTGGCGAGTTTTTCAAAAATGGTGAGGCTGACGCCCGGCTTGTCGGGCACGCCCGAGACGGTGAGGCGAGCTTCTGCTTTGGTGAGGGCACAACCGCTGACGGCGCGGTTTGCGGACTCGGCGATTGGGCCGATGATCGTGCCAGGCTCGTCGGTAAATACGCCGCTGTTTCGGACGTGGATCGGGACATTGAATTTCTTGCCAAATTCGATCGAGCGGCTGTGCATCACGCCTGCGCCGAGGCTGGCGAGTTCGAGCATTTCGTCGTGGCTGACGTTCGACATTTTTCGAGCGTCGGCAACTTGGCGCGGGTCGGTGGTAAAAACACCATCGACGTCGGTGTAAATTTCGCACATTTCGGCACCCAACACAGCCGCCAGGGCGACCGCCGAGGTATCGCTACCGCCACGGCCGAGTGTGGTGATGTTGAGGTCATCGTCGACTCCTTGAAAACCGGCGGCGATGATAATGTTGCCGTCGTCAAGCAACTTGCGCATACGATCGGTCGAGATCGATTGAATCCGGGCCTTGGTGTGGCTCGAGTCGGTCCGCACGCCGACGCCAGTGAGGCTGGTCGCCTTGCCACCGAGGTCGTGAATCGCCATTGCCATGACCGACATGGTGACTTGCTCGCCGGTGGAGAGTAGGACGTCCATTTCGCGCGCGGGCGGGTTGTCGCAGACCTGCCCGGCGAGGTTGACGAGCATATCAGTATTTTTGCCCATCGCGCTAACGACCATCACGACTTGATGGCCCTGCTGTTGGGCACGCAACGCGCGGCGCGCGGCGGCACGGATTTTTTCAGCATCGGCAACACTGGTGCCGCCAAACTTTTGAACGATGAGTGACATTATTTTGCGATTCTTCAAAAAATTAACCACGACGGCACGACGAACACAACGATTTGTAATCTTAGAGCACGATGCGCTTGATGCCGTCTTTGAGTAGTTGAGTGTTGCAAATTGATTAGCAAACCTAAGCGTAGATCACTGAGTTTGAGGTAGGTTAGGAGTTGTGCCTCAAAAAGCGGGAGCATTTTTTCAACGGCCTTCAATTCGACGACAACAGAATTTCCCGCAAGTACATCAAGGCGAAGGCCTGCATCGACTTCAATCTGGTTGTACAGGACTGGCAAATCAACCTGTCTTTCGACAGCAACACCCATCGACTCAAGTTCATGACACAGACAAATTTCATAAACCGATTCTAACAATCCTGGACCAAGGGCTCTATGCACCCGAAATGCCGCTTCAATCACTTGGCTGGCTATAGTCTCTGTCTCAACAGGAATTGGATCGTGCATCGAAATTCATTTCCGTCGTGTTCGTCGTGCCGTCGTGGTTCACTTACTTCTTCCCAATAAACCATCGCATCGCCTGCCAACCGGCGTCGAACGCTAACTCCGACTTGGCTGCGTTGGTGTCGCCGTAGCTGGTGAATGCGTCGGGTTTGATGCCGGTGCCGGTGATGATGAGGGGAACGTTGCCGTGGGTGTGAGTTTTGGTGCTGAGGAATGTCGGGTGGTCAGGGGAGATCATAATTCGCCAGTCGCCCGAACTCTGAAGCGAACTCGCCAGCGGGGCAACAACGTGAGTGTCGATCTCCTCGATCGCTTTCACCTTGGCGGCGCAGTCGCCTTCGTGCGAGGCCTCGTCGGGGGCTTCGACATGAACACAAATTAGGTCGACGCTGTTGCTGGGGTCGTTCAGGGCGTCGATGGCGTATTGGCCTTTGGCGGCGTAGTTGGTGTCGGTGTAGCCGGTCGCGCCGGGAACTTCGATGCGCTGCCAGCCAACGAGTGACGCGAGGCCACGCAGCAAATCAACGGCGGTAATCATCGCGCCTTGTGGGCCGTAGGCCTCGGCGAACGGTTGTAATTTCGGAGCTTTGCCGATGCCCCAGAGCCAGACGTTGGTGGCGGGCAGTTTTCCGGCGGCGATCCGTTTTTTGTTGACCGGATGATCAGCGAAAATTTTCATCGTCGCGGCCATCATTTCGTTGAGCACATCACTGCCAGGGCCACGCGGGAAATCGTTGAGGATCGACTTGTCGGTCAGGTCGTGTGGCGGCGTGGCTCGTAGGTCCATTGAGAAGGGGGCGGGGCGCTCGGCTCCGCGCCATAGCAGCAGGTTGCGGTAGCTGACGCCGGGGACAAACTCAAGACCTGCCATATTGAGACCGTTGGGGCCGAGTGCTTCTTGCGCGGCGGCGAGTAGCTCGGTCGCCTCTTCGGTCGAAATATGATCGGCGGTGAAATCACGCATCGTTTGGTCTTCGACGGTGACCAGATTGCAGCGGATGGCCCAATCTTGTTCGCCGAGTTCAATGCCTTGGGCAGCGGCTTCGATCGGCGCGCGGCCCGTAAAATTTTCGAGTGGGTCGTAGCCCAAGAGGCTCATGTTGCCGACTTCGGAGCCGGCGGGGAGTTGGTGCGGCGTGTGGCAGGCGCGGGCAACGACTCCCGCGGATGCTAAAGCATCCATCGCCGGGGTGTGGGCTGCTTCGAGTGGGGTTTGGCCGTTGAGTGCAGCTTGCGGCTCGTCGGCGGCACCGTCGGGGATGATGATGGCGTATTTCATGAAATGTAAGGAATGTAATTTGTGATGCTAAAAAAATGAACCACTACGGAACGACGGAACAACGAAAAACAACAAGGAAGGTTTGAGGGTGCTATTTCACTACTCTTTTGATTCCATTCTTTAAGAGTGTTACGTTGAAGTTGATTAGAAATCCAAGTCGGTTGTTCGTAAGCTTTAAATAGGTGAATAATTGTGCCTCATGGATCGGCAACAACATATCGACCGCTTTTAGTTCCACAACCACCATGTTTCCAACAAGCAGGTCGAGGCGAAGTCCACCCTCAATTTTTTCTCCGTCGTAATGGATTGGTAACGCCAATTGGCTGTCGAAGAGTACCTGCTTTTTGCGTAATTCATGGCAAAGGCAATGCTCGTAGACCGATTCCAACAAGCCAGGGCCAAGTTGTCGGTGAACCTGAAAGGCAGCATCAAGTACTTTCGTAGCAAGCAGCTCGGCTTCTTCCGGAATTGAGTCATACACAAAAAACCTTCTTTCTCCCTGTTCTTTTCTTTGTTCCGTCGTTCCGTAGTGGTTCAATTTTTGCGATGCGACTAATCTCGCACCCACATTCGCACGGGCGGGGTTTGGACGCAGGCGAGTTTCGACATCTTTTCGCTCGCCTGGCTGGCGGCACCTTCGGTTGTTTCGTGCGTCATGATGACTAAAGAAATGGCCTGCCCTCCAGTTTCGGGTTCGTGTTGCAGGACCGAGGCGATCGAGATGTCTTGCTCGCCGAGGGCTTGCGTGATTTGGGCGAGCACGCCGGGGCTGTCGTCGACGGTCACGCGCAGGTAAAACCGGCCACGGGCGTTGGCGTAGTCGGCAGGGGCGACACGGGCTTGGCGGTCGGACCAAAGTTCTAGCGTGCGGAAGGTGATCGGCGAACGGCCAACCGCGACGTCAATCATGTCGGCTACCACGGCCGAAGCAGTTGGCATCTGGCCAGCTCCTGGGCCGTAGAATAACAACTGCCCAACAGCGTCGCCGACGACGCGAATCGCGTTGTACGGGCCGCCAACTTCGGCCAGCGGTCGGCCTGATTTCACCAGCGTCGGCGAGACGTGCAGCTCGAGTCCCTCGTTACCAGTAGAATCAACGACAAGCTGGGCGACGGCGAGCAGTTTGATTTTGTAGCCCATTTCTTGGGCGTTGCGAACGTCGGCCAAGTCGAGCGTGTCGATTCCGCTGCGTGGGATTTCAGCCCAGTGGACGCGGGCACCAAAGCCGAGGTGGGCGAGAATGGCCAGCTTTTGCGCGGCGTCGGTGCCGTCGACATCCATCGCGGGGTCGGCTTCGGCGTAGCCTAGTCGCTGCGCTTCGGCGACGACTTCGTCATAGGCTGAGCCGTCTTCGTGCATTTTGCTCAGAATAAAATTGCTGGTGCCGTTGAGGATGCCGTGCAGTGATTGCAGTTGGTTGGCCGACAGGCATTGGCCGATGTTGGCGATGATCGGAATACCGCCTGCGACCGAGGCTTCGAAGGCAACGCAGCGGCCCAGCTCGCGGGCGCGGTCGAAAATCTCGGGACCATGCTCGGCGAGCAGGGCCTTGTTGGCGGTGACGACATCTTTGCCGCTTTCGAGCAGTTGCAGCATGATGGTGCGGGCTGGCTCGAGGCCGCCAATCAACTGAGCGACGACCTTGATCTCCGGGTCGACGATGACGTCTTGCAATTGGTCCGTGAGAACGCCCTCGGGAAGCTCGCAATCGCGCGAACCGGCCAAATTGCGGACGACGGCTTTCTCTAACCAGAGCGTCCGGCCGGCGTGGCGAGCGGTGCGGTCGCCGAAATCGAGCAGCAGACGAGCCACGCCCGAGCCGACGGTTCCGAGGCCGATGATGGCGACTTTGGTTTTTTCCATGATTTTTACGCGCAAGTGGCGGCACGGTAGCGGTTGGCAAACTGGCTATCGTAATTGATTGGCGGTGGGTAGTAAAGTCAACGGGCTATGTGGTTTGCGCCGGTTGGCGGGTGCGTTAGAATTGGGAGGCAGCTAAGCCGCAAGCGGCGGTGCTGTGGCACGTTTGAAGTAACCCTGTTTTTATTCCGCACTCCGAAATCCGCATTCCGAATTCCATAAATGCCTCGTTACAACCCCGCGACCGTCGAACCCAAGTGGCAAGCCTTTTGGGAAGAACAGAAAACTTTCGCCACGCCACGGCTTCCGGTCGGCGAGAAGCTCTACGCGCTCGACATGTTTCCTTATCCCAGCGGTGACGGGCTGCATGTGGGGCATCCCGAAGGGTACACCGCGACCGACATTGTTTGCCGGGCGGCGCGGATGCAGGGCAAGACGGTCATGCATCCGATGGGGTTTGATTCGTTCGGGCTGCCGGCGGAGGAACACGCCATCAAGACGGGCGAGCATCCGCGCGTGCAGACCGAAAAAAACATCGCGACGTTTCGGCGTCAGATGAAGATGTTGGGGTTCAGCTACGATTGGTCGCGAGAAATCGCAACGACCGACGTCGAATACTTCCGCTGGACGCAATGGATTTTCTTGCAGATTTACGACACGTGGTTCGACGCTGAGCAGCAAAAAGGCCGCCCCATCAGCGAACTCCCCATTCCCGCCGAAATTAGCGACGCCGGCGACGGCGCAATCCTCGCCTACCAAGACGACCACCGCCTCGCCTACCAAAGCGAAGCTCCCGTCAACTGGTGCCCAGCGCTCGGCACCGTACTCGCCAACGAAGAAGTCATCGACGGCAAAAGCGAACGCGGCGGCCACCCCGTCGAGCGCCGCCCACTACGCCAATGGATGTTACGCATCACCGCCTACGCCGATCGCTTAGAAAACGATCTCGAAACGCTCGATTGGTCAGACGGCGTAAAGGCGCTGCAGCGCAACTGGATCGGGCGAAGCACGGGGGCGGAAGTTGATTTTGCGATTCAAGGCGACGGCGACGCCAAGCTCCGTGTCTATACCACGCGCCCCGACACGCTGTTCGGCGCGACGTACATGGTCATCGCGCCCGAGCATCCTCACGTCGAGCAACTCACAACGCCCGAAAACAAAGCGGCGGTGCAGGAATACGTCCGGCAGTCTGGCCTCAAAAGCGACCTCGACCGCACCGAACTCTCCAAAGAAAAAACAGGCGTTTTTACTGGCAGCTATGCGATCAACCCCGTCAACAACGAACCGATACCGATTTGGATCGCCGATTACGTACTGATTAGCTACGGCACCGGAGCAATCATGGCGGTGCCCGCACATGATGAACGGGACTTTGAGTTTGCAAAGCAGTTTGGGATTGAAATCAAGTGTGTTGTTCAGCCGAGTTGCCACGCAACCCAAGGCGAAACGGCAAAGATATTAGCCGTCGAGCAAGTTTTCAGCGAGCATGGCGTCGCGGTCAACTCGGGTGAATTCAACGGCCTACCCACCGCCGAGTTCAAAGAAAAAATCACCGAACACCTCGCCGCTCGCGGCTTAGCGCGCCAAGCGGTCAACTACAAACTCCGCGACTGGCTCTTCTCGCGCCAGCGATTCTGGGGCGAGCCGTTTCCGATCCTCCACGAACTCGATGCCGACGGCAACAAAACGGGCGTCGTCCGCGCGGTGCCCGAGGATCAACTGCCGGTCGACCTGCCGCACCTCGAAGACTTCAAGCCGCACGGCCGGCCCGAACCGCCACTCGACAAAGCGCCCGACGAGTGGCTCTACCCGGCTGTATCCTTTGAGGGACAAGGCGACGGCGTGCGTTACAAGCGCGAGACGAACACGATGCCGCAATGGGCCGGGTCGTGTTGGTATTATCTACGGTTTTTGGACCCGACGAATACAAAGGCGCCGATCGATCCAGAACTCGAAAAAGCTTGGATGCCGATCGATCTTTACATTGGCGGGGCGGAACACGCGGTGCTGCATTTGCTCTACGCACGGTTTTGGCACAAAGTGCTTTACGACCGTGGCGTGGTGAGCATGTTGGAGCCGTTCCAGAAACTGGTCAACCAGGGGATGATCCTCGGCGAGAACAACGAAAAAATGTCGAAGAGCCGTGGGAATGTCATTAACCCCGACACGGTGGTCAACGAGTACGGTGCCGATTCGTTGCGGCTGTATGAGATGTTCATGGGCCCGCTCGAACAGATGAAGCCGTGGAACACGGACGGCGTGAACGGTGTGTTTGGATTTTTGAATCGCGTGTGGCGGATGATCGTCGACGATCAGTCCGATACGTTACAACTTAGCGCCGTCATCAACGACGCCCCCCCCACCGACGAGCAGAATCGCGTCCTCCACAAAACCATCAAGGCGGTCACCACCGACATCGAAAAACTGTCGTTCAACACGGCGATCGCGCGGATGATGGAGTTTACGAACTTTTTCACCAAGCAGAAGCAGCGGCCACGGGTGGTGATGGAGCAGTTTGTGCTGTTGCTGTCGCCGTTTGCTCCGCATATTGCCGAGGAACTGTGGCAAGTGTTAGGGCACGCCGAAACACTCG
>JAADGD010000233.1 GCA_013152515.1 Planctomycetota bacterium
ACGCGACTAGCGATTAGAATCCCGCCGCTATTTTCTGGTCGTCTGGGCACAGGCATCATCACCGCGGGCTGACAACGTGCAGAGTACCATTTTCCCAAGTCTACTGAGACCTAGCGTTGTTCTCTCGAGCACTGTCGTGCTGGCGTCGGCCGTGCTAGCGTCGGCTCTGGCAGCGACGTCAGCATGGGGGCAATCGGCGTTCAGCCCTCCTCCTGCGCCGAACATTGTAGCTCCCGCAGAAGATCCGATCACACCAACAGCTTCCAGCCGTGCCCAACCCCTGGAAGGTGGCCAGATCGTTGCCCGTGTCGACGGCCAAATCGTTCTCGCCAGCGATGTACTCTGGCAAGTCAATCAGCTAATCGAAGCCAACCGCGACCGCATTCCCGACGACAAAGTGGACGAGGCAAGACAGGTACTGATGCGCCAACAAGTGATGGGCTTGATCGATACCAAAATGCTCTACGCCAACTTCCGCCGACAGGTTCCGGCAGAAAATATCCCGTCGATCGAAGAAAATTTGGAAAAACCTTTCGAGGAATCTGAGGTTCCCCGCTTAGTCAAAATGCTAAATCTCAGTGGCCGCAACGAACTTGACGCATTGCTGCGTGAGTCGGGTACTTCGATTGCAGACGTACGCCAACAATTCTACGAACGGACGATCGCGGGCGAATGGCTCAAGCAAATGATTCCCAAGCCCAAAGAAGTCACCCATGAAGCGATGCTCGACTATTACGGCGAGTTCAAGCAAGACTTCTGCTGCACTGCAAAAGTAAAATGGGAAGAGTTGATGATCAGCTTCAATCGCGTCGGCGGCGATCGAACCAAGGCGTGGCAAGAAATCACGGCCCTTGGTAACGAAGTCTGGCAGCGAGTCTCTAAACAGCCCAACTTACGCGGCCCGGTATTCACCGAAATCGCCAAGCAAAAGTCGCACGGGTTTACTTCTCAAGCAGGCGGCGAGCACGATTGGACAACCCAAGACGCACTCCGCTGCAAAGAGATCGACCAGGCGTTATTCACACTGAAAATTGGCCAGCTTAGCAACGTCATTGAATCGGAACGTGGTTTTCACATTGTGCGTGTTCTCCAGCGCGAAGAGGCAGGCTGCACGCCCTTCACCGAGGCTCAGTCGGACATCCGCAAGGAGTTGGGCCAAGACCAGCGCAAGGGCTTAGCCGAGGCAGAGCTCGCCAAGCTTCGCAAGAAAAGCCGCGTTTGGACCCTTTTCGACGGCGACCTCAGCGGCCCTGAGCTGAGCCGTAAACTGCAGCCGAGCAAGCGGCGATAGACTATCTCGTTCGTAGCCGCAAGCGGAAAGCCGCGGCCCGTTTCCGAAGAAGTGGCGGTTTGAACTGCGGCTTCCGGCCGCAGCTACCGAGAGAAGGGGGCGATTGAACCCGTAGCTCTCAAGCGTTACACTACCCTCTCTCGCACATCGCCATTTTCGCTCGCACAATCGAGCCGAATCGCAAGCGTGCCAGTTTGGCTAGGAAAACAGTTTGGAAAGGGAAACTTCGATGAATCAAGCGATGGCAAATCATTCGACGGCTGGGGCTGCCAAGCTGACGTTCGGTGATCAAGAACTCGATTTGCCCATCATTGAGGGCACCGAGCAAGAACTTGGCCTGGACATCAGCAAACTGCGTGCGACCACGGGGCTGATCACGCTCGACGAGGGCTACGTCAACACCGGCTCGACCAAGAGCGCGATCACCTTCCTCAATGGCGAGCTGGGAATCCTCCGATATCGGGGCTACCCGATCGAGCAATTGGCCGCTGAATGCGATTTCATCGAAGTCGCCTACCTGCTGATTTACGGCGAGCTTCCCAACGCCGAAGAATTGGAAACCTTCCGTACCAAACTCCGCCGCCATACGATGCTGCACGAAGATATGCGGCAATTTTACGATGGCTTCCCACGCGATGCCCATCCGATGGCGATCCTTAGTTCGGTCGTTGGGGCGTTGTCCACTTTCTACCAAGACTCGCTCGACCCCAACGACGAAGAGCAAGTCGACGAGTCGATCATTCGCTTGATCGCCAAGCTCCCCACTATCGCCGCTTTCGCCTTCAAGAAATCGACGGGGCAGCCCTATGTTTATCCGCGTAACGATCTGACTTACTGCGAAAATTTTCTGAGGATGATGTTTGCATTGCCAACCGAAAAATACGAAATTGATCCCGATTTCGAGCAAGCTCTGAACTTGCTGCTCATTGTCCATGCCGACCACGAGCAAAATTGCAGCACTTCGACCGTCCGCATGGTTGGTTCGTCGAATGCCAATTTGTTCGCCTCGATCTCCGCCGGCATCAGCGCTCTGTGGGGTCCGCTGCACGGCGGTGCCAACGAAGCGTGCGTCGCGATGCTCGAGCAAATTCGCCAAGACGGCGGCGACGTCAAAAAATACGTCGACATGGCCAAAGATCCCGATAGCGACTACCGTTTGATGGGCTTTGGCCACCGCGTCTACAAAAACTTCGACCCGCGCGCGACGATCATCAAAGCTTCTTGCGACAAGCTGCTCAAAAAACGCGGTATTGACGATCCGATCTTCGGCATTGCCCAACAATTGTCCGAAGTGGCCCGGCAAGACGAATATTTTGTCAAACGCAAACTCTATCCGAATGTCGACTTCTACTCTGGCATTATCTATCGAGCGATCGGCATCCCCGTGTCGATGTTCACCGTGCTGTTCGCTATCGGACGCTTGCCCGGCTGGATCGCCCACTGGCGCGAGATGCACCAAAGCCCCACCAAACGCATTTGCCGCCCTCGCCAAATTTACACCGGCGAAAACGAACGCGAATTCCTTCCCCTCGAAAAACGTTAGGGCCCGTTGACGCCGTCGGCAACGACGTACGCCCCCAACACACCACCCGCCCTCACGGAGCAACAAAACGAGGCCCGTTGTGCGAATCCAGGCCTCGGCCCTAACCAAGCGGTACGGTGCATTCCAAGCGCTCGATCAATGTTCTTTCGAGGCTTCACAAGGAGAAGTGCTGGGGCTGCTCGGTCCCAACGGCTCAGGCAAGACAACTCTCCTGCGGCTCCTGATGGGCTTTCTCAAGCCAAGCAGCGGCACCGCCACCATCGACGGACTCGACTGCTATCGCCAATCGGTCGAAGTTCATCGCCGGCTGACTTACATGCCCGGCGACGCGCGTTTTCCGCGCAAACTGACTGGCAGGCAGTTACTCGATTTTTTTGCGCAGTTAAGACAAACCGATCGGGGAGAAGCAGCGTTACAAGCGACACTGCCCAAAAACGTTCGCCGAATTGTCGAACGATTAGAACTCGACGATTCGCGCCCCGTGGGACAAATGTCCACCGGTATGAGGCAGAAATTGGCGCTCGCAGCGACACTGGCTCCCGAGGTTCCACTGCTGGTACTCGACGAACCGACCTCGAATCTCGACCCGACCACGCGCCAAGTTGTTTTGCAACTGCTTGGCGAGGCGAAAGAAGCAGGCAAGACGGTGTTGTTCTCTTCGCATGTCTTATCCGAAGTCGAAGAAATTTGTGATCGGGTCATCTTTCTGCAAGCAGGCCGCCTCGTCGAAACGGTCCGCATGACAGACGTGCGTCGGCAACATAGCATCCACGCCAAACTCACCGGTCCACTCGCGTCGCCGCACGACAAACTTGCCGAACAACTGCGAATTCTACCCGACAGCAATGGCGGCGTGACAATTCTCACGGACGGTCCGCTGCAGCCGCTGCTTGGGTGGCTGGCCGAGCAACCTCTGGCCGAGTTGCAAATCGAGCCGGTCGGGCTTCGCGCCGTTTACGAACGACATCATCATGGGAAGAACGACCAACGACCAGCCGACATCCCGTAGCTTGACCAATATGTTCCGCCCCTTTTGGATTCGATCTTTTCGCGACAGCATACCTCTGCTGATAAGTTGCTGCGCACTGATGTTCTGCTTTATCTGGCTGCGGCTCTGGATTGTCTCGCAGATCGATTTTCAGGAAGCGATCGAAATGTTTGCGAAAGTGATTCCTGAGTTCATTCAAAAAATGTTGCCTGTACCTATCGAAGTCATCGCCACGATCGAAGGCCGCATTTCGTTCAGCTACGAAGAGTTGCCTGTCGCTTTACTCGTCGCGCTCTGGACCGTGACGCGCGGAAGCGAGTGTCTCGCAGGTCGCTTGGGCGATGGCACGATGGAGATGCTATTGTCTCAACCAGTGAGGCGGCTCACAATCGTGACTTCTCACGTAGCTGTGACACTGCTGGGAGTCGGTTTCATTTCGCTGATGGCTTGGTTGGCAACAGCGCTGGGCATCGCGACGATCGAATTCGGCGAATCGACCTCCGCGACGACTTACCTGCCAGCGGCGGCGAATTTGTTTAGCCTCGGCGTTTTCATGACCGGCGCGGCGACCCTTGCTTCTGCGCTAGGCCGCTCGCGTGCGGAGGCGGTTGCGATATTCGTGGCATTTTACGTAATCGAATTCACTTGCAAGATCCTCGGCCTGCTCGCGTCGAGCGTGTCCTGGCTTACAAAATTAACATTTCTCTCCGCCTACGAACCGACCCTACTCACCATTGGTCTCCACAAGGAACCCGCCGAACATTGGCTCCTGTTCTGGCAGTACAACGGGCTTTTGCTTAGCCTTGGGATCGTAACGATTGCCCTTTCCGCGACGATTTTTTGCCATCGCGATGTGCCAGCGCCACTGTGAATGACGCATGTCTAAACACTCAAAGGACGAAAGAAATCTGATCCTCGAAAGACGACGACTACGGAATTTGTCGTCATTCGAGCTTTGGCATTCGTCATTTTTTTCCCATCTCTTCCACAAACCGTTGCAGTTGTACGTCGAGCATTTCCAGATCGCTGCCAAACGCTTTGGCAAAGTCGGCCACTCGCGCACGGGCTGAGTATTTGCTAAACGCCTTGCGTGCCGCGACCCGGGCAAGATAGTTGCTGTATTGCATTGGCCGGGTTTCGCTGAGAAAAAATGTCAACGTCCAAGCGTCGGCATAGGCGGTGCGTGCACTGGTGCGAAACAGTTGATCGGATGCGACAAGCCGCTTTATTTGATTGCTGGAACGAGCCTCCAAACCGCGTCGAAAATCATTTAGCCGGTCCTTGTTGATACGATCTTTACGAGTGTAAGTCGACCGTGCGTCCCACACGCCGCGCGATTCAAACATCATCGCGAGTCCCTCGACCAACCACCGTGGCTGCTCGGCAAAGCGCCGATGCACACCGACGTTGTAAGCTGTCTGATGCGTTGCTTCGTGAATAATCGTCTCGGCATTGTTCGACCAGTCGCCGCCGCTGCGCCCGCTATTCGCGTCGAACAGAAAGATGCGATTGGACTGCGGATCGTAATGTCCCAGTGTGCCCGGCTGAAGCTGCGAGCCGTTGGCCGCCGCGTAGCGATAATAGGCCGACTGATTGCGAAACACGACTGCCACCAGCGGCACCGAGGGGGGTTGGATATTGAAACCGCGCACGTTCATGTAATGAGTGAACGAGCGATAGAGCGATTCCAACCGAGCAGACCAAGCGCTCCACTCTCCGCGCGGATGGACAACCACAAAATGATTGGTCGTGCTCACCTCAAACGAGCGATCAAATTCCTCACGCACACGTTGCCGCATTTCGCCGATGCTGTAACCGCGAAAGCCACGGCCTATCTTGCGTGAGTTTTCAGCTTTTTTAGGTGCAAAATCATATAAAGCGCCGTCACGCCCCAGCAAGAACATCTGGCGTTGGTCCCAAACGAGTGGCTGGCCTTCGAGTTTTTTCCCGTCGACCTGCGTGGCCATCATAAATTTGGCTGGGCCTTCGGCGCAGACAGTAGGGACCGCGGCGAATTGGATTCCTAGCGCGAAAACCAGTAAAATAGTGCGACCGATCATCGTTTGTTCCCCCAGGAATAGCTAGAAAAGCAACTTCTCCCCTAAGCCTAGCTCACGATCGACAACGGCAGTCGTCACAATCGTCACGCTCGTTACAATGAGAGGAGCACACCTCTGGCAATTCGCGCCCCATCCGACAGGACAACAGGACTGGTTTTCATCCTATCGCAGACACATCGCAGAAAGTTCAATCGATGCTTCCTTACCATCATCTACTTGTCGTAACGCTTTGTTTTCTGCCTCTCGCCCGCTTGCAAGCAGAAACGTCCTCCGAGTCGGCCACCGCCCAAAAGGTCGAACGACTCGTGCGACAACTGAACGACGACCAGGCCACTCGTCGTGACGAAGCCGAACAGACGCTACTCAAGCTGGCCCCCACAGACAACGCTGAACTTTGCGACGCCTTTCTTGAATGGCTGCCCAAGCCGATTGAGGGAATGCCTGCCGAAGTTCGACTTCGATTGGCGCGAGTCCGCAAGCAAATCGAAACCGAGCAATCGAGCCGCGTCATGGCGGCGAGCCGGATCACGCTGTCAGCGAAAGCGATGGAATTGGGCGAATTGTTTGAGCTGATTCAGAAGCAAACGGGCAACTTGCTCACCGACCATCGCGAGCAATTTGGTCAAGAGGCGACGCCACGTTTAGTGACGATCGAACTAGACAACGAACCTTTCTGGCCGGCGCTCGACAAAATTCTTGATGCGGCGAACATGACCGTCTATCCTTATTCAGGCGAAGAAACGCTGGCTGTCATCGACCGCGAGCAAAGTGCGCTACCGCGTGCCGAGGGAGCCAGCTATGCAGGCCCCTTTCGCATTCAGGCGGTGAATGTTGTCGCGCGGCGAAATCTCCGCTCGCCCGCACAGCAGGGCACGCACGTCGAACTCGAAATCGCCTGGGAACCACGACTGAGGCCGATCGCCTTGTCGCAACCGATCGAGTCGCTCGCAATCACCGCCGACGATGGCTCATCGGTGGCCGTGGCAAATACGCAAGCCGTGCTGAATGTCGAAGTTCAGCCCGGCAGCCACGCGACAGAATTGACGATCCCGCTCGTACTGCCGCCCCGCAGTGTAACCAAGCTAGCCAGTTTCCAAGGAAAAATGTCGGCCCTCGTTCCAGGGCGGTTGGTCGAGTTTAAGTTTCACGATCTGGAAAAACCAAAAGGAGCAACGCAATCGCGCGGCGGAGTCGAGGTCATCCTCAACAGCATTCGCAAAAACCAAGAGTTGTGGGAAGTTCACATGCGGCTCAAAGTCAACAGTACCGAAACGGGGCTTGAATCGCACCGTGGCTGGGTCTTCTCGAATCTTACCTACCTGCTCAACAAACAAGGCGAAATCATCGACCACGCCGGCTTCGAGACGACCATGCAAACCGAAACCGAAGTCGGCCTCGCCTACTTTTTCGACCTCCCCGACGACGATCTCAGCGAGTACACCTGGGTCTACCGCACCCCAGCCGCGATCGTGCGGATGCCGGTGGAGTACGAGCTGAAAGATATTTTGTTGCCGTGACCGACCGCAGAGGAGTGGCCAGAAATCACTCCCTGACTTCTTGCCGGGGAAGAACTGCATGTACGGATTCTTCTTCGATCGTCTCGACCGTTTCACGATCGGTCCGGCCTTGCCGCTCTTTGATCAACAGTGCGCCCAGTCCTCAAATCCCAGTCCCAGGACCCGTTTTGCAATTTCTAAACATTTCCTTAGCGCCGTCGGCTCGGTATGGTAGTGACTAATCCGGACAACAGCAATGCGATGATTAAGCTGCTCGGTTCAGGTATAGCCGTGGAGCTTGCAGCGAGCGGAGCAACCGTGCCGAAGTTCGTTTCCCAATCGCTCAGGTCCGACGCGCTAGGTGGATTAGAGACTTCGCCCCGTTGCCAGGCAAGAAAATCGCTGCCGTCGACGTCGCCGTCGGCGTCGAAGTCGCCTGACAAGCTTACGGTAAACAGCGCCACGTCGTTGCCGTCGCCACCGTTGTAGTCGATAAATAAATCAACGCCGCCGAAGTTACCGACCAGCGCGCCGTCGGCAAGACCATTGAAGTTGCCGCTCGCGGTGCCGGCGATGTCGACGATGTCGAACGTATCGCCTGCGGTGAGAGCGAACCCGGGATCAAGCGACACGTTGAGCGCGCCGGCAAGCATCGCGTCGCCGCCGATGTCGAGCGCATCAAATTGGCCGGCAAGCAAACCGCCCACGCCGACAAACAGCGCGTCGGCAGCCGACATCGCAAAGTCGCCGCTGACCGCGTTGCTGCCTACTAAGGTAGTGTTGCCTGTGGCGCTACTCGCAACGCTGCCGAGGATTGTGGTGTTGATGAGGTTCATTTCGCCGTTGTTGGTCAGCCCGGCGTCGAAGCTCAGCGTGCTGTTGATCGCATTGATCTGCCCGCCCACGTTGTTGGTCACTGCCGCGGTGAAGGTGAGTGCATCGTTGATCGCGTCGATCGTCCCGCCGGCGTAGTTATCCAGCACGGCCTCCACCGTGCCGCTCCCGCTCAGTTCGTTACGGTTTTCGAGCGTACCAGGGCCCAAGATTCTTGAGCCACCCGGGAATAGCTCGATCTTCCCGCTGTTAACATACCCTTCGATCGGCACCACCGCCTGCCCATTCTGCTGAATTCTGATATTGTGGTGCACCAGCTCCAGCCGGCGGTCGACGTCGCTCAGATCGGTCACCAGGCCCAAGGTGAGTGTCTCGCCCGAAGGGATGGTTGTAACTTGAGGGCTGATGGAGATGAAGCCACGAGCTACCAGGAAGCAGGAGCTGCCAGTGAGGGGGGAGCATGCCCCACTCACGTTGATCGTGGAGGTGTTGATCGACGAAGTGCTCGTCTGTCCGACGACGAAATCAAATAGCTGATTCAGACCAAAGACGGCAACCCGTCCACCACCTCCTTGACTGGTCACATTAGGTATTGATAAAGAAAAAGCGCGGGCGTCAATCGAGCCGAGCAAGTCAACGGACTGCCCTTGGATTCGGATGCCCCCACCGCTGCCCACGCCACCCGCAATACTCAAACCACCACCAATGTCCAACGCTTCGGTTTTTCCACCGGCCACGATCAGCTTACCGCTAGTACTTAGGGTGACGCTGCCTCTTGCCGAAATCTCTAGCGCCCCACCTCCCGCCGCGCCGCCAAGCCCAGCAAGATCAACCGATCCGCCACCGCTGCCGCCTTGAAGAGGGCCACCGACGAGATCACCATAGGTGGACCCTCCCGGTAAAAAATCGTGAAAGCCTGGGCCGCCGAATCCACCGCTGGCACCAGTAAGACCACCCCCAGGACCCCCACCCGGTCCCTCGCCAGCTTCGGAGGGGCCGGACGGGGTGAACCCGCCACTAAACCCGCCGAACCTGCCGACTCCTGCCGGCGCTAGACCTAATAATGGCGGAGCCGCAACACTCTCACCGGTGAGATCGATCGTCGTGTCGATCATCACATTGCCTTGCGACAAGAAAGCTAATGCGCGCGTGCCGGTTACCGTAATGTTAGCAGTCGACTGCAGATTGACATCGTCAAACGTGAAGACAGCAATCTCCGGAATTCCGTTCGAGCCAGGAATCCAAACGCCACCCAAGAAGTCGGCCGTGCCGTTCTGATCGTCGGATACACCCGTGAACAACGGCACGCCGGGGGCGCTATCGTCGACGATGGTTAGCGTATCGGTATCAATCGTAAAACTTCCGTCCGAAAGATCGAGCGCACCGAGCGACGAGAAACTAGACGGATTGAGCGGCTGGGCCGACGCCGGCAGTGCCAAGCCCCACCAGAGCAAAAAGCAAATCAACGTCCGAGTAATCATCAGAATTACCTTTCAAATAGCAGCCTACGGCAGCGGATTGCACCACACATCGCGACCAGGATAGAGTAGAGTCAGCTTGGACCTGGAGGTTACAGTGCCCCTAACCGGGACTTCCCATTTGGAATTGTCTGAAACCACTTTAGGTCCAATACGTCGCCCATTATAGCGACATGCGTCCCCGCTCGTGTCTAGCGCATCGAAATTTCCCTATGTTTTTGACGGTCGCGCCCCAAACCCTTGGTCTTCTTGCTCCCCTAGGTAATGTTCTCAATCGCTGTATCCAAACGTCAAAAGCGTTTTTTTACCGACCCCCCGTAGAAAGCGTCCCAACAGGCGTCTAGCTCAAATGATGCTTCCCTACGGGTGTGGTTCAGTGTTTTGCACTGCGGTCGCATTTTGAAGTTTGAATTCGGCAGCCACTTTTTTGTTGCAAATGACGCTGCCTCTTGCTAGTTTGGCACTTGTATGCAAGAGTCCTGTACTAAGAGGTATCGGCAGAATAGGCAGCAACAGGCTTTTGCCTTGGTTGGGACGCCGATTCCTGACGACGATTTCTGAGATTGTTTGCCGCGTTGGACAGCGAACAGGATTTTTTAGTTTGAACGGGAGATTGTTGGAATGCGATTATCGTCGGGCACAAGACATAAACCATCGTTGCTCGCTTTTACTCTCGTTGAGTTGCTTGTGGTGATAGCCATTATTGGCGTTCTGGTGGCGCTGTTGCTTCCTGCGGTTCAGGCGGCGCGCGAGTCTGCACGTCGGGCGCAATGCGTGAACAAATTAAAACAGCTTTCTCTGTCGGTCATGATCCACGAAGGGACGCATGGCTTTCTTCCCAGTGGTGGCTGGGGCTGGAATTGGGTGGGCGACCCTGATCGAGGATTTGGACTAAGTCAGCCGGGGGGATGGACCTATGCCATCTTGCCTTATCTCGAACAAGAAACGATTTGGTCTCTGGGGAGTGGGATCACAGATCGCGCAGCCAAGCGGCAGGCGCTTTCACGAATGAACGAGCTACAACCGTCTGCGTTCATCTGTCCCACACGCCGCGGTTCGCAACCCACAGGTGTGAAAACACATTGGAGCTGCAATTTCGTTGAATCCTCTGGCAAAAGCGACTACGCCATCTGCATTGGTGACGCTTTTGACGCGGACGACGCTTTTTCTGGACCTAGCAGTATCAAGGTTGCTGGGAGGGCTCGTTTTCGATGGCCCAATGTGGAAAGATACAATGGTGTTTGCAATATGCGAAGTGAGATACGGTTGGCCCAAATTCTCGACGGTACTTCTAACA
>JAADGD010000204.1 GCA_013152515.1 Planctomycetota bacterium
CGGCTAGCTGCCGATGCCGGCTTGCATCTTCTTATCGAAAAGCCCTTGTCGACATCGCTTGAAGGCATCGGGCAATTGCAACAAACTGTCGAAGACAAAAAACTTATTGCATCAGTGGCGTACGTTTATCGCGCCGACCCTGCCTTGGCGGCTATGAAACGGGTACTCGATTCGGGCCGCTTCGGCGCTCCTGTGCAGATTGTCGCGGTCTCGGGGCAAAATTTCCCTTCATTCAGGCCAGCTTATCGCGAGACTTACTATCGCGACCACGCCACTGGAGGCGGTGCGATCCAGGATGCCATGACGCATGTTCTTAACGCAGGCGAATGGTTGGTTGGCCCTATCGATCGCCTCGTTGCAGATGCCGCTCACCAAATCTTGCCCGACGTCGACGTCGAGGACACCGTCAACATCATCACCCGTCAGGGAAACGTACTAGGCTCCTATTCGCTCAATCAACACCAAGCCCCCAACGAAAGTACGATTACGGTCATCTGCGAGCGTGGCACGGTCCGATTTGAATTTCATCGTCACCGTTGGTGCTGGATGACCGACGACGATTGGCAAATGGAGGATACCGAAACGATTGAACGCGATACACTGTTTATTCGCCAAGCCTCAGCATTTCTCGACGCGGTTGAAAGCCATGCTTCTCCACTCTGTCGACTTGAGGAGGGCCTGCAAACCTTGCGAGTCAATCTGGCAGCGTTAGCCTCGGTCGACCAGCAACAATGGCAAACCCTCACTCGCTGAACTGGACGTAAAAATGACCAATCCCCCTTCAACGAACCGCGTTCTCGATCAGCTAGACCTCACAGGAAAAATTGCCTTAGTGACCGGTGGGGGAGGGCACCTCGGTGCCGCCTTCGCCAGCGCCTTAGCCGAAGCAGGAGCGCAGGTGGTCGTGACCAGTCGTGACCAAAATCGGGCCTCCGAGGCGGCCAGTACCTTGCCTATGCCGAACGACAAAAAACATGTTGGCGTCGTCCTCGACCACATGGAGACCGACTCGATCGAGCGATGTCTCGCAACGGTCACGCAGCAGGTTGGTCCGATCGATATTCTCGTGAACAATGGACATCACCCCACCGCACAACCGATCGACGAAGCAACTCCCGAAGATTTCAGCCGTCAGCTTGCGAATGCCACCGGTTATTTTCAACTGGCTCGCTACGTTCACGATTCGGCTGTCGAGCGAAACTCTTCAGCAAGCATCATCATGATCGGCTCGATGTACGGCATCGTTGGTTCTTACCCCGATGTTTACGAGGGAATCGGCCCCGCCAGTCCCGTGGCCTACCACACGCTCAAAGGGGGCATCATTCATCTTACTCGTCACTTAGCGGTTTACTGGGCGAAAGATCGCGTCCGCGTGAACTGCCTCAGCCCCGGTCCCTTTCCGGCGAAAACCGTTTCGACTGAATTAGTACAGCGTTTAGAAACCAAGTGCCCGATGGGACGCATGGGATCAGCCCACGAACTCAAAGGCGCGCTACTTCTCTTAGCTAGCGACGCGGGCAGCTACATTACTGGCCAAAACCTCGTCGTCGACGGCGGCTGGACGGCTTGGTAGTTTTTTGTTTGGCAAACTGGCCCAACAATTTGTCTGTGTGCTGGTCGATGCCGATTCGGCAAAGTCCTTTTTTCAAGCCGAGGATCGAAAAATGAACCACAACGACACAACGGGTACAACACAAGAAGCACGTTGTGTCCGTCGTGTCGTTGTGGTTAGAGTCTTGTAGTTGAGGGGGAAAGGCGACTTTGCAACTCGCCTCGCCTTCTTGATCCGAGGGACTAGGGGCCGAGAGGAAAAAGCGATACAATGTCCAGTCCCTCTTTCGTCATTCCTCGCTCCTAGTTCCTTCCTCATGCCCTACGTTTCTTTCTTATTTATTTGCCTCGTCTGGGGTTCTAGCTTTATCCTGATGGACCGCGCGTCGCATGCGCTGGGGCCGGTTTCGATCGCTGTGTGTCGTCTGCTCGGCGGCGCGCTGGTGTTGGCGGTTTTTTGGTTGTGGAAGCGGCAATATGTCGGCATTCGACTGGTCGATTGGGGACATATTTTGGTGGTGGCCGTGCTGGCCAATGCCCTGCCTTTTGTGGTGCAGCCTTACACGATGATTCAGGCGGGCGAACATGCTTACTTCGGCATGATGGTCGCGCTCGTACCGTTGGCGACGATCTTGATTTCGATTCCGATGCTAGATCTTTGGCCAACGCGAAAGGAGTTGATCGGCGTCTTAGGTGGCATGGCCTGCATGGCTCTGGCGGTCTACGATGGCTCGGTTCGAGGAATTCCGTTTCGTTTGTTGGCCCTTGGGTTGACGGTGCCGGTGACCTATGCCCTCGGCAACACCTATGTCAAATGGAAGCTCGACCATCTGCCCGCTTTGCCGATGACGACGCTTTTTTTAGCCGTAGGCGGTGTCTTGCTGCTGCCGTTGCAGTTTTCGCCTGCGTCGTTAGCAAACTGGAAACTCGCCGGTCCTGCCCAACCTTACGATTGGCCAGTAGCCATCGCTTCGATTGTCTTCTTGAGTGCGGTCGGCACGGGAGTCGCGATTTTGCTTTTTGTCCAATTGATCAAAAGCCAAGGACCGCTGTTTGCCGGTATGGTAACCTATGTCGTGCCGGTACTGGCATTGTTCTGGGGGCAGTTTGATAAGGAACGATTGACACTTATACAGCTACTGGCCATTGGTGGTGTGTTGGCAATGGTTGCCATTGTGCAGTGGGGTGCGGCAACGCCTTCGACAGCTATGGCGTCGGAACCTGATGCGGCGTGAATGTGTCGATTGATGGGGCAACGCATAGATAAGATTCAGCGTCGTTGACGACGTCGCTAATTGATTGCGAATTCTCATTCTCATTTATAAATCTGAAATCTTCACTCAGAAATCTGAAATTCCCATGTCTCATCCTTGGCTTGCTGAACGTACGGCTGAATTTGATGCCTCGGGCATTCGCAAAGTTTTTGATCTGGCGGCGAAGATGGCCGATCCGATCAATCTGTCGATCGGGCAGCCCGATTTTGCGGTGCCCGACGCGATGAAAGAAGCAGCAGTCGAAGCGATTCGCAGCGACAAAAATGGCTACAGCGTAACGCAAGGAATTCCTGAACTGCGAGAAGCACTGCAGGAGCGCATCGACACGGAGTATGGACACGACGATCGGCGTGTGCTGGTCACTTCAGGCACGAGCGGAGCGCTAGTGATCGCGATGCTGGCGATGATCGATCCAGGTGACGAAGTAATTTGCTTCGATCCGTATTTTGTGATGTATCCGGCGCTCGTAAAAATGGTCGGCGGCAAGTGCGTGATGATCAACACCTACCCCGATTTTCGGATTGATCCCGAAAAAGTCGCCGCTGCGATCACGCCACGCACAAAGATGATCTTGCTCAACAGCCCCGCCAACCCGACCGGCGTTGTGGCGCAAGAGGACGAAGTCCGCGCGATTGCCACGTTAGCTGCTAGGCACAATATCGCGCTGTTGTCCGACGAAATCTACCGCGACTTTTGCTACGACGCCCCGCTCGTCAGCCCCACCGCATGGAACGACCAAACAATCGTCGTTGATGGCTTCAGCAAGACGTACGGCGTGACCGGCTGGCGGTTAGGCTGGATGCACGGCCCGTCGGCACTGATCGATAAGCTCACCATGCTCCAGCAATACACGTTTGTGTGCGCGCCCCACCCGCTGCAATGGGCAGCCCTAGCAGCTCTAGAAACCAACATGAACGCCCACATCACCGAATACAAGAAGCGACGCGATTTAATCGCGACCGGCCTCCAAACCGCCGGTTACGAACTCGCCCCCACCGGCGGCGCGTTCTACGTTTTCCCCAAAGTCCCCGAAGGCGGCGGCACAGGCACCCGGTTTGTCACCCGCGCAATCGAGAACGAATTGCTGATAATCCCCGGCAACATTTTTAGCGAACGCGATACGCATTTTCGCATTTCTTACGCAGCCAGCGTGGAAACAATCGAACGCGGCTTGAATGTGCTGCGGCGAATTGGGCCTTCTGCTGGCGGTTAGCGACGAGGTTGCTATAATGAAAAGCATGAGTACTGTGCCTGACAATACGATTTCCACTCTCAGCTCTGTCCTCGCATACGTTCCCGTTTCGACCTTGGATGCTACCAACGCTTTTCCGCGGGCCAAGCGATGGACGCGCGCGGAATATCATCGCATTGCTGAGTTGGGATTTTTTCAGGACGAGCGTGTGGAGTTAATCAATGGGGAGATTCTTGTTTTGACACCACAAAGTAGTTGGCACGCTTATGCCTTGGACAAGACTGCTGAACTGCTTAATGCGATATTCGCGAAGGATCACTGGGTTCGTTTGCAATTACCGCTCGTGAGCGGCGATTCTGGCGAGCCAGAGCCCGACATCAGCGTTGTGCATGGCCTTCGAGAAGATTTTATCGACCACCATCCGACGACTGCGGCCTTGATCGTCGAGATCAGTTATACAACTCAAGAATACGACACCCAAACAAAGGCCCACCTCTACGCCAGCATGAACGTACCCGACTACTGGGTACTCGACCTCGAAAACCGTCAACTACTCGTCTACCGCCAACCGGTCGCCGACGAGACGGCCAAGTTTGGCCATCGCTACGAATCGATGACAACGATCGCCGCCGACGGGCAGGTCGCTTCGCTGGAGAAGCCTGGGGAGATGTTAACTGTTGGTAAGATGCTGCCGCCGGTGAAGTGAGGCTGGTAGTTGCATCTCGGATTTACAGGAAATCCTTTCCTGTTTCTTCTACGACATTGGCCTTAATCAATTGGGGACGTCTGATGTCATCAGCGTCGTACTTACGAAACACGACCTGGATGTCTGTCGGATTCGAGCAAGAGTTAAGTTGGTCAATTGGACGAAAGCCAAATTTATTTCGCAGTTCTGGGTCTGCTCCTGATGCCAGAAGAAGGTCTGCTATTTCGGTGTTTCCTTGGGAAACCGTTGATTGTAGAGGTGTACTGCCATTCGAGGACAATGCATCAATGTCAGCGCCCGCATCAAGCAGGAGTTGCACCAAAAGTGGGGATTGCGTCGATATAACCGCGTAGTGTAGCGCTGTTTCATTGTACTTGGGCTCAACTGCATTCGGATTTGCCCCATGCTGCAAAAGAAGCTTTGCGATTTCGATGCCATCGGAACCGTGGTTACAGAAGGCGGAACATTGAAGCGGAGTCCAGCTCTGTTGCCGGTCACGAATCTCAGGATCGGCACCAGCGGCAAGTAGCAACCGAACGCTTTTTCTTTTCGAGCTGCGAACCGCTTGCCACAGAGCAGTTGCCCCGTCAGCATCCAATCTATCAACCTTAATTCCGGTTTTTAGCAGTGCTGGGATCTGGTCGGGATAAAACAAGGCCGCCTGATGCAGCGTTAAAATAGTCGGGGTTGGAGGCGTTGTCTTGCCACAGCCCGCCAAGGCGACGATAAATAGGACCATTGAATTCAGGACGATTGCTCGTTTCATACAGCACCTGATGAAAAAGCCGCCAGTTTACCAAGCCGACTGCGCAGCAGTTGAGAGTTCTGATTCTAAGGCCAGTATCCCTTCACGGCAAGAAAAATCAAGAGATTCTTTTTTGGCACAAGATAAACATTGTGCTCTACCCCAAACCAAAAAACGGGCCCAGGAGATTGCTCTCCCAGGCCCGTTCTATAAGCAAGCGTAACTTGACCCCTGCAGGTATTCCGAAGAATAGGCCGCAGGCTTGAACGTTACGCGCTCTTAGACTTTGGTGTCTCGTCGTTGAACATCTTTGTGCGACCTTCGACGATGTCGTCGGTGACCACGTAGCGGCTGCCGCGCGGTTGGTCGGGCAGCTCGAACATGATGTCTATCATCACGTTCTCGATGATCGCCCGCAGGCCGCGGGCACCGGTCTCTCGCTCAGCCGCACGTTCTGCAATTGCGTGAAGCGCTTTGTCGGTAAATTTAAGATCGGCATCTTCCATCGAAAACAAGTGCTGATATTGTTTGGTCAGCGCGTTTTTCGGTTCTTTTAACACACGGACCAACGATTCGGCACCGAGCGGTTGCAGCGCCGTTATAACCGGCAAGCGACCCACCAATTCGGGGATGAGACCATACTCGACCAAATCGTCAGAGTTTACCTGAGCCAACGTTTCGCCCAAGCTCATCTCTGAGGCCATGTCGCCGACCTGGCCGAAACCGATCGAGCGGCTGCCCATCCGTTTGCTGATCACGTCTTCGATGCCGCTAAACGTCCCGCCGACAACAAACAAGATGTTTGTCGTGTCAAGCTGGATGTACTGCTGCTCGGGATGCTTACGTCCCCCTTGTGGCGGCACATTGGCAGTCGTGCCTTCGAGCATTTTTAAGAGTGCCTGTTGCACGCCTTCGCCCGAGACATCGCGGGTGATCGAAACGTTTTGGCTCGTCTTGCCAATTTTGTCGATCTCGTCGATGTAGAGGACGCCGCGTTGGGCCGCTTCGACATCGAAGTCGGCTGCGTGCAAGAGCTTCAAAAGCAGGTTCTCGACATCTTCGCCAACGTAGCCCGCCTCGGTCAGCGTGGTCGCATCGCCGATGGCGAACGGCACGTTGAGGCTTTTGGCCAAGGTTTTAGCCAGCAACGTTTTGCCACAACCGGTGGGACCGACGAGCAGGATATTCGACTTGTCGATTTCGATATCCGTCTCCTCTTCGGCAGCCATCAGCCGCTTGTAATGGCTGTGCACCGCGACAGCCAGCACCCGCTTGGCCGCATCTTGGCCAATGACGTATTCGTCAAGGCCGGAGACGATCTCTCGTGGGCTGGGGATCTTGGTGAACAGTTGCTTGCTAGAACCTCGACGCTTGCGCTCTTGGTCCAGGATCGATTGACAGAGCTCAATGCACTCGCCACAGATGTAGACGTCGCCTGGTCCTTCGACCAAGGGACCAACGTCTCGATAACTTTTCCGACAGAATGAACAAAAAGCGTTCTTCTTCGTCGTACCACCGCGCCTGCCACCGAATTCTTTGCCTGAGGGCATCAAAGTATCCTTCCAAAGTGTGCAACAATCGCTGGGGCATCACCGTCCCAACGGCTATTACGAATGATAATCAAGGGTGTGGCTCGAGGGAGTTGATTTTGCCGAACACCAAATTTTCAAATGGCAGCGGCTTGTCGCTTCCTTCTTTTTCGGCACTAGGCTTTTCAGCGATAGGGCTTCAGGGCTGGCGGGGCTTCCTTGGCCGCTCAGTTCGAGCAGTACTTCTTTTGCTCACTTGGATATCCCTGGGAACAGTTCCCTGGGAAATTCTTTGTGGGCGCGTTGCTGGTCTTTACGCAGCTTCTACGAAAGTCGTTCATCGGCCTTCGGGAGGGGTGTGGTTCAGGCGATGCTATCAGTGCCGAACAACCGCACCAGTCGGTCTGGCCTGTAGCACTGGTCTTGGCCCGCAAGTCTGGCCTTAACTGGTGCTACTGTTATCGTTTAACGTCGTCTTTGGTTCTGTCGTTAGCTCCGTTCTCAGCTCGTCTGCTAGCTTTGTTTTAATCGTTCGGAATTCTTCGTCACTCAGCCCACCCTCAGCATGCAAATCTCGGAAGTTTGTCATCATCTCGCTGGTCTCCACCATGTTGTCAGCCTCACGATCGCGATACTTTCGCAAGACATGGAAGACTATTGCGGTCATGACGAAGATGGCTGCGAACCAAATAGCGGACCGCATCTGAAATTCCAATAATTGTTCCATAGTGCTTGGTCGCCTTCATGGCGACGATCTCCCGGCATATTACCCCTATCCCACCTCTGTTCTCTCCCCATTATGTCGCGTTTGGGTGCTGGCGTCCAGAATTGTTGTGGCCAGCCAATATCACCCAAACGGCACAAATTACCGTATCTCCGCAATTCGAAGCGATTGTGGTGGAGAAAATCGGGGCAAACGCGTGAATTTCAAGCAGCCGGACAGCGACACCGATAGTGTTGATAGAGTAGAGCTGCGCATAAATACCAAACAAGGCGAACCCCGAGCATAAGCGACGGGAGCCCAAACAACGAATAAGGCGAGCCCCGACCGTAAGGGAGCGGGAGACGAATGAAAAAAATTGTCGGGCTATTGATTTGCTGGGGGCTGTTCATAGCTCCCTGCGCGATGGCGCAGACGCAAACGTTAGCACCGACGTATTGGAAACAACGGCAGTTCTTCATTCCTTATCAAGTGAAGCCCGATCAGGTTAAGCAGAGGGGGAAACTGCTCAACCCGATTGCAAAGGTGCAGTTGCTTTTATCGCGAACTGGGGCAAACGATTGGGCGACACTCGAAGAAGCCGAGCCGAACGTACAGGGATTCAGCTACCATGCGCCCGAAGACGGCGAGTATTGGTTCGCGCTGCGACATCTCGACCGCCGAGGGCAACCTTGGCCACACGCCAATGTGCAACCCCAAATGCGTATCGTCGTCGACACGATACCACCGAAACTTACGCTCGAAGGATCGCCCGACGCGACCGGCGAGATGGTCATCCGCTACGAAGCGCGCGACGCGAACCTGCAAGCCAATAGTCTGATGCTCGAAGTGCGCGGTGTCGGTAGCCAGTGGGCACCGCTAAGGCTTCCCACTCCCGACATTGCCCAGCCCAATCGCTTGGTGGGCCGCGTCCGTTGGCGACCGCCGACGAGTGCGGAGAGCATTGAAGTGCGCGGGGTCATTACCGACCGAGCTGGCCAACGTACTCAGGCCGATACAACGGTAGCGATCGTCGGCACGCCATCACTGCTCCAAGGCCCCACTCTCAGCAGTCCCACCACAGCGAACACAAAATCGACTCCGCAAGTATCGACTCCGCAGGTACGAGCAGCGGAGTTACCTTCGCAAGATTGGCCCGCCAACAATCGTTTGCCACAACTCGCAAAAGCTTCGCCGCAAGCGCCACCGCAGAGCAACCCCTACACAGCTGCCGATCGCTCTTGGCCCAATCGCACGACTGCGAAGTTGGTAGGCGACCGTCCGGCAAACTCTGGCGACCGAGCCCAGTCCTTGCGCATCACGCCATTAGGACCTGACAACGCGCCTCCGCTAGTGAACAGCACTCCTTGGCCAGCACCACCAAAAACCAATACGCGTACCTCCCAAAGCGACTGGGCACCGGCACAAACGCCCGCCGATCTGGCTGCGCGAGTTGTCAACTCACGGACCTTCGACATCGAATACGATTTGCAGTCGGTCGGGCCGTGGGGCGTCGCGAAAGTGGAGCTTTGGGGCACACCCGACAACGGACGAACTTGGCAGAGTTTTGGCGTCGACCCCGACAATCGCAGTCCGATTCGTGTGACGGTCCCCACGACGGGAACTTTTGGGTTTCGCATTTTAGTCGACGGAGCCAACAGCGTCGGCGCAGCACCTCCTCAATCGGGCGACGAACCTGAGCTCACCGTCTCGGTCGACTTGCAGCCACCCACGGCCGAATTACTCGCCGCCGATTTGGGCCAAGGCAACTTGGCCGATCACCTGCTGGTGCGCTGGACAGCCACCGACACCAATCTCGAACCGCGCCCGATCGCGTTGTTCTACAGCTCGTACCCGAACGGCCCCTGGTCAACGATCGCTTCTGGCTTAGAAAACACCGGTAAATACACTTGGCGAATCGAGCGCCACGTACCGGGCCGTTTTTATCTGCGACTCGAAGCACGCGACACCGCCGGCAACCTCGCGACGTATCAATCGCCATCGCCAATCGCCCTGACACGCCCGCAACCAACAGGCCGACTACGCAACGTGCGCCCGATTGCGAACAGTTCGCGACCATAGTCGCCGCCGTTAGTTTGTTGGGTGAGTGTGCAGTTTGTAGGTAGTCCAGCAAAGCGAAACCCACCGTGATCTGCAAATTCGTGAGGTGCGTTACGCTATCGCTGCACGTACCATGCCAACTAATTCCCGCTCAGCTTCACGTTTTTATTCGTCGCGCCCGGTCGATTACAGGCTTCACTCGAGGCGAAAGGGCATTATAATTGGAAACGGTCTAGTGTTCATACATGGAGTTTCTGAAATGTCAATCGCTGATAATGCAAAGCAGGTATACGAAGGCCTGAGGGAAAAGCTGGAAGCAAAATATCAGGATCAGTATGTCGCGATCGAACCAGAATCGAAGTCCTACTTCCTGGGGGCGTCGTTTATCGAAGCCGCAATGGCGGCAAAGAATGAGTTTCCAGATCGAAAATCGTTTGTTTTACGAATCGGCCATGAAGCAGCGTTCCACATCGGGGCAAGCACATCGTGATCGGACACGTCGATCCTCATGGGCGGGCTTTGCTGGAAATCTCGGTTGCCAGAAAGTTACATGGTCCATCTGTTCCAGTCACGACATGGATTGACACGGCATTCGATGGCCACCTCGTCTTTTCGGCAGACCTCATCGATAAGCTCGGGCTTGATACTTTGGTCGAGACTGAAGCAATCCTTGCAGACGGCTCCAAGGTGTTGCTAGAGACTTTTGTTTGTTTTGTTGATTAGTTCGGTAAACGAGTGCCGCTTCAAGTCATCGCCAACGACGGAAAGTTCCCCTTACTGGGAACTGGCCTGCTGGATCGCCGCGTATTGCACATTGACTACGTAGCGAAGGAACTGAGTTTAGATTGAAGTTTGCAAAGCGGGTGCTACAAAGCTAAACTCGCCGTGGTCTGTAAACTCGTAAGGTGCGTTACGCTGTCGCTGCACGTACCATGTCTACCAATTGTTTCTGTTGTTTTTCAAGGCATTACACGCGGTAACCCAGCGCGGCCGTCAGGCC
>JAADGD010000031.1 GCA_013152515.1 Planctomycetota bacterium
CCGTCGGCGCTAGCCGCGGGTAACTTCACGAAAACCCGCGGCTAGCGCCGACGGCTCAAAGTTGCGAACCCTCCTTTTTAGCTTTGACAAAGCACAAGCTGATCGCTGACCGCTCTTTCCAACTATTGTCAAAGTTTGACGATTCTAACGACGATAACAATTCTGCTGACTATTCCGGCGGTAGCTGCGCACCTGCTATTGGGTTGCGTCAAGTGCTAGCAGGATTGGGCCCGGGGGGGACCGGAAGTGTGCGAACGATTCGTTCAGGTTTGGCAGACGCTGCCCGACTCGAGTACCCACCCGGCAATGGCCAGCGTGTCGTTGTGGGCTAGAAAACTTAGGGATACTGAAGCTTGAAAAAGCCGAAGACTAGGAAAACAGCAACATGAACCGTCAGATTCGGTCCTCCATTTCGCTTACGCTGTGCGCGTTGCTCCTGTCCTCGGGTTGCAAACCGATTCAGCCCTTCTTTTTTCAGGAAGATGGCAATCTGCTTGGCAAGGGCGACTTGTCTCATTACATGGACCTCGCCACCGATATCGAGTACCCCGATGTCAACGAACCGACGCTCGACGAGGTCCACGCAGCCCAAGCGCCGCTGACCATAGCCAATGCGGAGGATTTCGTCGTCTGGGATCTGACCCTGGAAGAAGTCACGCGAATCACGCTCACCAACAGCCAAGTCATCCGCCAGCTCGGCGGGAGAATTTCTGACGGCGGCAGCAATATCGCAGGGACCACGCCTGAAACACTACAAAACAACCCTGCCGGAGCAATCACAACTTACGACCCGGCTCTGGTCGAAAGCGGCAACGGCACCGCCACCGGCAGCCAACTCAGCGGCACAGGCGTCGAAGCGGCGCTTTCGGAGTTCGATGCGGTTCTCGATAGCAGCATCACTTGGCAAAGGAATGATCGCCCACAAAACTTCAGAACCGGTGGTGCCTTCGGCGACTTCTTTGCGAATAACTTCCAACAAGAGACTGGCAACTACACGATGGGTCTCACCAAGGCCTCGGCCCAGGGTACGATCTTCGAGCTCCGCAACAACACGCTCTACGACGGAAATAATAACGGTAGCCGGGCCACGCCGAGCGATTGGTTCACGAACTTCGAAGCTGCTGTTACGCAACCCTTGTTGCAAGGTGCTGGCACGCAAGTGAATCGAATTACAGGTCCGCAAACTTTTCAGCAGGCTGCGGGCGGCCTAGTCAATCAAATCGACGGTGTCATGATCTCGCGGATTCGCCACGACATCACGTTGACCGACTTTGAGGCTGGCGTACGCAACTTGATGCGTGATGTCGAAGATGCTTATTGGGAACTCTACTTCACCTACCGTGATCTCGAAGCACGAAAAATCGGTCGTGACAGCTCGTTAGAAACTTGGCGCAAAGTCAAGGCTTTGCAACGTGTCGGTGGTACCGGTGGTGAGGCTGACAAAGAAGCCCAAGCACGTTCGCAGTACTTTTTGTTCCGTACGCAGGTCGAGTCTGCTTTGACGAATCTCTTCCGCGTCGAAAATAGATTGCGGTACATGATGGGCATCGCCATGTCCGACAGTCGCTTGATCCGTCCCATCGACGAACCGACCACCGCACAGATTCACTTTGATTGGCCCACGATTCATAGCGAAACATTGGCGCGGCGTTCCGAACTTCGTCGTCAAAAATGGCAAGTCAAACGTCGCGAACTCGAATTGATCGCGACCCGCAACAACCTCCTGCCTCGTTTGGACGCAGTGGGTCGCTATCGTTGGGTAGGTGCCGGCGATGCCTTGATCAATAGCAATGCCACTGGAATCGGCCCTTTTGCCGAAGGCTCGAATGCCTTTGAATCGCTGGTGAGCGGACGTTACCAAGAATGGCAAATGGGCTTCCAATTTTCGATGCCGATTGGCTTCCGCCGGGCTTTGAGTGGGGTTCGCCACCACCAGTTGCTGCTTGCCCGCGAGCGTGCAGTGCTGCAAGACTTGGAGTTGGAGTTTTCCCATCAATTAGGCGACGCCATTCGCGACCTCGACCTCAATTTTGGTCTGACGCAATCCAATTTCAACCGGCGTGTGGCTGCCGAGGACGAAGTCGAAGCTGTCGAGGCGGTTTACGACTCAGGACGCGTTACGTTCGATTTGCTACTCGACACACAGCGACGCCGTGCCGAGGCCGAATCGGCCTACTACCGCTCGCTGGTCGACTACAATCGAGCGATCATGCGGGTACATTTCCGCAAGGGATCGCTGCTCGAATACAACGGAGTTTATCTGGCCGAAGGGCCTTGGCCAGGCAAAGCCCAGTTCGACGCCTTGCGCCGGGCACGTCAGCGTGATGCAAGTACGTACCTCGACTATGGCTATACGCGCCCCAACGTGATTAGCCGAGGGCCTCACGCACAAATCACCGAGCCCTACGCGCCAGCGGCAAACCAGCCGACTCCCGCTTACGACGGCCCCGTGCTTCAAGAGACAGCACCTTTTGAAAAATGGCCCTCCGACCAGCACCCCTTAGATCAGCAGCCCTTAGATGGAGCACCGGTCGAGGGCGAGCAACCCAATCAAGAAATCATTCCACCCCCTGAAGACATTCAGGTTACAATGGCACCAATGGCGCTTGGAATTCGTCCCCAGGAATACTCTCAGGAATACTCCCAAGAAACTGCCGCGGATCCCAACCTAGCAGTCGTGGTGGCTAACCTACCTGCATTACCGGCTGCGGTTCCCGCAAGCCTGCCAGTAGTATCGCCTGCTTATGTGCCAGCGTACACACCACCTGTTGTGCCAATCGCTTCAGCAGATGTTTCTGCTGCCATCAGACAACCAGTCCCTAAGAACGAAGAACAGACACCGCTTCACGCGAATCCGTACCGTCAAGAAATAAGACCTTGGATGCACCCCACCACTGTCGGATTGCCCAGTGGTACTGCGGGCGTGAATTCACTGCGTTCCTCGCCAAACACTCAGTTCACCACCTCCTGGTCTGCCGATCGCCCCTTGGCTGCCCCACCTGTTGCCGATGAATCTCAAACGCATTACACGCCTCTTGAAACTGCTCCAGACTCTACAGTCTGGCCAGGGCCAAAACGCTAAGGGGTTGGCACAAGCATGCGGTGTCAGCCGTCGGACAATTTTTCGCGATCTCGAAACACTCAAAGCGGCCGGCGTCCCGCTCCAATACGATTCCGAGCAGCAACGCTACGCGATCCCAACAGCTTTCTTCCTGCCGCCAACCAATTTTACTGCCGCCGAAGCGCTGTCAGTGATCGCCTTGGCTAGCCAAATGGGCGCCGACACTGGCTTGCCTTTCTACGGCCCTGCTCGCCAGGCTGCTCTCAAACTAGAAAGCAGCTTGCCAACAGCGCTCCGTGAAGAACTTCGCACGATGACCCGCTCGATCCAGATTCGGGCCGGTCAAATCAATCCCCTGCCTAGCAAAGACGAATTCTACCAACAGTTGGTCGATGCGATTGCAGCGCGACGTGTCCTGCGAATGCATTATGGCAGCTTGACCGAATGGGAAACGATCAACACCAAGCTGCGACCGTACCAATTACTGTTCAGTCGGCGAAGCTGGTACGTCATCGGCCGTAGCTCGCTGCACCGCGAAATACGCACCTTCAACATCGGTCGCATTGCTGCACTCAAACCGCTGCGCGAAAAGTATTCGATCCCACGCCACTTCAGTCTCGAAAAACATCTAGGGAACGCCTGGAGCATGATTCCAGCGGCTGGTCCCGACCAGAAGATTGTTATCCGTTTCCAACCGCTCGTGGCTCAGAACGTGTCGGAAGTAGTTTGGCACAAGACACAGCAGCTAGAGTTCCTGGAGGATGGCAGCCTAGAATTCCGCGCAAGCGTGTCGGGGCTCGACGAAATTGCTTGGTGGATCCTTGGCTATGGCGATCAGGCAGAGGTTCTCAAACCGCCCAAGCTGAGAAAACTGGTAGCCCGCCGCATCCTTCAAATGCACGCGATCTACAACGGCTCCAAAGGATAAACTCTCGATGGTTCACAGCCGCGATCCTACGAATCGCCGGATTGCACCTAGAAAATCTCGCCTTAGCCAGCTACAACTCTTTGCATGTTCTTTTCCTTTGATGGCATCGATGGCGTCGGCAAAACGACGCAAATGCAGTTGTTCTGCCAGTGGCTGGTGGAACAAGACCAAGAGGTCGTCACCTGTCGCGATCCGGGCAGCACACCGCTTGGCGAACGCGTGCGAGAAATCCTGCTCACTAGCGGCGAAGAGACGCCGATCGCTGCTTGTAGCGAGATGTTGCTCTACATGGCCGCGCGGGCGCAGCTAGTCGACGAAGTGATCCGACCCGCCCTGGTTGCGGGAAAAACCGTTGTTTCCGACCGCTATCTGCTCGCCAACGTCGTCTACCAAGGCTACGCCGGCGGGCTCGACGTGTCTGCTGTGCGCGACGTGGGACGTGTGGCCACCGAGGGCCTGATGCCCGAATGCACCTTCTTGCTCGACATGTCGCCCAACGCCGCCCGCGATCGCATGGGCGACCAGCTCGACCGAGTTGAAAGCCGTGGGGACGCGTACCGCGAGCAGCTTCGCCAAGGTTTTTTGCAAGAAGCTGCACTGCTCGACAACAAAGTTCACGTCATCGACGCGGACCGACCGATCGACGAAATCCAAAACGAATTACGCGACATCGCCAAACGGCAGCTATCGCAATAACGAATATCGCAATAACAAAATAGCCGGCGAGCTACGTCTCGCCGAATGACGAAATTCGGCGAGACGTCGCTCGCCGGCTATTGCTCGTCTTCGACGCTGCCCCAACGATCGAGCATCAACACCGCTAACATCGCCACGACAGCAAGTACCAAACACGCGGTCACGTCTTGGTTCCAGCTTTCGGGCACAATTTGTTCGTAAAGCTTTTCCGTGATCGGTCTTTGAAATGGCCACATCAACCGTAGCGATCCAATCATAAAGCCACCGAGTACCGCCATGATAGGCATGTGAAATCGGGACAGTAGCCAGCGGAGAAGCTTGCTGAACCCGATCAACCCGCAGGCACAACCGGCAGCGAACACCAGCAACGAGACAAACTCTCGTGAGGTGCATTTCAGTTCCAGCACGTCCTTGATGATTCCGGTCACCGTCAGGTACGCCCCCATCAGCAACAAGATGTACGACCCACTGATGCCGGGTAGTATCATTGCGCAAATTGCAATCGCACCCGCGAAAAAAAAGTTACTCAAAGAATCGTGGAAGACGACCGCCTGTAACCCCACCAACCAATAGGCAAAAACGGCGGCGGCGGCGGCGAGAGAATAGCAAATCGCGTACTGCGCTGCTCCTCGTGGTTTCATCATCCGCATCACAATGAAACTAGACGCCAGTATTAAGCCAAAGAAGACCGCCAAGGTGTAGGTGCGCTGCTCGAGCAGCAGATAGTGCATCAGCTTCGCCAAACAGGCAACGCCAGTGAGAATGCCCACGCCGAGGGTCAATAAGAATCGAAAATCAAAATGCTCGGCTGCCGCACGCCACTGACGCCGAGCGACAAGCCCCAGCAGATGGCCGTCGATATGGCTAATCGCGCCCACCAACCGTTCATAAATCCCCAAAATCAGCGCCACGGTCCCGCCCGAGACGCCTGGGATGATGTCTGCACCCCCCATGAGAAATCCGCGGGCAAGCTGGGCTAAATCTTTACGTTCGAATCGTATCAACTCGCAAACTCCTTTAATCTCTGCTGACTTTGGCGTTAAGTTGCCCAAGTCTTATGCAACTATAGGCCGTAGCTTTGGGGGAGTTGGGGGCTTAACGAGATTTGGCTGCCAGGAAGGGCCATCACAAAAAGGCTATCAGGACCTCCGTTGACCCCATCCGTCGTACGCTCTAAAATTCTTTCGATAAGAGTTACGGCGATTGGAGTTACGACGTTTTCAACGATTATCGTTTTTTATCCTCTTCGCCGCTAGCTCTCCTTTTTGAAGCTTACGTCCGACACGATGAGTAACCGCGCCATGTGCATTGCCGTAGCCGCGCACACTGCCGGTAGCTGCTCTGAATATACTTGCTATGACTTCGCCCGGCATGGTGCCGAGCGAAGGATTCCAGCTGACGACGATTCTGGACGCATTCAATGTTTTCTGACAAGGGCATGTTTTTTAACAAGGCCGGGTTTTTTAACGAGGCTGGGGTTCCTGGCAGAATGGGCCGCAAAGTCGGCTCCACTTGGAATATCCTTGCTCCCGCAAAATTGAATCTGTACTTGGAAGTACTCGGTTCTAGAGCTGATGGTTTTCATGCTCTCGAAACCCTCATGGTGCCGGTGCGGGTATACGATCAGCTCTTTTGGCAAGGCGTCGACACTTCGAGTTCTGGCAAAGGCCTGACGCTTCGAGTTCGCAATTTGCTCCCCGTCGCTAGCCGCTCAGATCAACTTCTGGAGGATCTCAGCGACAATCTCGTCCTGCGGGCAGCGAGGCTGTTGGCCAAAACCGCCGGCATCGTGCCGAGCGGTCGATTCGATCTGATCAAGCGTATTCCCCTGCAAGCTGGCATGGGCGGTGGCAGTAGCGATGCTGCGGCGACGTTGATGCTCGCCAACGCGGCTTGGGAGATCGGCTACTCGCAATCGCAACTCATGCCGCTGGCTGCTCAACTTGGCAGCGATGTCCCCTTCTTTCTCGCTCGCTACTTCCGAAGTCGCGGCGCGGCCATCTGTCGCGGGCGCGGCGAGTTGGTCGAGCCCGTCAACCGTCTACCGCAGTTGCATTTTGTTGTTGCTAAACCGGAAGCTGGTTTGTCGACGGCTGAGGTCTTTGGGCATTTGCCTGTAAGAACGGAAACGAGCGACGAACTGACTGCGCTGTCGCACGCACGTTTATCAGGACTGATCTCCGCACTACAAAGTGGGGCGATTGCTTCAGCAGCTTGCAAGATGACTAACCGCCTTGAGACCGCCGCCGCGCGATTGGCACCTTGGCTTGCTGCAATGCGCGAAATTTTTTCAAAAACCGGCTGTGTCGGACACTTTATGACCGGCAGCGGATCAGCCTATGTTGGCGTCATGCGCTCGGCAACACAGGCTCGAAGAGCGGCACGCCGTCTTGCGACGATCAACTTGGAAGCGGGGAACTTGGAAGTCGAGAATTTGAAGGACCGTTTGAAAATGGGGAGCGTTTTTGCCACATCCAGTTGCTAACTAAATCCAACGATGGCAGGCGATTGTCTGCAAGGAGAAGTACCATGGAAATTACCGAGGTGCGAATCAAACTCATGGATGAGCCGGGCGAACGGCTCAAGGCGTTTTGCTCGATCACGTTCGACAACTGCTTTGTCGTGCGAGATCTCAAAATCATCGAAGGGACCAACGGCCCCTTCGTCGCGATGCCCAGTCGCAAGCTCACTTGCCACTGTCCTCGTTGCCGATCGAAAAATCACCTTCGCGCTCTGCACTGCAACCAGTGCGGCTCGGCGCTTTCCTCTGATCGGATGCCCCATGATGCTGAGGGGCGCGCCAAGCTGTACGCCGACATTGCCCATCCGATCAACTCGGCCTGTCGCGAAATGATTCAAAACTATGTAATCAAGGAATTCCAAGCCGAAAACGAACGAGCCAAACAGCCCGACTACATCTCGCGTTATGACGATTTCGACGTCGACCTCGAAGACGCACGACATGTCTCTCCACCTGCGCGCACCACTTCTCCACCCGCACCGACCACTTCTCCACCCGTACGCACAACTTCTCCACCCGCACAGACCACCTCTCCACCCGTACGCAAAGCCGAAACCCGCGTCGACAAGGCCCACGGCCAACTCGAAACGCACACACCACGATCAGGGGGTTCTTCCGAACAGGCAACCCCAGACAGCAGAGGACCTGTCCCTGCCCCCAAGTCAGCCTCTTCACCGCCTGCCACAGCCAGTCAGCCGCCGGTCAGCTCCGATAGCGATTTTGGATCAGGCATTTTCCCGTAGTCGTAGGGATAGGCTTCTAGCCTGTCAGCCCAGGGACATCGTCTGTAGGTTTGCTTGACAGGCTAGAAGCCTATCCTACGGCGACTTGAGCATTTGCGCAATTTTTCTGCCTGCGCAATCTGCTCCTCAAGGTTGAAGCTACCGGTAACTCTTGCCGATAACTTAATCTGTCGCCAGGTCCCCTATCTTTCCTATTGCGGAGGCTCAGGTTCTCAATGGTGGAGTGCCAAACTAGCATTCATAATCTCGAAGATATCCGTCAGTACGTTACTCAAACCCTTAGCAAAATCGAATTACTACGACCCGAAAGTTCTCACCTCACAACCCGTTTACTAACCCGTAACAATAGCCCGTGTGGCATTTACTTTTGCCTACACGGCCCCAGAGCAGTCCGGCTCACCGCGATTTGGGAAACCGATGCCAACACAATTTTGTTCTACGGCTCGCGCGGCCAACGCGTGCAACGAACACGATTGCTAGCAGCCCCCGAGCTAGACATCGCAGCCCTACAAGCCGCAGCCTAGGCCAAGAACCCGCAAAAACAGCATTCGTTAGCATTTCCGGCGCGCCGGAACAGCAACGACGTCACCGGCGGATAATTCGAGCCATAAAAAAAACGAAAAAGATGACCCAACGGGGTTGCCACTCGATACGATAGCCCGATACTATACACCCGTACACGCGACCGTTTGCAAGTCGCGCCCACATCCATTTTGTCCCGCAGGGAGGTGCATGATGCTGGTTTTATCCAGAAAAGAGACCCAACGAATTCGACTAGGTGACGACATCGTCATCACCGTCGTCCGCATTGGCGGCGATAAGGTTCGGCTGGGGATAGAAGCCCCGAAAGAGATGCTCGTGCTACGTGACGAGCTAGAGCCCTTACCGGCATCAAAAAACGAGGTGGCTTCAGGCAACAAGGGGCCTGTTCACCTCGAAGTGGCCCTGCCCGCCGCGCAGTATGTCGCTTAGTAGGACCCCACCTGTCGCTTAAACCACGTATTCGTGTTGCCGGAGCCCCAGAGGCAGCACCTGTGGTTACTCACGCTCTACCGCCCCAAGAGAGAGCCCGCCCGAGTAACCAGCCCCGCTCGTCGTCATCAAAATTCTCCTCTCACAAAGCAGTTCTTCTCGGCAATCGAGCCCAGCGCATAAAAAAGGCCGCCCAGCAATCCTGCTCGGCGGCCTTGGTACATTTCGTCAGGTTTCAGACGTATCGTCGAGATTACCAGACGTATCGTCGAGATTAAATGACTAGTCGCGGGGGCGGACAGCCCCGGTCAAACCGCTGTAGTCGGCCCGGTCGCTCTCATGCCACAGGGGCTGGCCCGAACGGACACGTTCGGCCATCACGTCGAGCTTTTCCCGCGAGCCGGCAGGAGCCTGTGTCGAGCGAAAGTCACGACCGGCGTTGGGCGCAAAGTCTTCGTCGTGGCCATATTTGAGGATGGCTTCAAAGACGTTCTTTAGCTTTGGGTCTGGCATGTTCTTCATCTTTCCAGCGAATGCATCGCAGTTCGGTCGGTCTCCGGCGGGCCAGCTCACCCTATACAGATAACCCTCTATACAGAGAAACTAGTGAAAACCGATCCAGGGGAGGTTGAAATTGTCCGTAATCAGCGGCAGCTGCTCGCCACACCAACCTCTGCATCGTGAGGGGGCGCTTGCATCCCGAGGGGGGTCGCCCTCAAGAAACTAAAAACTAGTCTGCTGACTCGGGGCGGCGTTCAGTCGTCCGCGAGCCAACCTTCTGCAAACTGTCTTCGTGATTGCTGCCGTTTGTGTGATTCCTGAAATGAGATTATTACCAGCCTACAGACAAAGTCAAGTTTTTTCTTAGCTGGTATTGACAGTTTTTGTCTGCGGGTATCACTCAAGTGCGAAACCTTACTGCCTAGGTCGTCCAAGAGGGCTTTTTCACAGATTTTTTGACGAAAAAAGCTCCTCTCGCGACGAACTTTTTTCGTCCCAATCTACCCGAATCCCACAGTATTACGGCACTCACTTGGTGGACATTCGGCTGAAGTTGTCGCGACTTTGGTGACGTTCGATGCAAAGTTGTAAGGGAAGCAAATAGCCGGCGAGCTACGTCTCGCCGAGAACCCAAAGGGAGCCGATCTATGCTAAAACATCGGCGAGGCGTAGCTCGCCGGCTATTTTTCACCCTTCACCCTTCACCCTTCACCCTTCACCCTTCACCCTTCACCCTTCACCCTTCACCACACGTAGCCACTATGTCTTGGAACCAACGCACACTCCAGCTCGCTGCCCGCCCACGCGGTTTTCATCTCATCACCCGCGAGATCGTCGACGCCTTGCCCGAACTCGCCGACTTGCGTGTCGGCCTGCTGCATCTGTTCTTGCAACATACCTCGGCCTCGCTGTCGATCAACGAAAACGCCGACCCTGATGTGCCGCTCGATCTCGAGACCTCGCTCTCCTCGATCGCTCCCGAAGATTTCCCGCATCGCCACACTTGCGAAGGCCCCGACGACATGCCCGCCCATGTGAAATCGTCGCTCCTGGGTTGCTCGCTCTCAATCCCCATCCAAAACGGCTCTCCCTGCCTCGGCACCTGGCAAGGAATCTATTTGTGCGAACACCGCAATCACGGCGGACGCCGACGTGTGGTGGCAACTTTGTGGGGAGAAAAAGCAAAGGATGAAGGATGAAGGATGAAGAGTGTTCTCGCTCTCGGCCTAGTACTACAGCTCTAAGTCAAAAACCACGGATTGCACGGATACCACTGATTTTGGAGACTTTTGGCAGGTTTGCTGCTGAGGCATTGAACTGTCAACAACATC
>JAADGD010000173.1 GCA_013152515.1 Planctomycetota bacterium
AAAGACAGGAAAAACCACGGATAGCACAGATGACACGGATAAGAAGAAAAAAGGGAGACCCGGTTGAAAATAGCAGAGCCCCTCCCTCTCCTTTTTCTATCCTTGACCTTGATCCGTGTTATCTGTGCAATCCGTGGTTCCTTTATTAGAGTCCCGTGAACGGTTACAAAGTTTCTTCGGTGCGACCGTGATCGTCACACGCTTACCCGTAAATGCAAACCCGAGATACTCGCAGTCTCGGGACAATCTCACGCTGCTTTTCTGCTCGTTCACCACGAGTTTCAAAGTCTGCGTCAGATATCGCTGCACCGACGAGAACACACGCTGAGCGCGACGTTTCTTGCTGGCTTCACATGTGTGGCGCTTTCGTGAGACGTACGGAAGCTTGTTCGTCATGCTGTCCTCACAGACAGAGAACTGAAAACTACGTCGCCGCGCGCAGCTCGGCCAGATTCTGCGCCGTGCTCACTAGCCGGTCCCAGTTTGCGGCGATGTACTCGGGCGGCCCGCCGACCTGGGCCATCGTTTGCGCTGCTAGTTCGGTCGGGACCATCTCGATCGCGTCCCACGGGCAGACGAGCAGTTCGTAGGGGTTTGACTTCTTACCGGGGATGTGGACGCAAACTTCGCAGCCGACGCAGCGCTCGATATCGATTTCGCACCACTGTTGTGTGCCCTTGAGGACGCCGCCTTCGATCTTGTTCATGAAGATGCAATCGACGGGGCAGACCTCCAGGCAAGATTCGCAACCCGTGCAATTGTCGGCGTTGATGATCGCCAACTCTTTGGGGACTTTTTTTCGGGGTGCTTTTTTGGCCATGAGAAGGTCGCTAGTTGTAAGACGCGGGCGCTAGTTTTGGGAGGCCAACAGCCGCGACCTTACAGATCGCCTGAGCCACCCAACATTGTGAAATCTATCACAATCTTAGTCTATTATCGGCCAGTGTCCAAGCGCGGCTGAGGGGAATTTCGGGTAGAATCTGGGCTCGAAACGCTCGTTGGCATTCAATTCGATCCTTCCTCATCTTCGTTGCGGAGAGAAAATGGAAAATTCCAAGCAAGATTTTTCGAGTCTCGGATTTGTGAAGACATTTGTATTACCGGCTTTGCTGCTTTTTTTGGTGCCGGTTCTCGCTTTATTGTTCTTTCTACATGCACGGTCTACTTTCGATGCGGATGCCCGTGAGGCGATGCTGCTACAAGTTCGCGAAGACGAGAGTATAACAGAGCAGGAGCGGGCAGAAACCATTGAGGTTATTGAAAGAGTTCCTTTCTCGGAGATGCTGCTTAGTCCAGAATTCGCCGCAACGATCGATTCGGATATTCGATTTTATTACGCGAACTTCCGCTGGATGATTCGTCTCGCTGTATGGAGCATTGTTAGCGGAATCGTGGTGCTGCTACTGGCGGGAATAGGTGTGCTGTTATCGATGCGCTCTCAGCAGGCACAATATTTGAGCTTGTCGGTAAGTTGGCATGTGTTGAGAATCTACGGCGCGCTGCAAACTATAGTGCAAGGAGTGCTGTTGGTGGCTTTGTCGTTTTGGGTCACGGCGCTGTGGGCTGAGGTTTATTACATCAAACTGATCGGTATTGCTGCTTTGCTTGCGCTGGTCGCGATTGGTACGGTTATCGCCGCCATTTTCAAGAAGCCTGTCAGCGAGTTTGTGATTGAGGGAGAAGTCGTCGACAAAGCAAGTGCGCCGGCCTTGTGGCAAAATTTGGAATGGATTTGCACGAAGGTTGGCACCGACTTGCCCGACCAGTTGATTGCGGGGATCGACGCCAACTTTTTCGTGACTGCACAGCCGGTGACAGTGGCAGACAAGACATACACCGGGCGCACGTTGTATGTCAGTTTGTCGCTGTTGAAAAAACTGTCCGGCAGTGAGGCAGATGCGGTGATGGCGCACGAGATGGCGCATTTCAGCGGCGATGATACGACGTTTGCAAAGAAAATTTCGCCGTTGTTGATTCGTTATGACAATTACTTGCAAGCACTCCACGATGGTGTCATCACGAAACCAATTTTCTACTTCATGCTTTGTTTTCGAGGGCTCTTTGAGCTGTCGTTGGGCAGACTCAGTCGGCAGCGTGAATTTCGTGCGGATCGTATCGCGACCGAAGTCGCCTCGCCGAAAGATTTGGCCGCTGCCTTATTGAGAATCGTGGCCTACTCCAAGTACCGCAACTCGATTGAGGAGGAGCTGTTCAAACAGGAAGAGGCACTAGAGGTCGCCGATATTTCGGAGCGGATCGAGCGAGGTTTTTCAGAATATGTCGTCGCTTTTAGCACGGAGCAAGACCTTGGTGACCTTGAGACGTTCCATCCTTTCGACTCGCATCCTCCCATGCAGCAAAGGTTTGAAGCGGTAGGGTTGCAGTTGTCAGGCGAAAGTACACAAGCATTGTTAGCTAAGGAGGGAGACGGCCGCTGGTATCATAATATTCGCACTGCCGGAGAATTGGAACAGCAGCAGTGGGACGAGTACGAAGAGCGATTCCGAAAGTTCCATGAAGAGGTTTCTGCCTATCGATACTTGCCCGAAAACGAGCAGGAGCTTGCGATTGTCGTTCAATATTTTCCGGAAGTTACTTTTGAAGGTAAGGAGGGATTGTTTACCCTTAATTACGAAAGATTTCACTTGGCAAACTGGCCAGAACCGCTTTTGTGGAGCCAGATTACTGGTTGCTCACTTAACGACAATGGCGTGCTAGAAATAGTATTTTCGGGATCGGAATCGGGAAAGAAAAAACACAAATTGAAGCTGAAAAAATTTACTTCTAGTCAGCAAGAGGTCATCGACACCTTTAATCGATACTACTCACGCTATCTGTCGGCTCGTGATTACCAAGTAGAGAAGCATGACGAAGATGAATTGCCGAATGCATGAGACGACTTTCGCGTACCTGACGCGAGTTTGCTGAATTACATCCGTAATCATCGGATAAGTGCGACGGAGATTTTTTTGAACAGGAATTCTGCCCTTGGTGCCCAACGCCAAGTCGGCTATCAACGACCTTATGCCCAAAATTCTCCACCGAAAAAACTGGCCGACGTTGGCCCTGCTCGCTGTGTTGGTGCTGACGGTCGTGCAGTTACGTGCACAGGGACGGATTTGGTTTTGCGAGTGTGGGCAGGTTCGTTTTTGGACGAGTGAAGCGGACGGGCCTCACACTTCGCAACATTTGACCGATCCTTACAGTTTTTCGCATGTGCAACATGGTCTGCTGTTGTTTCTGTTTGTCGGGTGGGCTTTTCGTCGTTGGAAATTACCTTGGCAGTTGTGGTTGGTGTTGACGATCGAGGCGGGTTGGGAGTTGCTCGAAAACACGGCCTGGGTGATCGACCGCTATCGGATGACTGCGGCGCTGGGGTACAACGGCGATTCGATACTCAACAGCATGGGAGACATTTTGTCGTGTGGCGTCGGTTGGTTTTTGGCGCGTCGGCTCGGCTGGCGGGGAACGTGGCTGTTGTTTTTGACCATCGAGTTGACGATGCTGCTGACCATTCGCGATTGTTTGTTTCTGAATGTTGTGATGTTGGTGTACCCCTTGGATGTGGTGAAGCAGTGGCAGTTGGGGTAGCAGGGAAGGATTAGTCATTAGACATGGCAATAAAGTTATCGGCTGACAAATGGCTACTGACAATTAACGAATGACAAATGACTAGGGTGACTCCAGTGTCAAGTCGACCATCAAGTCGGTCGCCACTTCTTCGAGCGCGTTACGAAGCGTATCGGCCGACACATTCTCTGGCAGACGCAATTGAGCTTTGGCTTGAAACAGCGTTTGGCCGGTGTTGGCGGCGCGGGTGACTTCGGTGTTGAGTTCCTCGACATTGACGCCGTACTTGGCGAGCGCACGGCTGATATCGCGGACGATCCCTGGGCGATCTTGGCCGACGAGCGAGAGCTGCGCCACCGGTTTTCGCGTCGCGTCCGCTACGGCGGAGTCAGCCAGGACGGTCGATTTCAGACCGCCTTCCGAGAGCGCGCTGATCTCTGCGGTCAGTGCGTCCGCCTGCTCGACGTCTACTTCGACACGCAAGATGCCCGCGAACTGTCCGGCGAGGTGTGCCATGCGGCTTTCGACCCAGTTGCCGCCATTCGCGGCGACGGTCTGAGCAATCGAGTCGACGAGGCCGGGACGATCTTCGCCGAGGATGGTAAAGACAAGTGAGGTTTTGGGCATGTTTTTTCCTGTGAGCTTTTTGGCTGGTTACACTTGGCTGACGGATACTGATTTTTGCACTTTTGCACAGGCGAGTAAATGTTTTTCGTGGCAAAACCGTGGAATAGGCTTCCAGCCTGTCCGTAATGACCTGTCTGGGTTACTAACGGCAAAAGTTTGCGAAGTGTGTGTAATTTTTTGACAGGATTTACAGGATCAACAAGATCGTGGTACATAGAAATTGATCCTGTCTGTCCTGTAAATCCTGTCAAATTAGTTTTTGGTTGCGGCCTTTCGGTCGCGTTGGGATGAAATGGCGCACAGGCTGGAAGCCTATTCCACGGTTTTGCTGCCTGCATTTTACCGAAACACATGGCCAATTGCATTAAGGATTTTTGGCCATACCTTTCCATACAATCGGCCTGCAGCACGGCCTCACGCTCGCCACGCGAGAGGAGCATTTCAGGGCGGTCGAAAATTTGCGGCTAGAATCCTGATGATTCGCGGTATGGCCAAGTGTCGAGATAAGTTATCATAAGCTATGGTTTCAGTACTTTGGTCTGCGGTTGCGGGCCTCGGATTAAGCGAGAAATTTCCATGATAGCCCAAGCCAATAGTCAGCCTTCCTCGTTCGAGGTTCGTGTCCTCCGTCAAGAAGCACCCGGCGAGCCAAGCCGTTGGGAGCGGCATCAGGTCACTTATGAGCCGAATCTTAACGTAATCAGCGTGCTGCAAAAAATTGCCACGCAAGCGACGACCTCCGCAGGCAAAAGTACCTCGCCGGTGGCGTGGGATTGTAATTGCCTGGAAGAAGTTTGCGGTGCTTGCACAATGCTCGTCAATGGTCAGACGCGGCAGGCGTGTTCGGCGCTGGTCGATAAGTTGCTCGCCGAAACGCCCGATGGCATTGAGCTGCGACCGATGAGCAAATTTCCGGTGGTTCGCGATTTGGTCGTTGATCGCGGGCGAATGTTTCGAGCGCTCGAGCGGGTCCATGCTTGGATTCCTGTCGACGGTTACGGCGACCGTGGACCTGGCCCGCGCGAGTCGCAAGCAGGGCAGGAATTTCGCTATCCGCTGTCAGAGTGCATGACGTGCGGTTGTTGCGTCGAGGCATGTCCGCAGTTTTCAAAAGTGGAACTTACGCAACACCTCGACGAAACGGACGAGCAATTTGAGCAGCGCCAGGCGCAAGCCTACGACCAGTCGTTTGTAGGTGCTGCTGCCATCAGTCAGACGATGCTGTTTAACGAGCATCCGACCGGGCACATGAACGCCGGCGAGCGGCTTGAAGCGCTGATGGGCCCCGGCGGTTTGCAGATCTGTGGCAATGCCCAAAACTGCGTGGCCGTTTGCCCCAAAGAAATCCCGCTCACCACGTCGATCGCCAAAGCTGGGCGACAAACGACCGGCTATGCGTTCAAGCGATTGTTTGATCGGTAGCCGATGTCGCGACTTTTCGCCGGAACCGAGTGGGATCAGCCTCCGCAGTGCGAACGGTGCGGGTTGTTTGAAGAGGAGTGTAAATGCCCTCCTAGCACAGAAAAAGCGGCTGCGAAACCGCTAGCGTCGCCGTCGAGCCAAACGGCCAGGGTGGCGGTCGAGAAACGGAAGCGTGGGAAGTTGATGACCGTGGTGCGTGGGTTGTCTGCTGCCGAGAATGATCTGCCGGCGCTGCTCACGCAATTGAAAAACTGCTGTGGTGCTGGCGGCACGGTGAAGGAGGAGCAAATCGAAATTCAAGGCGATCACCTCGAACGGATTCGACAAATGTTGGCCGACATGGGTTACCGTTTGAAATAGCCCTCGGCTCTGCCGGGGGACGGGAAGGAAATAGCATGTCCAATGACGACCCGCAGATGATTCGCCTCGATCAGTTTCTCAAGGCTCATGCGGTCGTCGGCACTGGCGGGCAGGCCAAATTGTTGATCCAAGACGGGCAGGTTCTCGTCAACGGTGAAGTGGAAACCCGCCGTCGTCGGCAATTGCATGAGGGCGATGTTGTGCAGTACGAAGATCAACAGTTGACGGTGGAGTTTGATTCTCACTAAGCCGTAAGCGGCCAGCCGCTTGCGGCTTAGCGAGCAAGAAACCTCAAATCACCCCGGCCAACTCTTGCAGTAGTTGCCAATTCTCCAAACGATCTTGCTGGGCGCGTTGCATCGTTTCTGAAGGATTTCCCTCCTTATCAAAATGTTTGACGAATCGCCCTTCGCTACGGGCGAAATCGAAGAACGTCACCTCTTCCTTCGTTTTGGGGTTGGTCCACCAATCGTTTTTCGTCGCGGGGTTGCCTTGCAACGAAAGCTTCTTTTTGATGCGATCGCCCTTGCGTGGATCGAAAATCAATAACGGAAACGCGCGGCTGTCGACGGCCAAACGCGCCTGGTGGCTGGCCATGTCGTCGGCGACGCCATGCTCGGGCTGACAGGTGGTGTAGCAATTGATAATCGCCGGTCCATCAAATTCGAGTGCCCCGAGTACCGCTTTGTAAAAGTGATTGGTGTGGGCACAAGTCGTTTGAGCCACGTAGGTACGCGGGTGCATCATGGCGATCTGGGCGATCTCCTTGCGGCGTTCTTGCTTGCCGTCCAGGTGCTTGCCGTGAAAACTCATTTTGGCGTTTTGGCCCGTAAAGGTACTCGTCGAGGCTTGGCCGCCCGTGTTGGAGTAGACCTGCGTGTCGAGGACGAACACCTTGACGTTAAGCCCCGAAGCCATCAGCCGCGATAGCGATTGGAAGCCAATGTCGAACATCGCCCCGTCGCCGCCGATGCACCAGAGCGGTCGGTCGGTCCAGCCCATCTGATTCCAACGCATCCGCACGCCCATCGCGTCGGCCGGTGCGTTTTCAAAGAGCGAGTTGGTCCACGGTACGAGATACGGGTTGTAGGGATACGTCGACGTGTAAACCGTATTGCAGCCAGTCGCCGCGACGATACCCCATTGGTCGCCGTACTTGGCACCCGTTGCGGCGCACATCATCCGCAGAGCAGTCCCCTCGCCGCAGCCCGCACACGAGCCGGCGCCGCCGACGTAGATGTGCGTCTTTTCTTTGAGCATCATGTCGATGAGCAGGTTGTCGTTGATGTACGACTCGTCCGAGGGGCCGATCTCTTTGAACAGCCGATGGCTCTTCTTGATCTTGTCCATGACCGGCTCGGTTTTGTCGATCATCTTTAGCGCCAGGTCATCGCAGACAGTCACGCACTCCGCGCAGCCTTTACACTTGCTCGGGTCGATGATAATGGCAAACCGACCGCCTTCTTTGCCTTTTTTCTTCGGGCCATCGTAGTACTTGCGAGTTTTGGACCATTGCTCACCGAACATTTCTCGATCGTCAGCGTCAGGGATATCGCCCAGCTTTTTCTCCAGGTCGGGTTCCGCTAACACTTTGCCGAGAATCGCCGTGTCAGGGCACTCGGTCACGCAGTCCATGCAGCCGGTACAATTTTCGACGATATACTCGGGAATCTCCGGCGAGATATAACTGAAATCGCGCAGCGCCGCCGTGCCAGCGGGTATGAGCGAACGAGCCACGGCCAAGTCGGCGCTGAGATTTTTCTCGACCGTACCTTCTTCGTAATTACGGATGACGCGATCGTTGAAATCGTGGACATCGAGAACCGGAAGATCGACGTCGACGTAGTCGCCATCCATCAGTGTCCCGTACGAGTTGTTATTCTGCGTGTCACGACCGTGAGCCGCATTCATCGACTGAGATTTTTCTACTGTAGACATCACATGCCTTTCGCAATTTTGTTAGGTACTCAAACTGAAAACAGACAACACTTTTACCAAGGAGCCACGGAGGACAGGGAGTATTTTGGATCGTAAGAACGATGAATCTTGCCCTGCTTCAAATTACGTATGCTACTATTTCCTCCGTACTGCAAACGTTCAATTTGCGCGCACTGTGCGCGCATTTTTTCGATCAATCCCCCTCCCTAAAGAGGGAGGGGGATTTTGGTTGCGGCCATCGGCCGCGCCAAGTCCTCCGTGCCTCCGTGGTGATTTTCTTTTCAATTTGAGTTATTAGGTAGAGGCAACTTTGCCGTTGGTTTCGTTTTTTATCAGTTCAGGAGCGACTTGTAGAAGTTCGCCGTAACCGCGTTTCACGCAAGTGAGATTGTCTTGGACGACTTGTTCGCCCCGCTTGCCAAAGTATTTGCGTAACGCGCTTTCAACCCCCTCATACACTTGCTCGTCCGTCATGCCGCTGTCGTCGCTAAACGGCGAAAGCTTGAGGAACACGCCCAGAAGGATGATTCCCTGCATTCGCATTTCCAGGTCGGCCACCGAAGCGACTTCGCGGGCGATGCTCACCATGTCGATGAAATAGACCGACAGGTTTTTTTCTCGAATCGTTTGCTTATGTTGTTCGGGGATACGGGCCCAAACATCAACCGGGTTGGCATAAGGACTCTGCATAAAGATCGATCCGCCATCGACCAGCCCCGTCAGTGGGTTGCCACTGAACAGTGCATTGGTGTCGTTTAGCACAATCAAGTTCACAAATTGCAGCTCGCTGTGCGAATAGATGTGCGTATCGGCAATGGTCAGAAAATAAGTCGTCGGCAGGCCTTTTTTCTCGGAGCCGTATTTGGGGTACGCCTGCACGTCTTTGCCGAAGACTTGACCGGCAATCGTGGCGATCACCTTGTTGGTCGTCACCGAACCAAAGCCACCGACCGAATGGCCTCGCATCGAAAAAGCTCCATTCGGGCGCAGGTCGGGGTCGTCGGTGATGGGCAAGGCAATCGCATGCTTAACGCCGACGCAAAAGAAATCTTGACCGTCCTCGATCATGTTGTCGAAAATGGCATTGATATCGCCCGGTCGCACATCGCGACTGCCGAGCCCGGCGGCACCGTGATAGATTTTCGGGATGCAATCAATCTTCTCCAGCCCATTTTGCCCCGTCGCGGCATCGCAGAGCGCAGCTTTGACTTCTCGCGTCAGATGATTGCCAGTCGTCGAGAGCGGATCGTCCATCCGCTCGATCACCGTAAACGCCTTGCAGTTTTTCAGAACGTCGACGATCTGTCTCGAAGGGAAAGGGCGGAAGCAATAGATGTTCAAGCAACCTGCTTTGATGCCCTTCTCTTCGCGTAGATAGTCGATTGTTGTTTCGGCGGTTTCCATATAGCTGCCAAGCCCGACCAAAATGTACTCGGCGTCTTCGCAGCGGTAGGGCGCTACCATATCGTAGCGGCGGCCCGTGTTGCGCTCGAACTCATCAAAGGCATCTTCGAGCGCCGGGGCAACTTGATCGTAGTACCAGCGTTGGGCGATCTTGCCCTTCATGTACGAATCTTGGTTCTGCACCGGACCTGACATGACCGGATTCGCAGGATCCATCAGATTAATGAGTTTTTCGGACGGATTGCCGATGAAATCTTTCATGAACTCCTTCTCAGGGAGTCGTACCGTTTCGACGGTATGTGTCGTCAGAAAACCATCTTGCACGTTGAAAAAGGGAGTGCAGGACGCTTCGGCAGCGCGGCGAGAAATAAGACACAAGTCGCAAGCTTCCTGGGCGTTGCGGCCAAATAAAATCCCCCAGCCGACGTCGGCCACGCTCATCACGTCATCATGTCCAGCGTGTACGTTGAGGCTATGGCTGGTGAGTGCTCGCGCGCCCAGGTTAAACACGACCGGCAATCGCTTGCCGGAGAGGGTGTAAAGTACCTCTTTCATCAGAACCAACCCTTGGCCCGACGTAAAGTTGGTCACCCGCCCGCCCGCCACGGCAAAGCCTTCGCAAAACGAGGCGGCTGAGTGCTCGCTTTCAGGCTCGAAAAACAGTAGCGGATCGCCCCAAAGGTTGGTCTCCCCGTTCGTAACCGCCACGTTGTAGCCGCTGCCCATCGTCGTCGAGCTGGTGATAGGATAGGCACCTGAGCCCTGGCTGATGTGCTTTTCGACCCAGACGACCGCCTCAGCTCCATCGCAAGTAGTGGGAATCCCAGGGTACTTTACTTCTGTGTCGGAAGGCTGTCCCACGCTGACGGGACGTTCCAAAGAATCAGTGGACATACGCTTATAACTCCTTCTCGAATAGGCTAAAATATCCCTCTAAACACGCCCTCATGGTACACAATCTGCGTCCCAATGCAAGATTCGTACACTGAGTAATTTGCGTAAGTGCTTGCATAGATTGCAGATACAACAATTCACGCAAAACTGCGCGCGGATGCGGCAATCCAGCAAATCCCCGCTTCTGACGGTCAGCAAAGCAATTGCCTCCTGCCGCTGTGGGCCGGTATTGCTCACTGTTACAGGGCATATTTCACTATTGCACTCGTGCAACTGCACTCGTGCAAAAATTGCCGTTTCACACCAGGGACGATTGACCAAAACTCGCTGCAGATAACGACTTACGGCAACCGCACTCGCGCTGACACTCGTTGAATTAGGGTGCTGTCCTACGACTGTGTTGCTAAGTTGATCGCCAGATTTTATCCGCTATCTTGCGGGCATGACACCCATGAACAACTGCGCAAAGCAGCCGAAGAACGTCGCGACGCCCTCATCAAGCAAGCCCGTGGCG
>JAADGD010000266.1 GCA_013152515.1 Planctomycetota bacterium
ATCGGTGGAATTTTGGTGTGGCGCCGCCGGCGTGGGTTGACTAGGTCGGCAGGTCCGTTTTCTTCGTCAGCCGGCTAGGCTTCAAAACATCGCTTGGCTTGCTTGGCTGAGTCCGAAGACGATCAATCCGCAGAAAAAGACTTGAGTGATCGTCACTGCTAAGGCTGAAGCGATCGTTGTGCGAATTGAAAACGAGATGATCAGTGCCGAGGTGAGCAAGACCAGCAATAACTGACTGCCTAGTCCGAGCGCGAGATGGTTGTGATTCAAGACGATGCGTAAGCCAAAGTTGGCGACCAAGATCACAACCACGACGCTCGCGGCGGGAACAAAGTCGGGGACGCGGACCGAACAGACGGCGCAAGCCATGCGCAAGGCCCAAGCCGCTCCGACCAAGCCGAGCGGTAGAACAATCGTTCCGATCAATAAGGGGTCGAAGCTGCGAATTAAATTTTCCACGGCAGTTCTCTCCAGGGAGTTCCAGTGGCGGAGGAGGCGTTCTCGTTGGCGTCCGTCTTAAATGTAGCTTACGAAGTGATGCGATCGTGCAACATGCAAGCAGTTTTTGTGAGGTATTTGGGAAACACTCGGAGTAGGGAGTGAGGTATCGGGAGCAAGCAACGAAGCATTCAAGAGAGAAATACCAGTGATCGATTCTCATTGCTCGAGTCTCACGCCTGTTGTTGATACACAAGTCGGCCCGAAGGGTCAGTCTTATGGTAGCCCAGGGCATAGCGTCTGTTGTTTGTACACAAGTTTTCGCCTCGAAGGGGCAGCCACATGCCAGCCCAGGGCAAAGCGCAGCGACGCCCTGGGTTAGTCGTCGAATTGCAGGGAGCCCTGAAAGGGCGAAACAATAGGCGTTTGGGCCGAGGGTCGTTGTTTATTGTTTCGCCCTTTCAGGGCTTGTGTGAGGTACCTAGCTACCCAGGGCGGCGCTGCGCTTTGCCCTGGGCTGATATGTTTTGGGCCTTTCAGGCCGACTTGTGTATAAACAACAGGCCTCACACCTAGCTTCACACCCCTAATTTGTCTAAACTTGTACCCATAGTTAAGTCGATGAGAACCTACAATGGGCAATCCGTGTCGGCTTTTTCAGACGACAGCTTCGTTGAGAGCCACCGAGCAATGAATCACCGATTTATCCCCTGCGACTGCTTATGTATGTGTCCGGCCTAAGGTCGGACTCTCTCGCACCTATTTTGCGACCCTCGGTTTTGCGACCCTCGGTGTTCGCAATTCTCTTTGATGTCTCCCCCCAAGATATCTCCCCCCAAAAAGGCGTCTAGCTCACGCTTGGAGCAGTTCCCATGTCTTCTGACTTTCGCTTAAAAGATCAACTACCACAGATCACCGCGCGGCTGGTGCAAACGTACGACGAACTGGGCACGATCAACCACCTCGATCATTGCCCACTGCCCAGTTACGACGAAGTCATCGCGATCGTCGACGACCTGACCGAGATTTTGTACCCCGGCTATCGGCGTCGCGAAGGGTTGCATCGCGGGAACATCAGCTACTACGTCGGCGATCTCGTCGATCGTCTGCACGATCGGTTGACGACGCAAATCGGTCGTGCGCTGCGTCACGAAGCCGGGGCGACAAGCGACTGCGACAGCGATCACGATTTCGAGGCACTCGGCCAAGCCAAAACGCTCCAGTTTTTGGATCTACTGCCAGAGCTGCGCAGCGTGCTGGCGACCGACGTACAGGCAGCGTTTGATGGCGACCCGGCGTGTCAAAATCTTGACGAGGTGATTTTTTGCTACCCTGGCCTCGAAGCGGTTACTGTTTACCGCTACGCGCACTTGCTGGAGGAGTTGCAAATTCCTTTTATCCCACGAATGATGAGCGAATGGGCCCATCGCCGCACGGGTATCGACATCCATCCTGGCGCAACGATTGGCTCGCACTTTTTTATTGACCACGGCACCGGCGTGGTCATCGGCGAGACATGCCACATTGGCGAGCATGTGAAGATCTATCAAGGCGTGACACTCGGGGCCCTCAGTTTTCCGACCGACAGCGATGGCCAACTGGTGCGAGGTCAAAAACGGCACCCGACAATCGAAGACAACGTGGTCATCTACGCCAACGCAACGATTTTGGGTGGACGGACGGTGATCGGCCACGACGCGGTGATTGGCTCCAACGTCTGGCTCACCGCCAGTGTCGACGCCAATACGACGGTCGTGCTCGAAAAACCCAAGCTAAAGATGCGCAGCGACGAGCCCGACGAATTGCGGCCCGAGACGCAGTATCAGATTTGAGAAGCTAGAGACCAGAGGCAAGAGCGGGCAGCAATTCACTACTTCTAGCTCGTCTCTTGACGTTGGTCTCTGCCTGCCTCTAGACTCTGGGCTCTAGACTCTGGACTCTCACAGGCATGCTATGTTCCTCGGCCCGCTGTTTCGCGTTGAGATGGTTTCTGTCGCGCGGCGACGGCGGTATTTTTTGTTGCGAGTCGTTTATGGGGCGTTGGCCCTGTTTATTCTCTGGACGACCTACACCAGCTTGCGGGCTTTTTCTCTGGGTGCGTCGCCGACCATTTCGATTCAGCAAGGTGCGACGCTGGCGACTGGTTTTTTTGTGGCGTTTAGCTGGCTGCAAATCATTACGGTGCTGACCGTTGGGCCGGCGCTGGCAGTAGGGACGATCGCCACTGAGCGCGAGCGGCGGACGATCGAGTACCTGTTTACGACCGATCTCTCGAACGCCGAAATCATCTTGGGCAAGCTCGTCGCGCGACTTTGCCTGTTTGGGCAGATCTTGTTGGTCGGCTTGCCTATTTTGTTTCTGTTTCGGCTGTTGGGGGGCATTCCGGCTCGACTGTTGGTCGTCACGTTTTTGTTCGCAGCCAGCACCTCGCTGCTGATCGCTTCGCTGAGCATTTGCGTCTCGGTTTGGTCGGAGCGCGCCCGCGACGCCACGGTTCGCGTTTATTTGCTGTTGGGTGTGCTGACTTTCTTGCCCATTATTTTGCAAACCTCAGCCGGCTGGGGGCCATTTCGAGGGGCGTTGTGGGAGGCAACGGGCAAGCCAGTCGTAGATTTCTGTATGACGATCAACCCGCTCTGGAGCTTAGGCAACGCGATCGGCAATACGAGTGCCATCGGGGCGAGACTCAACATGGCATTGATCTGGCAAACGGTCAGTCAACAAGTGATGGTCTCGCTGGTAGCGATTGGCCTTGCCATCTTTGCGGTCCGGCGTGTGCATCTCAAAGAAACGACCAAGGCCGCCGGGCGCGCACGAAGCCGGTGGAACTTGCGATTCCCAAGATGGCAACGTCCGCTGGGCGACAACCCGATGATCTGGAAAGAGGTCTTCGCCGGCACGTCGATGACCAAGCTGGGGCTGATTGGCTGGGTGGCGATTGCTTTGATTCTGTTGACGGTGTGCGGCATCATGCTGACTTTGCTGATCAACACGCTTCAGGCGGGCACGGGAAGTCGCAGAAACGGGTTCCATATCGGCATCATGGGTCTGACGGGATATCTTGGTCCCGGTATTTTGTTGTTGCTGGCTGCGCGGGCGGCGGGGCTGGTGACTTCGGAAAAGGAACGCGATTGTTGGCTGTCACTCTTGGCAACGCCGCTGACGGGGCGAGAGATTATCCGCAGCAAGATGTGGGGCAACCTGTACAGTTTGCGCTGGCCGCTGGTGGTGTTGATGATTAACTGGGGACTGGGTGTTTTGCTGGCCCCAAATTTTTTATTGGCTGCTCTCGCTTTGCTGGGCACTTATTTGTTGATGGCTTGGTACGTAACGAACCTAGGGCTCTTTTTCTCGCTGCGCTCGCTGACCACTTTGCGCGCGATGGGTGCGACCCTCGGCACACTCATTTTCACCGGTGGTGGCTACATGTTTTGCTGCTGTATGGTGATGGCAAGCAGTGGCGGCTCGCAGAATGCTCTCATGATATTTCTGGCACCGTGTATCCCTTTTTTGTCGGTCTTTCCTCTCCTCGCCTATTTTGAGTTCGTAGAAGGAAACCATTTCGGGATGATCGAAGAGGGAATGATTGCGGCCTATGGACTAGGAATTGTGGGTTACTTGATCGTTGGTTTTGCCTTGTACCTGTACATGGGATCCAACTTTGATCGACTGGCAGGACGAACGGTGGAGAAGGAATGCAAAATGCAAATTGAATAATGCAAAATGCAAAAATAATTACCTTGGTATTGCCGGTCTATTTTGCACTTTGCGTTTTGCATTATCTATTTTGCATTCAGAAAACCATTTAGAAAACAACCATTTAGAAAACACCGTGCAACACACCGATAGCCTCCGGCTCTGCCGGGGGATGATACCGAATGCGATAGTATGCCGGGAGTGACAGCGTCAAACGTGGCGTCATCCCTCGGCAGAGCCGGGGGCTACATTCTCTTTGCTGCTTGGCATGTATTTGCATAGCGCGATACCGCCAAAATAAAGAATTACCAGCGGAATGCCCATCAGCAACATGCTGCCGGGATCGGCGGGCGTGAGGAACATCGAAAGCACGGCGATGACTAGCACCGCGACGCGCCATTTGGCGAGGTAGATTTCGACCGAGAAGACGTTGATTCGTTCGAGGAAAAGCATCACCAACGGTAACTGAAAACTGATGCCAAAGCCGAGCGGCAAGATCAACACAAAACCGATCCACTCACTAATCCGTGGCGTCGGGTTGATGCCCATCTGGGCGTTGAACCAGAACAGAAATTCGAGTACGTAACCAATCGCCACGAAAAAGGCCAAAGCCGCACCTGCGAAAAACAGGCCGAGGCTCATTGGCAAGAAAATGTAGATGTACTTGCGTTCGTGCTTGTAGAGTCCCGCCGCAACAAAATCCCAGATAAAGTAAAAAATAAACGGGCTAGAGATCAACGCGCCGACGACTAATGAAGCTTTCACGTAGACCATAAAAGGCTCTTGGCCCGAAAGGCTAACCAATTTCAAGCGAGAGTCTTTTTCGAGCGGTTTATAAATCGGCAGTTTTACGAGGTCCTTGCGCGTCGTGGCGATATCCTTCTCAGCCGGCGGCGCTTGTCCTAGTATGCGAGCCAAATCGAGTGGGTCGACCAGCAAAAAATCGGGCACCAACCCTTCGTCAGCCATTTTTTCCGCCGTTGCAGCGAGGTCGTCGGGGACAGTGTCGCCCGCTTGCTGCTTTTCTTCGAGTCTCGTTAGATTGTCTTTTTCAGCTTGGCCCCGATAAAAGGTTTCGAGCGAATCGCGGAGCGGCTCTTGAATATAGTCGACTGCCGAAAAGCCGAGCAGCAGCCCCAGCCCCGTACCAATTGCCAAAGCTGCCAAGCACTTAAAGATGGCAACCCGCAATTCCTCCAGATGCGCAGGGAACGACATCTTCGATCGATCGAGCGGATCGGCCGGAGCTTTTTCGTTAGGAGTCGGGTCGTTGGCCGAGTCGTGGGGGTCGGTTTCGGGCATGGATGGCGGAGTTGGGAAGGGTGGGGTTGTCCCCCAAAGAATAGGTCGCGGAAGGTGGCCGAGTGCTTTGACAATAACGGAAAAACAAAGCACTAGGACGGAGGATGGAAGTCCTCTACTATTAAGGGCCTATACTATCAAGGGACTGGGGCTTAGGCAACGTGCCATGCCCTTTGCCACCATCCCCTTGCCTGAGTGAGAGGAACCACGAAAGAAACGAAATACACGAAAAGATTCGCCTCTCGAAGCTTTCGTGCCTTTCGTCTTTTCGTGGTTCTCATTCGCCCCTTTCATTTGTCGAGTCGTTGATGAACATTATTTGCAATTACCCGCTGAAGTTTCAACCGCTGCTGCGCCGCTACCTGTGGGGTGGTCGACGGCTGGAGACGATGCTCGGAAAATCGCTCGACGAGGGCGACGATTATGCCGAGAGCTGGGAGTTGGTCGATCATGGTGCCGACCAAAGCGTCGTGCTCAACGGCCCGGCGGCGGGGCTGACACTCGAACAACTGGTTGCCGAGCATGACAACGATCTCTTCGGTCGTCACGCCGGCCAAACGCAGTTTCCGCTGCTGTTCAAGTTTTTGGATTGCAATCGCACATTGTCGGTCCAAGTGCATCCCAACGATGCGCAGGGAGCAAATCTCGATCCGCCTGCTTAGGAAAAACCGAGGCGTGGGTCGTGTTGGCGGCGGACCGTGGTAGTAAAATTTATGCGGGGCTTAACGCTGGCGTGACGAAGGAAGATTTGCGCGAAGCGCTCGAATCGGGTACTTGCGACCAATGTCTACATACGTTCGAGCCGCAAGTGGGTGATTGTGTTTTTATCGAAGCAGGCACCGTTCATGCGTTAGGCGAAGGGCTGGTGATCGCCGAAATCCAACAGGCAAGCGATACGACCTTTCGGCTATTTGATTGGAATCGCGTCGGTGCCGACGGCAAGCCGCGCGATTTGCATATCAAACAGTCACTAGAAGTCACCAACTTTGAGCGTGGGCCGGTGGCTCCACAACAACCGCAAGACGCCGATCCAACGGGCCGAGAGCGTTTGGTCGATTGTGATAAATTCGTACTCGACCGCTGCGCGTTTACGGCTTCGCAAGCCATCGGCGGCGACGACCGATTTCATTTACTGGTGGTGATCGAGGGATCCCTCGCGGTTGGCGAAGAAGAATTGCTACTCGGCGAAACGTGCTTGCTCCCAGCGGCAGCAGGATCGGTAGCAATTGTTCCGCGCGGCAAGGCCGTAGTGCTAGATATTTCCCTACCGTAATCCGCGCCTCTTTGCGATGTCGGCGACGACGCTCCCCCAAAGCAAAGCCTCTCTCCAATCCGGCCACTACCACCGGCCCCGATGCTAGCACCCCCCTTGAGGTTTGGCTATCGCTCGAACCGACGACTTCCTACAATCCTCCGCCCTACTTGGCCGTTTCTTTGAGGTGAACCCATGCGCCGATCCGTGGTTGCTGTATTGTTGCTTTTGCCGCTGATGGCTTGCTCGCCGACGGTGTTCATTCCCTCATTGCTGCATCCGGGGCCAGCCGATTTTCAGCGGAACAACGCCATGCAATTCGATCCGTATCCGCCCAACGACTTGGGCCCTGAGATCGATGGCGGTCGGCCTCGCGAATTTCAAAAACCAGCCAACGAGGTCATACGGGCACGCCAACAAGAGACGATCGCACCTTGGCGACCTGCCCCGCTTTATTGATTGGGGCAAGGTCCTTTGCTAACCACAGGCGGAAGCCGCGGTTTTCCGGGCTCAACCGAGGCTTCCGCCTACGGCTGGGAGACCGAGTAGGGCGCCCTCTGGGTTTCTTTGCCCCCAGCAAGTATGATGAAGTGTTGCCCAGTGCCCTCTACGCTTTCTCACCACTCACATACCCCATGCCACGCCAGCACAAAAAAACAACCAGCCGCAAACCTTTCGGCAAAAAACTCCCTGGGCAGAAACGTGGCCCGACCTCGCGCCGACCGACCAAGGGTCGTCGTGCGCAGGCACGCGTCAACTTCGACCAGGAGGGCGAACGCCTTCAGAAAGTTTTGGCGGCGGCAGGTGTTGCTAGCCGTCGTGAGGCAGAGCAGTTGATCCTCGAAGGCCGCGTCGAAGTCGACGGGCAGACGGTGACCGAGCTAGGCACGCGCGTCGATCGTCAGCGGCAACACATCCAAGTCGATGGCGAGCCGCTCGCCAAACCGAAGCTCGCCTACTTTGCCGTCAACAAGCCCGAAGGAGTCGTCTGCACGGCGAACGATCCCGCCGGCCGCACGCTTGTGACCGATCTGTTGCCGCCCGAGGTAGGACGCGTCTTCAATGTCGGTCGACTCGACATCGCCAGCGAAGGACTCATTCTGGTCACCAACGACGGGGCACTGGCCAATCAGCTGACGCATCCGCGTCACGGTGTCGAAAAAACTTACGAAGTACAAGTCGCCGGACATCTCGACGCAGAGGTGCTCGCTCAGTTACGCAAAGGTGTCCACCTGGCCGAAGGGTTTGTGCGAGTGGTCCATGTGCGAGTCAAGTCGCGTCGAAAGAATGGCACGATTTTGGAAATGGTACTCGACGAGGGGCGCAATCGCGAGATTCGTCGATTGTTGGCCAAAGTGGGACATCGTGTGCAACGACTAACACGCATCGCTGTCGGTCCGATTCGATTGGGAGAAATGCCCAAGGGCGCGTCGCGACGGTTGACGCCCGAGGAAGTTCGCAAGCTGCAAGCGTACGTTCGCGAGGCAGAAAAGAAACCACGACGCGAAGAGGGGCAACCTCAGCAACCAGCCACACGCCAAGGTTCCCTCGATTGGCGACAGCGAAAACGCCAAGCGGCTGCGGGCAAGGCTGCAAGTAGTAAGGCTGCAAGTAGTAAGCCGGCGAGGGGCAAAAAGACGAAGCGAGGGCGACGTTGAATCCCCCCAACGGCGGAGCCGTGGAAAATCCGCTTGCAGCAGCCTGCTATGCCGACCACGCGCGGCAGCATCAGGTCGTTGTGACCGAAAACGTACAGCTCGCAACCGATACCTATCGCCTACGATTCGAGTGCCCCGAACTTGCAGCGGAGATCGTACCAGGACAATTCCTGATGCTCCGCCTGCCCGCGAGTGCCGACCCGTTGCTGGGCCGGCCTTTTGCACTCTACGACACCGTGCTCGACGACGCTGGAAAACCGGTGGGTGTCGACGTCGTGTATCTGGTGGTTGGCAAACTGACCGGTCTGCTGGCTCAGTGTCAGCCGGGCGATCGGCTGGAAGTTTGGGGACCGCTCGGCAATGGATTCTTTGCGAAGCCAGACGAATCTGCGGCCGAACCCGTCGAACATCTGATCATGGTCGCAGGCGGAATCGGCCAAACGCCGTTTTTAGCTTTGGGCCGTCAATTTTTGGGTGGTCGCGCGTATGGACAACCCCAGCAAAAAGTCTCCGCTGCCAAAAGCGTCACGCTTTGCCTCGGCATACGCCGGCAAGATTTGCTTGCCGGTGCAGAAGATTTTCGCGAATGCGGTATCGACCTGCGTATCAGCAGCGACGACGGCAGCGTCGGACATCACGGCCTCGTGACCGAACTCCTCGAGCAAACGCTCAACGAAAAGTCGTCAGCCGCTTGCCACATCGCCAGTTGCGGCCCCGAACCGATGATGGAGGCGGTCGCAAAGATCGCAGTCGCCCGTGACGTACCGTGCGAAGTCTCGCTCGAAACGCCGATGGCCTGCGGCATCGGCATCTGCTTTAGCTGCGTCGTCAAAACCAAACAACCCGACGGCGACTGGGACTACAAACGGACCTGTGTCGATGGGCCGGTGTTCGAGGCGGGGAAGATTGTTTGGTGAAGGACGTTAAGTGAGCGGCCCTTGAGGTTGCCAATCTTGTTGATGTAAATGACGCAGCGTTACGACGTAAACAGTTCGCTCTTCAACATAAAAAATCAACCGATGCGTGGGACGCGATAATTTTGTGCCGAAGTTGATCTGTTGCAATTTTGCAGAAAAATTATCGTTCTCTCTGGCGACTGCGTAGCGATGAGGATCAGAGATTAAAGCGAAAATCGCTTTTTCATAGGACGTAAACCAACGATGAGCTCCCTGGGGTGATCTTTCCAGGTAATACTGGTAGGCTTGATCGCGATTTTTCTCGGTCTCGGTAGAGAGATGAACTAGGTAGCTCATGAGGCCGAGGGAATGTTGTGAATTCGGCGAAACTCTTCATTCGATTCTTCGGCAGAACGAAATTTTCCGCTAGCAATATCGTCGAGCCCACGTTGGATCGAAGCAAAATCTTCTTGTCGTTGGTTTAACAGGCCAATGGCTTCGCGCAGAACTTCTTCCTCGTTCTGGTAAATGCCATTCGCGATGAAGGCAGAGATACTCTGTTGAATGTCAGACGGGAACTGAAAAGACATGACTGAATCTCCTACCATCCAGCATCGCAGATAGGCAAGGCCTTGCTCCTACCAATCTGAAATTTGCAATGATCAGCTTTTCAATGCCTTGATCGCCTTGGATAACCGCGACTTGATGCGGGCGGCGTTGTTGGCGTGGATGACATTTTTACCTGCGGCCTGATCGATTTTTTTTGTGGCGCGCTGAAACGCCTTCGTGCTCTCCTCGTAGTCACCCGAGTCGATCGATGTGCGGACGGTTTTGATCATGCCACGCATGACCGACTTGGTGGCACGGTTGCGGAGACGGTGGACTTTGTTTTGGCGTAAGCGTTTTTTGGAGCTGGCAGAGCTAGGCATCGGGTTTGCTTTTCATCGGGGTTCGCGGAAAGGCCAGCCAAGTCGACCGGCGAGAATCACCCACTATCGCGTAATTTGGCGATTTTGTCCAGTCGGTCAGCCACATCGCGATAGCCAAAATCTAAAGCGGCCAAAGTGCTCAGATGTCGCTCGGCCCGGTCGATTTCCTGCATTCCTGTGGCCAGCACCCCCGCCCGATAGAGGGCTTTGCGGTAGATTTCCGATTCTGACTCGTTGAGCCCGCTGAGGGCCTCGATCGCCTGCTCGTAATGTGATAGAGCCAGCTTGTATTGCTCGATATGTTGAAAACACTCGCCCAATTCGACCAAAACGTCCATTCCTCTCTTGGAATCGGTGCGAGCCCCCTGCAAGGCAGAAATCGCCTCTTTCACCTTGCCGGCACGCTTCAGGCGGAGGCCCAGCTCGTATTTTAGGCGCGAATTCTTGGGGTCTCGCTCGGCGCGGGCGGCATAAGTCTCCAACTCGACCTGATTTGCCTGAATTCTAAAACGATGGGCCAACTGCTTCGCCTCTTCGCCAGAATCGTGCTCACACCGTTTTTCGGCAACGGCAAGCTGGTGAGTAACACGGCGAAGCTGTACGTCTTCGAGCCTCGTCCGAATTTGCAGGTCGCCACTGCCGCAGGCGCTGAATCCTTGGTCGAGCAGCTTTTCTGCTTCGTCGAACCGTTGTTCGTGCAAATAGATATCGGCCAGATGGACGTAGTTTTCTGCAAGGGTCGGGTCGTCAGAGATGGCAGCCTGCAAGCGAACTTCCGGCGGCCGATCGTCGACTGGCTCGGCGTCTTTGGAAAGTTGGGCGACTGAAACCTCGGGCACCGGTTGGCCCTCTTGACTGCCTGAGAGTAGCGCAGGATCGTAGCCACCCTTGTCGATCGTCTGCTCGACCGACAGCCTCGCGATCTCCTGGCGAGCTTGCTCGTCTTGCGGCAGCGCCAATTGAACACGCTGCCAACAGGCGATCGCTTGATCGAACTGGCCCATGCGCTGCAGTGCCAAGCCAGCGGCGCGGTTGACCTCGATATTCTTGGCGTCGGTATTGAGCGCACAGCGGAGGCAATAGAGTTGGCATTCGTCGTTGTGCAACTCTTGGTAAGCTGCGGCCAGCGCCAACAGCGTCGCGATGTCCCACGGATTGAGCGTGAGTGCGGCACAGGCGGCTTGCAGAGCCGTTTCCCACTCGCCTTTGCCGGTTGCTTTGATGAGGGCAGAGCGTTTGTTTTTTATTTTCAGTCCAGCCAGCCGACTCCCTTTTTGATTGTCGCCGTATTTTTTTTGCAAGTTCGCCAGAAATTCTTGCAGATAGACAAGATTGCCAGGGTCTTCGACGACGCATTGAGAAAAGAGTTGATTCGCGTATTCATAATCTTGCTTTGTCGTGCAGCGCTGCGCATGCTCAAAAACCTTCTGCAAACGCTGACGCGTGGCAGCGGTAAGCGGCCGAGGGCCGCCGGGCGGATTGGTGGAGGTGTCTGAATTCATTCCTTGATTTCCATCACAAAGGCAGTCAGTGCTTCGCAGACCGGTATCTTCTAGGTATTCTAGCATAAGCGGATGGGTAACAACGAGTCGTTAGGGCAACCAGTATGAAGCAAAAAACAGGAAAAGTTTATTTAGTCGGTGCCGGCCCGGGAGATCCGGGGCTGCTTACGCTGCGCGGTTGCGAGCTGCTCCGGCAGGCGGAGGTTGTGTTTTACGACTATCTGGCAAATCCGTTGCTGCTCAATCACGCGGCTAGCACTGCCGAACTCGTTTGCTTGGGGCGACATGGGCAGGGCAGGGTGCTTGAGCAGGAAGAAATCAATCGACAGGTGATCGCTGCGGCGAAGTCGGGCAAGCAGGTTGTGCGACTCAAAGGTGGCGACCCCTCGATTTTTGCCCGCGCGGGCGAAGAAATAGCGGCGCTCGAAGCGGCGGGCATTCGCTACGAAGTCGTGCCGGGTGTGACGGCAGCGCTGGCGGCGAGTAGCTACGCTGGTGTGCCGCTGACGCATCGCGACCATGCCTCGTGCGTGGCGTTTGTGACAGGGCGAGAGTGTTGCGACAAAGCAGGGTCGGCACTCGACTTGGCCAACTTGGCAAAATTCCCTGGGACGCTCGTGTTTTACATGGGCGTGACCACGGCACCGGTTTGGGCTGGCGAATTGGTAAAACATGGCAAGTCTGCGGATACGCCGGTCGCAATCGTAAGGCACTGCTCTTTGCCCAAGCAGCAAACCGTGCTGACCACGCTCGGCGAACTGCCAGAGGTTTTGGTCTCTCGTAAAATACGACCACCGGCGATTGTGATTGTTGGTGAGGCGGTCACCGCGCGGTCGGCGAATGGTTGGTTTACGTCACGGCCTTTGTTTGGGCAGACGGTGTTGGTGACGCGGCCAGCGAGGCAAGCCGCGTCGCTTTCGTTGCAATTGAATGCCTTGGGGGCGACGACGCTTTTGCAACCGGCGATTGAAATCGAACCGGTGGACGATTGGGCAAAAGTCGATGCAGCGATTGAGAACCTGGCAACATTTGATTGGTTGGTTTTTTCCAGCGCCAACGGCGTGCAGTATTTTCTCGAACGGTTATTTGCAACCGGCGGTGATCTTCGCACATTGGCGGCTTGCCGCTTAGCAACCATCGGCCCCGCCACAGCAACCGCACTGGCGAACTACCATTTGCATACCGATCTTCAACCAGAGGAATACCGCGCGGAAGCATTGGCAGCACAACTGGCTCCCGAATCGCAAGGAAAGCGGATCTTGCTACTGCGCGCGAGCCGTGGGCGCGAAGTCCTGGCCGAAACACTTGCCGACGCTGGTGCTGAGATCGAACAAGTCGTGGTGTACGAAAGCCGCGACACGGCGAAACCGCAAGCGGAGATCGTCGACGCACTCGCTGCGGGACAGATCGATTGGGTGACCGTGACCAGTTCGGCGATTGCGAGGTCACTGGTAAAACTGTTTGGCGCTTCGCTACAAAGAACGAAGCTGGCGGCGATCAGCCCCTTGACGGCAGGAGTACTCGACGAAGCAGGCTTTCCGCCGAAGGTGGTGGCCACGGATTATACGAGCGAGGGTTTACTAAACGCAATCGTTGCCTCAAAATCCGAGTAAAGTGGGACCTCGACAACTCTCTTGGAATTTTCCTGAAAATTACAGCTTGTAGCCTTGACGCACTATTTTGTTGCATGTACAAATATAGGTATGCAAGCCAATATCACTTCCACCAAAACCAAACCCTCGATCGACACGATTGCCAGAGATTGCATTGCCGTCCGCCTGCGGATGCTCAATCGAGTCGTCACGAACATCTATGATGATGCCCTACGCCCTCTCGACCTCAAGGTGAGTCAGATGAATATCTTGGTTGCCACCGCCAAGATGCAGATCGCCCGCCCAGCGGTCGTGTGCGACAGACTGCAACTCGACGTCTCGACATTGAGCCGCAATGTCGAGCGGATGAAAGCGCGTGGTTGGCTCGAAGTAGTCGCGGTCGAGGATGGACGTGCCCAGCCTTTTCAGTTGACCAACGAGGGGAAAGTACTCTTGCAGAAGGCGGCGCCCTTATGGAAAAAGGCGCAGAAAGAAGCTAAGGCACTGCTGGGCGGTGGCATTGTCGAACTTTTGGACAAAACCGCCAGTCGCTTGCAGGACTCGAGTGCGTAAGGATTTTTGTAACCGTTCACGGCGCTGAAAGAAGAAAGAGGAAAAGCCACAGATAAACACGGATAAACGCCGATGAAGAAAGGATTTATTAGCCGAATTCGATTGCCGAAAAGAAATTGGGAAGAAGAAATAGCGAGAAACTCCGAATCCCTCCAGGAAATCTGTGTTTATCTGGGTTCATCCGTAGCTATTTTTTCCCTCGCGTGAACGGTTACGCATTTTTTTCGACATTTTATTGCATATACAACCATAGGGAGCAATGATGAAATTAGCCGATCACCCCACCGTCAAACGAATGCAGCAACGAGCGACACAGGCGAGTAGCAAGCCTCTCGATGCCGAATCGTTACGGCAGCTTCTGCTTGATGCGGGCGCCGATGATGTTGGCTTTGTTGAAATCGAACGAGCTGCACTCGACGATCAGCGTAAGGACCTCTTGAAGGCCTTCCCTCACACAAAAACTCTCATCAGTTATGTCGTGCGCATGAATCGCGAACCGATGCGGACGCCTGATCGTTCGATCGCCAATCTCGAATTCCATCATGCTGGTGACGAAATCAATGAAATTGGGCGGAAGATCGTGCGGAAGCTAGAAGAGCAAGGCGTCAAAGCACTCAACCCGCCGATGGGATTTCCGATGGAGATGGACCGCTTTCCTGGGAAAATTTGGGTCGTCTCTCACAAGCCAGTGGCCGTGGCGGCTGGCTTGGGAATGATGGGCATTCATCGCAACGTCATTCACCCAAAATTTGGGAATTTCATTTGGTTGGGCACGATCTTGGTCGGAGCCGAAGTCACCGAGTACGGTCAGACGATCGACTACAACCCATGCCTGGAATGCAAACTTTGCGTAGCGGCCTGCCCAGTCGGGGCAATCTCGCCCAGCGGCGACTTTAATTTTTCGGCTTGCTATACGCACAACTATCGCGAATTCATGGGCGGCTTCACCGACTGGACCGAGCAGGTGGTCGACAGCAAAAACCGTTTTGACTACCGCAAACGCGTGTCCGATGCCGAATCGGCTTCGATGTGGCAAAGCCTATCGTTCGGAGCCAACTACAAGGCAGCTTACTGTCTTTCGGTTTGCCCCGCGGGCGAAGACGTGATTGGCCCCTACCTTGACGACAAGAAAACGCACCTGCAAGAAAACGTCAAACCGCTGCAAGACAAGGAAGAAGCCGTCTACGTGCTGCACAACTCTGATGCCGAACAGCACGTTGCCAAACGATTCCCGCACAAGCAATTAAAACACGTCGGCAACTCGCTGCGGCCGCGCAGCATCGACCAATTGCTTGTCGGCATGCCGTTAGTTTTTCAACCGAATAAATCGGTGGGGCTCGACGCAACGTACCATTTTACGTTCACCGGAGCAGAGCAACGTGAGGCAACGATCGTCATCCGCGACAAAACAATCCGTGTTGAATCGGGCCACGTCGGCGATCCCGATCTGCGTGTCACGGCGGACACGCAGACATGGCTTGGGTTTCTGGCTCACGAGCGCAACCTCGTCTGGGCTTTAATCTCCAGGCGAATTCGGCTCAAAGGATCGCCCCGCTTACTCGTCGCGTTCGGAAAGTGTTTTCCGACATGAGCAAACAACTTTTCACCGAACTGCGCCCGTCAAGAAGCGTTCGATTGAGTTTGACCCCTGTAGGAACGCTTGCTTACGGGCGCGGATCGGTGTTACCTTCGTGAATGAAGGACTTTAGCCCGTAGCTCACGAAATTCCCGAACCCACCTGCTTCAGCGGGTGGTAGTTTAGTTTGAGTACGTACGTTGTCGCTCGTCTTTTACTTGAGTAACTCGGCCAGCTTCGGCTCCATCGCGCGGGCCCAAATACTGTAGCCATGCTTTCTGGGATGCAAAAAGTCGGGCATGACTTCTTTGGGCAATGTTCCGTCTTCTTTCAAAAACGCTTGTCCGATGTCGAGGAAATGGATCATCTTTCCATCGGCCAATTGCTCAATGCGCTCGTTCGCCCCTTCGTTGACCAGCCGATGTTTGTTGGCTGAGGTTTCCCCACGTGGGAAGATGGCCAACACCAGCAGCTTCGTCTCTGGTAGTTCTTTGCGGAGGAGCTTCACAATGGCTTCGACACCGAGTGCGATTTCTTCCGACGTGTTCGAGCCTGCATTATTCGTCCCGATCATGATGACCGCCGCTTTGGGAGAAATGTCCTTGATGTTCCCATTTTGCAAACGCCAGAGGACGTGCTCGGTACGATCGCCACTGATGCCGAGGTTGACGGCATTTCGTTTGCCGTAAAATTCGGCCCATACTTCCTTGCCGCCTCCTTCCCAACCCTGCGTGATCGAGTCGCCAATCATCAGCAAGTCGACATTGCCTTGGGCAACGCGATTGTTCATTGCGGCATGACGATTCTGCCACCATTCGTCATTGCGCGGCACAGGACGAACGGTCGCGGGAGCGGGTGCCACCGGCGTTTCCAAAACAGCCGACGGCTCGGCAAGGCATATGCCATTTGCAATAAAAAGGACGTTGAGACCGAGAAGCAAGCTAGCGATTCTTGTGAGCATAGAAATCTCTATTTTGAAAGGTGGAAGGAGACCGACAGTTGCAAGCAGTATATCTTAACGCCGCCGAGATATGCAACCAAAAAGGAACCGCTGATACACGCTGAACAACGATTGAAGACCAAGGAACCGGCCAAAAATTTCGCTCGCATTTCGCATGGAAATGCTGATAATGGAACTCGCTCTGTGGTGACATTTGCATGGGGATTGTTATGGAAGACGACTTTGCAGTTCGCCTGGCCCCCTTCTCACGCGCACTTATCGTTGGTTCTACGAGGTTGATTCCTCGGAGTTCCGTTTTTCTGTCCCTTCTTCAAACATCACACCACGACACGACCCCTGGGTGAAAGAGGGCCTTGCGATCGCATCGAAGCCACTACGAACAAACTCTCC
>JAADGD010000128.1 GCA_013152515.1 Planctomycetota bacterium
CTCCCTAAAAGAGGGAGGGGGACTTTTTGGTTGCGGCCTTGCGGCCGCGCTGGGTTATCCGTGAAATCCGTGGCTGCCACTCTACGCTTGCCGTAAATAGGATCTCGACAAACGTGGTGACGTGGACGTCTCCGCTACGTAAGGCATGATGCCATTACCCTTACTTTTGCACAGCCATTTCCAAAGTCACTTGAGGGTTTAATGCTTGTTTTTCAGCGGTTTCTGTACTTTGCCCGTGGAGGTTTTGCCAAGTTCGACAGGCTCGAATTGGCAAAACTATTGGGAGTTTGTACAGCAGCAGGTTCGCAAACCACGGTTTTTGCAGGGCGAAACGAATCGTGGCCATGCAAAACCCTCGGACTTTTGCCAATAAAAATACTTTTTTGTGAGAGTGGCAAAAGTGCAAAAGGTTGCAGAACTCAAATTTCAATAATCCGTAACAACCATGAGTAACGGGGAGCGTTTCTATTTTGTAGGAGGTTTGACTATCAGCCCGGTTTACCGGGATTTCCCGCCGTAGGCGGTATTAGCCTCGACATTTATGTCGGGGCGGACGATACCCCCATCGACAGCTAGGGCCGTTTACGGTCCTTACCCAACGTCAGCAACGAGAAGACCCGTAAACGGGCCTTCAAGGAGGCATGTGTTCTAACCTACCCCGTACTAAAGCACGGGGCTATGACCGCTACGCGGGAAGAGAAGAGCCGCCGCGTTTCCGCTAAGAAAATAAGAGTCCAGTCTGGGCTCTCCTTCCTACAAAATGAAAATTCTCCATGAGTAACGTTTTGACTAAATTGCCAACTTCAAATGTATCTCCCCGCTTGGCCGTGATTGGCGGTGGTATCTCTGGGCTGACGGCGGCGTATCGGTTGAGGCAATGGTTGCCGCGGGCGGAAATCGAGCTGTTCGAGGCGGGCGACCGGCTGGGGGGCGTGCTGCATACGCGGCGCGATCAGGGGCTGTTGATCGAGTGCGGGGCCGACAGCTTTTTCAACCAATTGCCAGCAGCCGTCGAGCTGTGCCAAGAGCTGGGGCTGGGCGAGGAAATTATTCCGACCAACGAAGAGCCGCGACGGGCGTTGATCTTGCACGCCGGAAAATTACATCGAGTGCCCGAGGGATTTGTGCAAATGCGACCCGAAAAAGTTGGGCCGATGCTTCGCACACGGTTGCTCAGTTGGCGTGGCAAGCTACGACTGCTCGCCGAACGTTGGGCGACGAGTCCGACAGAACTTGCCAACGAAGATTTTGACGAGAGCGTGGCCTCGTTCGCGACACGTCGTCTGGGTCGCGAAGTTTTCGAACGCATGGTGCAGCCGCTGTTGGCGGGCGTTTACACGGCGGACCCGTATCGGCTGAGCGTCGCTGCAACGATGCCGACCGCGTTTGAGGCCGAGCGAAAATATGGCAGTCTCATTGCCAAGGTGATGGCCGATCGCAAGCAAGCTTCGCGAGACAGCGGCGCAAGGTACGGCAGTTTCGTAACGCTCCGCAACGGCATGGCCCAACTGATCGACACACTCGTCAGCCAATTGAACGACGTAAAAATCCACCTCAACACCCCCATCAAAAACCTAACGCCGACTGCCGATCAACGCTGGTCGGTTTCACAAGCGTCTGGAAACGAAACTCTAGTCGATGGCGTGATTGTCGCCCTGCCCGCCCCGCGCGCGGGCGCACTGTTGGCCAGCACCGACGCCGAGCTAAGCAACAAGCTCCAAAACATCGCTTACGCCAGCAGCGCCGTGGCGGTGCTGGTCTATCGTCGCGAGCAAATCAGCGATCCGCTCGACGGTTTCGGCATGGTCGTACCGACGGTCGAGGGGCGCCAGATTGTCGCGGCAAGCTATTCGAGTGTGAAATTCCCCGGTCGCGCGCCGGCCGATCAGGTGTTGATCCGTGTGTTTGTCGGCGGAGCCTTGCAGCCTGAGTTGCTCGAACGGTCGGACGCCGAAATTGTGCAGCTCGCGCAGGCCGAATTGAGCGACATCTTAGGCATTCGCGGCGAGCCGTTACGGGCAGAGTTGGTGCGCTGGAACGAAAAAATGCCGCAGTATCACGTGGGCCATTTGCAGCTAGTCGATCGCATCGAAGACTTGGTCAGCAAGCACGTCGGGCTCGAACTGGCCGGCAATGCCTACCGTGGGGTCGGCATTCCGCAGTGTGTGCAACAAGCCAACTCGGCGGCGAGACGGCTTGCTGAGAGTTTTGATTTACCGAGCCCAAGCGAGGGCTAATTTTTCGGCTACTGCTTCGCGAGCGTGTACGATTCGCAAGGCAGTGATTTGTTGGTGAACGAAAAGCAGATCGTCGTTCCCTAGCCGTTTGAGCGGAACGACGAGCTTGGCTCCGGTCGACTGTCGCAGAACCACGTTTTTGGCGGTCACACGAACGAGTCGTGCCTCGCAACGGAAAGTGGCAGAGTCGTCGGTCCAGGTCCGATCCTGTTCGCTTCGCAAGCCGCCTGCTGATTGCAGCAGGAAGGTTCGGTCTTCGAGGCTGGTCGAATCTTCGGCGAAGGGATCGTAACTTTTGTCCGATTCGTCAGGGTCGGATTGGTGAAGTGCAGGTTTTTCGGCGTCTTGCGAAGGAGGCTCGGTCCTGTTTACTTCGTCTGCTGGGGCCGCTTTTGGCGTGCTAGGGCCGAACAAGTCGTCCACGTTCGACTCAGGCTGAGGTTCGGAAGTTTCCTGGGCAGGCTCGGCCTGGGTTGGCTCAGGCTGGGGAGGTTCCGAAGGAGTTTCGGTAGGTGTTTCAGAAGGTGTTTCGGTTGGGGTTCCCTCGTCCTCGGAGGGTGTTGGATCGTCAAACAGGCTGTCAAAATCATCCTTTTCCGCTGCTGGCTCGACAGCGGGTTCGGGGGGCGTAGTTTCAGCGGGCGAGGTTGGGCTAGGAGTAGCCTCGTTGTTTGAATAACGATCGCCAACGACTGTGGCAGTTGGTGGTTCAACGACTGCGGGCGCGGGAGAGGAGGGAGCAGGCGAGGTGGGAGTTGCGAGGTCACTTGCCTCTGGGACTGCCAACGGAGCCGGTGCAAGGGCGGGCTGGGGGTTCGGCGGTTCGACGGAGTTGTCTGCGGCTTCGGCAGAGGTTTCGGTAGGGGCGTCAGGTTCTGCGGGCTGAGACCGCTCGGCGGGAGTTGGCACAGGTGCCGAAAGCTCTTCGACTCGTTCGTCGGGCTGAGTTTCAACAGCGCAGTGTTGGCAAGACGTGGCATCAACGGGCGTTTCTGTCGTAGCACAAGGACAGTCGTCGGCAGCGATCAAGCTGTCGGGACAGTTGCTGGCGAGGGCAGAAGACGTGTCAGAAGACGTCGGCGGACAAGACTCGGCCCAGACCGAAGGACATGAACAGCGACATTGCCGTTGAAAAAGGCGTCTAGCAGCAGCGTGGTCCACGACCATTCCAGAGACCAACACGCCCACAATAAAACAACTTACCCACTTATTCCACTTTTGGTGCATCATCACAAATCCCCTTCTATCGTTCCGCAGCAAGAATTGCAGAGCCTGCACTATCCCCACCATCCATGCTAATTGGTTAGCGACTCAGAAGCAATGCGGCGGATCGAAGATCCAGGAGGACAGCAATGTCGAAAAGAAACTAACCGCCAAGAACGCCAAGAGCGCCAAGAAAAAATTACTTGGAAATGTTCATTGCCAGCATTTCCTTGGCGCTCTTGGCGTTCTTGGCGGTTCAAAAAACGACTTTGCCGTTCGCCTTGTCGGGGATTTAATTGCTCGCGGACGATGCCGAAGATATTTTTTTGAGGTGCTCCAAATAACTCGCTACGGCATCATGCTTATTGAGAATCAGCTTTTCTTCCATGCGATGCTGTGTCGCGGCGCTTTGCCAGCTCTGAGCAAACGGCCCTGTGAGATTGCCAGCTGGTGCATCGGTAAGCAACTGCGCCGCTCGTTCGAAAAGCTCTGCACCGGCCCGATGCCAAGTCAGCACTTGCTGGACGTAGGCGTGCAGCCGAGGGTCGATGCCGTATTGATCGAGCTGATTGATCGAGGCAACCACTTTTTGATGGCCCTCTTTGCGATAAAGCAAGTAATCAAACAGTTGCCAGCTTTGCGAATCGTTCAGCCACTTCGATCGATTGTCCACTTCCTCGCTGATGCACTCGTTCAGCTCCAGCCAACAAGCCTGCGTAGCCGCCAATGTTTCGGCGTCGGTCAGTTTGATCGGTTCGGTCCCTTTGCTGGCGGCTTCGTCGCGGCTATCAGCGCTGCTTTTGCCCCTGTTTTTGCCGCTGTTTTTGACATCGTTCACCGCCACATCACCTTGCTCAGGGGCAAGACTTTTGCTGGGGCTGTCGATGGGCGTTTCGTCGGAAAGAGTCGACGGCACGTTTTCTTCCACCTCTCCTGCGACAGGCGTTGGTTCGTTCGGTTGGGTGTTCTCTCTCAATATCGCGGGGACTTCGATGTCGGCTTTCTCAAGAATTCCAGCCGCCAGTGTCTGGACATCAACGCCCAAATACATCGACCCCAAGACGACTCCGCCGCCCAATGCCGCCAAGCAGCCGACAAATTCGACGAACGAGACGCCGCGAGGAATACGGAATTTTCGACTCTGCTGCTTTGATCGCGACTGCATCGGATGCCCTCGAATTAGACTCGCAAGTATTGCTAGGAAAGTATTGCCAGGAAAGTATCACTGAAACTGAATTTCACTGAAACTGAAAAAGTATCGCTGAAAAGAGATCACTGAAAAGAGATGACCCACTAGCGGTACGCATTCAAAGCATAGCTTGCGATTGCCCGCATGTTTGTTCGGGATCGCCTAAGTGCGTAGAAGTTGACACAGAACATCCAGAGAGAGAGACGTATTGTGACGGTTATGAGAGATTCAAGCGTTTTTTGCTTGTCGCGACGCCCGTCGGCGGTCCGACTCTTTGAGCATCATTTTCCGCAGCCGAACCGCAGTTGGCGTGACCTCGACCAGTTCGTCTTCTTCGATGTATTCGAGGCAGGCTTCCAGCGACATCTCGCGTACGGGGCGGACTTGGCTGTTGTCGTCTTTGCCGGCGGCACGCATGTTGGTCAGCTTTTTCCCTTTGACGACATTGACCACCAGATCGCCGACGCGGCAATGTTCGCCCACCACCTGGCCTTCGTAGACCTGATCGCCGGGGCGGACAAAGAACTCGCCCCGATCGTAAAGCGCATCCAACGAGTAAGCCGTGACCATCCCAGGTTCGTTGGCCAGCAGCACGCCCGACGCCCGATGGGGAACCGCGCCGCGTACCGGCTCGTAGGCGATCAGCGTGTGGTGCATGATCGCTTGGCCTTGAGTCGCGTTGAGCATCCGGCTTCGCAGTCCCATCAACGAACGCGAAGGAATCGTAAATTCCAGATGCACGAACCCGACCGAAGCCGTGCCGCCAGACGAACGGCGTTGGGTGAGCTTGGTCATATTCGCCCGGCGGTCGCCGACCAGTGCCATCACCGCACTTTGGCATTCTTCGGGACAGTCGATCACCAGTTCTTCGATCGGCTCGCATTGCACCCCGTCGACTTCGCGGTAGATCACTTGCGGCTTGCCGACGCACAGCTCAAACCCTTCGCGACGCATATTTTCGACCAAAATGCCCAAGTGCATCAAGCCGCGGCCCGAGACGCGAAACTGCTCTTGGGTCTCGCCCGCAGTGACTTGCAGGGCGACGTTCGAGCGGAGTTCTTTTTGCAGTCGCTCAGAAATCTGGCGGCTCGTGACGTATTTTCCCTCACGGCCAGCATTGGGGCCGTCGCTGACGCGGAAAGTCATGTGCAGTGTCGGCTCGTCAATCGACACAGGGGGCATCGGTTCGGTGCAACTCGGGTCGGAAACGGTATCGCCAATTTCAATCGGCTCCAAGCCGACCAAAGCACACAGGTCACCCGCCTCAATCTGTTCGACCTCGACCCGCCCCAGCCCATCGAACGCCAGGACTTGGCTGATTTGCCGTTCCGAAACTTTTCCTTGTCGGTCAATTACCGTGATTCGCTGTCGCCGGCGAACCGAACCTTCGCGAATTCGTCCGATGGCAATTCGTCCGACATAGTCCGAGTAATCGAGCGTCGTGATTTGCAGTCGCAGCGGCTTGTCCTGTTGGCCAGTCTCGGGCGAGGGGACGTAGCTCAGAATTGTCTCGAACAAAGGCAGCATCGTTTCGCTAGGATTTTCCAAGTCGAGCGTCGCCCAGCCTTCTTTCGCCGATGCAAAAACAGTGGGGAACTCCAGCATTTCGTCCGGCGCATCGAGTTCGACGAGCAGATCAAAAACTTCGTCGACAACCTCCAACGGACGAGCGTCGGGACGATCGACCTTGTTGATCACCACAATTGGGCGCAGACCGTATTGCAACGATTTTTCCAGCACAAACCGCGTTTGAGGCATCGGCCCCTCAAAAGCGTCGACCATCAATATCGTGCCACTCGCCATGCCGAGTACCCGTTCGACCTCACCACCAAAATCGGCATGGCCCGGCGTGTCGATCAGGTTGATGCGGTAATCCTCCCCCGCTTCGCTCGTATAGCGTACCGCGCAGTTTTTACTGAAAATCGTGATGCCCCGCTCGCGTTCCAGATCGTTCGAGTCGAAAATCAGCCCATGCTGACCGCCAGCCAGCTTGTTCAAGTCGGCATCACGAAATTGGCCCGACTGATAGAGCAACTGGTCGACGAGGGTCGTTTTGCCGTGATCGACATGGGCGATAATGGCCACGTTACGTAGCTGGGAGGTCAAAAGCGGTGAGTTGGCGAGGTTCATAAAAGGAAAGCAGTTGAGAATGTGGGGAGCTGAATGTAAAGTGACGAAGGGTAGAAGTGCCTGTGGGGAAGACGTTACGAGGAACGAAACGTCGTCTGAGGCTGCGGATACCTGCTTTCGCACGCATAGCGAGCTGGAGCTGGCAGGGGCGAATCCAGTATTGTACCTGGAGGGAGGTGGCTTGGGCAGCTCATTTTTTCGTGCTTGCATGGGCGCAGGGTCACGTTCTGCAGGAATTGAGGGCAGCCAGAGTGAGTTCTAGCGATTCCGCCCGATATTTTCTTGGAGATCGCTCACTATCTGTTCGCAGTCGGGCCGAAGTCAGTAATAAGTAGTCAATAAAACTTGTTGGCTTGGCAGTTGGCACGTATACTACCTTTTGGAAGCAGCATGATTTCGTAACTTCACTTCAGCAGAGCAGCCGCCCCATAGCTTGACACTGGGAAGAAAAGTCCGTGTCAAAAACGATTGTGTCGCCTAACGACGTTCCTAACGATGCCAAATGTTTATCGCCAAGGCCGAAGGTGCTCTGCCTTGGTGGGACACACGATGGCTTGATCGATCTTCGTGGACACTTGGGCGATGACGTGGAGGTCGTCGAAGTCGGTTCTCCTGTGCGAGTTGTTGCCGAACTCTCACGCGACGATTATGTCGCCATCTATTGCGATGCCGATCATTTTGTCGGTGCGACGAATGTCGCTCAACTCATTCGTAACGACCGACTGCTGCAAGAGCTACCCGATGGCGTGGTAATGCTCGATAGCGAAAACACTATCCTGTGGGGCAATGGCAAGCTCTGTGCGTGGTGTGGCAAAGATGACGTGGTCGGCGAGAATTTTTATCGCGTACTCGGCAGCCCAGAAATCCTCGGCCCCGATTTTTGTCCGTTCCATACCGCGCTCTCCACTCACAAAGGTAGCGCATCGACACTCCGCATTTCGGACAATCGCTACTATCGCATTCATGCCGCGCCTGTTCTTGAAGTAGGACAAGACGCTCCACAGACGCTTGTTGTTACCGTCCGCGACGTGAGCGAAGAAGTCTTGCAGCAGCAAAAGCTTGCCGCGATCCATCAAGCAGGCGTCGAACTGGCCGACCTGACGACCGACGAAATCGCGAATCTCTCGATTGCTGAACGCATCGAACTGCTCAAGTCGAACATCCTGCAATGCACCGAAGACGTTTTGCAGTTAGACGTTCTTGAGATTCGCATGCTGCAGCAGGAAAGCCAAGAACTGATCCCGATTATGAGCGTCGGTATCATTCCGCAGGCCGCCGCTCGAAAGCTTTATGCCTCGACAGAAGACAATGGCGTCACTGGCTTTGTCGCGGCCACGGGCAAGAGCTATGTCTGCGAGCATACGGCCGAAGATCCGCTCTACATCGAAGGATCAGTGGGCGCACGCAGTTCGTTGACCGTGCCGCTCATGCTCCATGAGCAGGTGATTGGCACCTTCAATGTCGAAAGCCCCGAAGCAAATTCGTTTTCAGAGAGCGATTTACAGTTCGTCGAAATTTTCGCTCGCAATGTGGCAGTCGCGTTGAACACACTCGAGTTGTTGGTCGCCGAAAAAGCAAGCACGACTGCCGCCAGTGTCGAGGCAATTCATAGCGCAGTCGCGATGCCGGTGGACGACATTCTCAACGATGCCGTCAAAGTGATGGAACGCTACATCGGCCATGACGCTGATGTGGTCGAGCGTTTGCAGGGCATTCTCCGTAATGCGCGTGATATCAAACGTGTGATCCAAAAAGTCGGCCAAAGCATGGCTCCGGCGGTCGCTATTCCCAACCTCGACGAGACCGAAGCACGGCCGGCGCTGGCTGGCAAGCGGATTTTGGTTGTCGATGCCGACGAGACCGTTCGCCTAGCGGCTCACGAGTTGCTCGAACGATACCATTGCATCGTCGAAACGGCCAACGATGCCAATGCCGCCTGCTCGCTCGTGCGTAACCTCGGGACCGAAACAAGCTACGATGTGATCATCGCCGACATCAAGTTGCCAGACATGAGCGGCTTTGAGCTACAGTGCAAGCTGAACGAAATCTCAGGGAAGGTGCCGCTCGTGCTGATGACCGGTTTCGGCTACGACCCCGACCACTCGATTGTCAAAGCCCGTCAGGCAGGACTCCGCAGCGTTCTCTACAAGCCGTTTCGTCTTGATCAATTGATCAGTGCCGTCGAAGAGATTGTCTCCGGCGATCAGCCTCCGCCGTCGTTTGCGATTTAGAAGTTCTCATTGGTCATTCGTTTTTTGACAGTCCCGGCGCGCCGGGATTGAAAAATCTTTCCTGCCTCAAGGGTCAATCGTGTCGCTTTTTTTATCGCTGGGTCTACTCCTCCTCGCGGCATTGGGGCACGGCTATTTGTGGACCGACGCCGTCAATCGCCTGCACGCGTGGTCCGGTCCGCGCTGGCTGATTGACGCTCTGACATATCTCAGTTTCTTGGCCTTCCTCGTTTTGCCTGTGGCGGTGGCAATGCTTTGGAACGATGCCGTACTCATCGATACCGTACTCTATGACGAAAACATGTCCTTGCCACCTTCTCGTTGGGCACTTAGCTATTTTTACTTTTGTACTGCTTGGGGCGTTTATTCTCTGATCGTTAATAACCTACGTCGTTTTGCTACTGACAATCCACGTGCTTTGCTCGATTGGCAGCAAGAATACCTCGACATCGACGAACAACTGGGCATCGAAGTGCTGCGTGCAGGGTTGCCTCAGTTGATCGCAAAAATCCCTGGCAACCAAGTCCTTCAACTCACCGTCGATCGCAAGCGTTTAGCGATTCCACAACTTCACCCAAAGCACGAAGGACTCAAAATCGCCCACCTCAGCGATTTGCACATGATCGGAAGCCTCGGTCTCCGCTGGTTTGAAGTCGTTGCTGAACAAGTCAACGAACTTCAGCCCGATGTTATTGCCATCACAGGTGACATCGTCGAAAAAGAAGCCTGTTGGCCTTGGCTGGCCAGTTCGCTCGGCATATTACAAGCGAAGTATGGAGTTTATTTTATCCTCGGCAATCACGATTTTTACATCGACACCAACCACACGAAAAAGCTATTAGTCGATCAAGGACTGATCTGCCTCAGCGAGTGTTGGGTCGAAACCGAATGGAACGGTGTCGCTGTCATCTTGGCAGGCAGCGAACGGCCCTGGGCACCGCAAGCCGAAGACCTACCGACAGTACCAAGCCACAACACCGAGCAGTTAAGCACGGAGCAGCTAAGCACCGACACCGCGCAACTAAGGCTAATGCTGATGCACACCCCAGACGAATACCATTGGGCCTGCCAACAAAACGCACACTTAGCCTTAGCAGGACATTTGCACGGTGGCCAACTTCGTTTTCCACTGCTAGGCCCGATCGCCTGCCCTAGCCGCTTCGGTACTCGCTACGCTTGCGGCGTTTTCCGGCAAGAAGACACGGTGCTGCACGTCTCGCGCGGTATCTCCGGCAAAACACCACTGCGCTGGAACTGCCCGCCAGAGATTGCGATGTTGGAATTGGTAGCAGTGTGAGTGAAGGGTACTAGATTCGTCCCCTGCGAAATCGCTAGTACCGATGGCAACGCCTCCTGCGCAGGGCACAGCCGATAGGAGACAGAAATCATGTTCGATTTGAGGAGAGGCAACGTTCGCAATTTTCATGCGCGGACGGCTAGAACCTCCTGCCACTAATCTCAACTTCTTGCTCAATTTGAAGCCGTTCCTCGGGGCAGTGTTGGTCGCTCTAGCACTCAGGAATGGTTACAATACCCCTAAGAATTATCTTGGTGCAGATACACTAATTTTCCAGGGGAATTTGTTAGCACAGCCCTTCTCGTGGGAATTGCCTTGACTTTAGCCACGTGTCTCCCTTACGTTGGATGTGGGATAAGAGGTTACGGTAATTGCCTGTTGTTACTTCTCGCCAGAGAAGAGGAGAGTTGCTGTGACT
>JAADGD010000084.1 GCA_013152515.1 Planctomycetota bacterium
GCGGGTGAACCACACAGGACACAACATCCAGTCGGGCTTCACCCGCGTCTAGCGCCGACGGCTCAGAGGTTGAAAAGCAATCCTATGAATCAATTACACACAAAAATCAAAACTCTACTCTGCCTCTTGTTTCTCTGCGCCGTCACGGGCTGTTCGATGGGCAAGGGCGATGGCTGGCACTTTACCCAATTACGGGGCACCAAAGCTTTGGACATCCGCCGTGCTATCGGGCTGAAAAAAGACGAACTCGCGCCGCCGCAAGTGCCGACCCGAATCGTGAGTACGTGGACCGACACGGTTTTGCATCGGCAAGGCGAAGAGGCGCAGCGCGGTTTTGGGGGGCGGTTGCTCTTTTTCAACGAAGAGGACGAAGACTCGATTCGGGTGGAAGGTCAGTTGGTCGTCTACGCTTACGACGACAGCGGGCGGGCTGCTCACGAAACCCATCCAAGCAGGCGTTATATCTTTCCGGCCGAGCAGTTCGTCCGGCATGAAAGCGACGCGACTGCCGGGGCTTCCTACAGCGTCTGGCTGCCGTGGGACGCCATCGGCGGCGAGCAAAAGAACATCAGCTTGATTGCACGTTTCGAGCCCAAAGCAGGTCGGTTAGTAGTAGGCGAACAGACCAAGCATCTGCTGCCCGGCATTCGGCACTTGGCCTCGGGAGAGACAGCCCCAGCCACGGAGCCAGTTGGTGAAATTCAATTGGCCAAGTACACACAGCAGTCCAAGTTGCAGCTACCGACGGTCAGCGCTACACCTCAGCCAAGCCAAGCCCGTCAAGTGACTTCGATTGCCCTGGAAGGCAAGAGTTGGGAGCAGCGACTCAGCACTCCTCAAAGTCGCTCAGAAACCTCTTCGATCCGTTCCACGACAAACGCTACCGCGCGGGCAACAGCAACGGTGCTACCTGGCCCGACTCGATAGTCAGTCGATTTTCGACCTGCGAGATCCCCGGCTGAAGCGAGAGTATCTTCGCGGCAAGCTGTCGGTCGTATTCGCTTTGCACGGTGCCTTCGATCGTCGCGATACCGTCGCTGACAGAAATTTGTGTCCCAGCGACCGTGGTTGGCAATGCTTTATTGAGCCGCACACTCGCCCGTGTCGTCAATTCGCTGGCAGACGATTGCTGAACGGCGAACAGTGGGCGTAGCTGCACTTGGATGGGTGGTTTTTTGAAGCGATCCGAGGTGCTCACACGGCTTGACGCACGCTGGCTGTTGAGGTTTTCGACCGAGTAGTCGATCCTGGCCATTTGACGTTGACCTTGCATGAGGCTATTGAGTTGTCTACGAATCTGCAGAGCATCGCTACCGACAAAATAATCCTGTCTGAAATTTTGGTTGCCCCTAAGCCTCGCGAACCCTGTTGACGTTGCCCTCTACCGCCCCCTCTACCGCCTCCTATTCCAGACTGCCGCGAAGATCCAAAGCGACTTTGATTGCCTGCTCCGAAAGCACTCTGATTGCCTGCTCCAAAACCACCCTGCTGTTGAATTCCAAAACTATTGCGATTTTGAGCAGACGCGTTTTCGCTTCCGATCCCAAACAACATAATTTCTATCAGCAGGGCAGTCAGCAAGAGTACCCTAGGTGCGGTGAGAGATATCATTTTTTGGAATCCCCAAGACTTGTAGGCAATGCAATACGATTCTAGTCTCGATTATAACCTAGCGAGGAGCTTTCGCGAAGCAATTTTCTCGATCGGGCAGGCAAACGGCAAAGTCCTCTTTTCTAGCCAAGAATCGAAAAAATGAACCACCACGACACGACGGACACGGCGGTTTTTTACGTGGTGTCCGTCGTGTCGTTGTGGTTAGCTTCTTGTGGGCATGGGAAGAATGACTTTGCCGTTTGCCTGCTCTATCGGGGGTTCTGCTGCGACTTCCGCTCGCAGCTTGGAGGGGCTTGCGTGGTTGATGCTGGCGCGCTAGAAAGCAGGGAATGCCCGCTGAATATCTCTGACGAGGAACCCCTGTGATGGCTGATTTCAAGGTCACCGAGCTATCGAACGAACTCGATTTCGAGAGCCTCTCGTCTTGGGACGTCGTGATCATTGGTGCCGGTCCCGCTGGGCTGGCGGCTAGTCTCACCACGGCCCATCGTGGGTTGACGACGCTTGTGATCGAAGCCAAAGACAAGCCGGGCGGGCAGCCTCAGTTTCTTTATGCCGACAAAAAGATCGTCGACATTCCTGGCTTCCCCGATGGGATCAGTGGCGAGGAACTTTCCGAACGGACTTACCGCCAGGCGGTCGACGCCTTGGTGCAATTTCGCTTCAACGACGAACTCGTCTCGATCGAAGATACCGACCAAGAAGAAAAAGGTGAACCGCTCAAACGGGTCGTCACCAAGGAGGGCGAGTATCTCTGCCGCAAAGTTCTCATTGCCTGCGGCCTGCTGCATTTCCCTCGGCGGTTGCCTGTGCTTGACGCTTTGGAATCCAAAAGCGTGTTCTACAAAATCCCCAAGATCGGCGACTACGATGGTCGTCAGGTCGTCGTGATCGGTGGCGGCGATTCGGCGCTCGACGCGGCGGTGATGGCTTTGGAACGCAACGCCCAGGTCGATGTTTTGGTGCGAGCAAAAGCGATTGCTGGCAAAGCGGACACCGCCGAACGCGTCAAACAATCGGGCGGTCACATCCATCTTGCCACCGAAGTCACGGCGGCCGAGTACCAAGCCGGTGCGATGGCGCTGACACTCACCGATGGCCAGCAATTGCTGGCGGACTACGTGGTCGTACAAGTCGGATTTCTCTCGGCCAAAGAGACATTTCAACGTCTGGACGTTCGTCTCAACGACGACGGCAGCATCGCTGTCGACCCTTACTTCGAAACCAGCCGCCGTGGCCTGTTCGCCATCGGCGACGTCCACGGAGACATCAAGCTAATCACCGTGGCCTGGGCCGAAGGCATTCAGGCAGCCATCTACGCCTTCAAAGAAATTACCAGTCCGTACTGGCTCAACGAAAAGCGTCTCCGCGATCAAAAAATCTCGATGATTGGCGACAAAATCACCCAGGCAGCAACGCAAAGCCGGACGCGGTAGCAATGCGTCTGCTGTTGTGTCACTAGAACAACGTACGAAAACCGGCGGCGCTGAAGTGGCGATCATTAGAAAACGCCTCCGAGATACCTAGGCGATGCATGACAGCAAACGAGATGCAGTCGACAATTCCTGCACCGGCGGCTTCTGTTTGCTGGTAGGATTGCCAACCTTGCCGCCAATCTTCTTCCGAAGGGCGAACAAGTTCTTCTCTCGCTTCCAGCAGGCGCTGGAGATCGACAACGTCCTGCCGAAACGTCCGGCGTGATGCCGCATTACCACACTCAAGAAGTACGTAGGTTGTGGTAAGGAAAGTCGATCGACGATCGAGCAAATTGGTGAAGGACTTGTTGGCTTGGACGTGCCATTGATCATCCGAATTCCATAAAGCCAGGAGACCGACCGTGTCGAGAAAGATAGGCTTCACGGTTGATGCTCATTATGCTTTTCCGCAAGATCTGTTTCGCCCGTTTGCGAGCGGCGGCGGAGTACTTCATACACATCGTCGAGCGAAGGAGCTTTGAGAGGAGGCTCCTTTTCGAGTAGACGCGGCTCAAGTTCTACCCGAGTCGATTCGGGAAGTACAAACGGTTCGGTGGGCCAAAACGCACCGTCCCGGTAAATGGCTTGAATAGCTTTCATCGTCGTAGCCTTGTCGTAGCAATTGAAGTCTGAGGTTGTATTGTACCAGATAGGAAGAAAAGGGAAAGAAACGCTGCTTGTTATTCAAGAGGACTGCAAAGTCACTTTTCTCCCCTACCTACAAGACTCTAACCACAACGACACAACGGCCACAACACACGCGTTGACTGATAGCCGGCACGTCGTGTCCATTGTGTCGTCGTGGTTCCTTTTTCAGGTTCTTGGCTAGAATTAGGACTTTGCAGTCCTCCGGGCTTGTTATTTCAATGTCTGCAAATGCTCCTGCAGCGCTAGCTCTGGTCCCGCCAAACGCTTTTGTAGCTGAGTGCTGAGCGTGGTTGTTGCGCCTTGCTGTAAATCGGCGAAGTAGTCGGTGAGCAGATCTGTTTTGTCGACGTCGGACTCTAACAAAAAATGGACCCAGGCCCACGACTCGGCGTAGTCTTGTTGGGTCATGTCGGCGGCGGCGGTGAGTTGTTCGAGACGGGAGAGGTTGGGCAAGAAATCGGTGAGGCTGTTGAGATGATTGAGGTGCGCGATGTTGAGGCCTTGGTGGGTGTTGCCAACTTCAAAATACTCGGCGAGGCCTTCGTCGAGCCAGAGCGGTAGGTGTGGTAGCGCCGCGTGCAGGTAGCCGTGCGTGACTTCGTGGCGGAGATCTTCGGCAAGGTGATCGCCTTGGTAGGCATAGACAGCCAGTCCCACATCGAAATCGGCATTGGATTCGACGAAGATCGCCCGACGCGGCGGGAAGCCTGGGAATCGCATGGCGAGGAAGTCGTAGTATTTGGTCTCGTCGTCGAACAGATAGACATGGATCGGCACATCGGTGGTTGGTAAGCCGAGCTTGGTAGCCAATCGATCGCGCTGGGCGCAGAGTTCGCTGACAAGTCGCTCGTGCTGGACGAGCGGAAAATCGCCGTGAAGGACGATCTGTTCGCGTTTTAGTTCGTGAGCAAACAGCGTCGGTTTGGCAACCGTGCGAAAGGTTTGGCAACCGGCCAGCGAACTGATGGCGAGTACAACGCTCGCCATACCGCAGATAGCCGTTGTTCGTTGCCTCATGGCCTGTCCTAAACCCCATCGCATTTCATGGTCAGCTCCCAACTACAGGCGGAAGCCACAGTAGCCCGATCGCGCCAAAGCGTGGCATTCTAACGAGACCGCCAGCCGAGCCGAAGGGCACTTTTTTGGGCAAAAACTACTCAACTCGGCGGGGGATGATGGTAGGATAGTGAAACTAGCTAGGCTCGTCGGTCCAACCACTTTATGGGAAAAAGCATGGGAATAAAGCAATCTATGCGTCCTTTTAGCATTTTGACACTCAGTATGATGTTGACGTTTGGTGGGGCCACTCTCTCGGACAGTCGCGCCGAGTTACCAGGCTGGCAAGAGTTGCGGGTCATCGAACAGAAGGGCCGACCGAGTTTGATGCGGGCGGCCGATTTGGATGGGGACGGGCGCGAGGAGTTGATTGTGGTGAACAGCCGTTTGTCTCGGCTCGACATTTACGCCTGGCGTGATATTGCCTCGACGAGCAAAATCGAAACGGAGCCGCTCGACGCCTCGCGACCGAACGAATTGCCGCTGGCTCCCGATTGGGAACTTCAAGAGTTGCAATTGGAGAACGTCCCTCGTGACGCGCTGGTGCAAGATCTCGATGGCGACGATCAGCCCGAGTTAATCGTGTTGGTGTCGTCGCCGAATCAAGTGGTTGTTTATCGCCGGCAACCGCCAGAAGAGCGAGAGACGAATGCGTGGGAGAAGCAATACAAGATCGACTTGCTGGATGGCGAGATTCCTTCACGACGCGACGCGTTATTGCTTCGGCCGACCAAACTTTCTGAAGAGAAACTTTCCGAGGAGACGAAAGAGTTTCAGTTGTTGGTAAGCATGAACAACGGCATTCAGCAGATGTTGCTGAAACCGGGGGGGCAAGCCCAATGGATGACGCCGCGCGAGCAGCGCGGTCGGGTCGATTGGTGGTTGGCCGATCTCGACAACGACGGGCATGACGATTTGGTGGAGCAGACACGCGAGTCGAACGAATCGGTCCGCTGGTATCGGGCTGCCGAGAATGGGACGTTGACGCCGGCGGCGGTGTTGCACGATCGGGCCGTCAAGGATGTGGAAGTGGTTCGAACAGGCGCGGCGACGCAACTGGTGGTGATCGACGGCACGGTCAGCGGAATTTTACGACGCTATGAACTCGCCCTGGGCACGGCGAGCCCCTTTGGCTTGCAGCGACCATTGGCGATGAAAGAGGGACCAAAGGCTGTTTGGTGTGGCATGTGGCAAGGCGAGAAGCGTGCGTTGGTTGTGGCAGATCGTCGTGCGCCGCGGCTGCTGAGTTATGGGCTGGGCGAAGCGGGCTGGGAAACGCAGCAAGCGTTTCCAGCGCTGACCGACATCCGCGCGATGGCGACGCTGACTGCCGAACCGGGGACGTTGCTGCTGTGGACAAAAGATGCAGCCGATTTGTGGACGAGCCGCTGGGAGTCGGGGCGACTGACTTATCCTGTGCCGAAGACTCCGTCGGCAGAAGTAGCAGACGTAGAGGATCGCAAAATTCTCGCGCTCGATTCTGTCGGACCGATAACGTGGTGGGTGCAGAAGGTCGGGAAAGATCTCGATTTGTATCTTGCCAAGCCGCAAATGGCGGAGGCGAAGCGAATTCGCTTTCCCAAGGTTGGGACGAAGGCGGATCAAGTCTTGTGGATTGGCGGCGAGCGGTTGTTGGTGAAAGAGACGCATGGGCGGGCGCTGAAATTGTTTTCGCTGGAAGAAGGCAAGACCAAAGTGACTTCGCCGATGCATTTGAAGAAGGCAACTTTGGGAGAATTCAAACTGTTTGCCACAGGCGACGATGTGCGGTTGGGACGATTGACCGACGGCGTGTTGCAGTGGTTGGGCGACGATTTGCGATCGCAAGAGCAGGTGATGCTGCCGCAAGGGCTAGAGTTATCCGACTATGTTGCTGAAAACGAAACCCTCGGCTGGGCCTTGCAACGTGACAGTCCGTTTGTGCATCGTATCGAAATTGATGCTTCGCGGCTGAGTCGTTCGGTCGAAAGAGTCAAACTGGCCGAGGGTACAGGGTTATTGAGAGATCCAGTGCTGGGAATGTTGCTGCTCGGACAAGATCGCATAACGCACCTGAGCGAGGGACGTTCGCGAGAATTAAAACTGGTCGACGTAATCGATGAACGCATCGGCCGCGCGGGTGGCGTACGGAAGACGCGGTTCCATCAGCTAAGCTCAACCGATATCGACCGCGATGGTTACGACGATTTGATTTTGTACGACCAGTTGCAGCATCGGTTGACCGTACTCGGAGATCAGAACGGCCAACTCGTGCCGAAAATTGCCTGGCCGGTGTTTGACGACAAGGTCTATCCCTACAGCAACGAATCAGACAACTTGGTCAAGGAGCCACGCGCCGTGTTGGCGGCTGATTTTGATGGCGATGGGCTCCAAGATTTGGCGATTCTCAGCCACGACCGTTTGATCATTTACTTAGCTCGCGAGAAATCATGACTCAATTTATACACTTGAATGGCCTCCTCCGAATTGTTGCCTGTTCGTTTGCGCTCTCTGCACCGCTTGCTGCGTCAGAAGTTGGCGAGATCGTCACGGTCAAGCTCTCGGGCGGCGCGCAGCTGACCGCGACCCTGCTGCAAAAGACGGACGATCGCGTCGTGCTCGATTTGGGACATGAGATCGTGACAGTCGACGCAAAACGGGTGCTCTCCATGAGCAGTTCTGAGCAAGCAACGAAGCAGGGGCAGACTTCGGCGCGAGAATTTTATACGCTGGGTCGATTGGACGAGATGCCGGTGCCACAATTGGTCAAACGGTTCGGCGACGCGGTGGTCACGGTCAAGACGCCCAGCGGCATGGGCAGCGGATTTTTGATCAGCAGCGAGGGCCACCTCATCACGAATTATCATGTCGTCGAAAAAGAACTCAAGGTGATCGTGACTGTTTTCCAGAAGAAAAAACAAGGTTACGAGAAGCGGCAGCTCAAACGCGTGAAAATTTTGGCGTTGAACCCGCTGCGCGACTTGGCATTGCTGCAACTCGACAAAGAAGAGCTGGGCGATTTTGAATTGAAGCATGTCGTGATCGCGGAGAAAGCTTCGGTACGTGTGGGCGATTTGATCTTTGCTATCGGCAATCCGCTAGGGTTAGAGCGGACCGTCACGCAAGGCATTGTCAGTTCGACGACACGCACTTTGGGACAGCTACGATTTATCCAGACCGACGCGTCGATCAATCCGGGCAATAGCGGCGGACCGATGTTCAATGCACGCGGCGAGGTAGTTGGTGTCGTCTGTGCGGGCTATAGTTTTTTCAGCGGGTTGGCATTTGGGATTCCGGCAACCGACTTGGTCGATTTTTTACAGCACCGCGATGCGTATTTATTCGACTCGACGCAACCGCAAAACGGCGTAAAGTATTTCGCGCCGCCGTTTCGCGGCTCGGAGAGTGCGTTGATTTCCGAGTCGAGTGCGTCGGTTGAGTCGCAAGCTGCCCCGGCGGCTGTGCAGGAGTGAGTATTTCAATCCATAAAAGAAGTAACCACGGATAGCACGGATGTACACGGATAACAGCGGAATTCAGATCTCGAATTATCCGTGCTATGCGTGTTACTAACGGTAAAATTTTGCGTAAGACACGAAGGTTTTTATTAAACGCAGAATACGCGGAGACGCAGAGAATCGCAGAGAAAACAGATGAAAACTGAAGCTCTCGGGCGATAGATTCTCTACGATGGTTCTCATAACAAACTCTCTGCGGCCCTCTGCGACTCCGCGGGCTCTGCGTTTAATGTTTTTTGGTTGCGGCCACGGGCCGCGCTGGGCTATCCGTGGCTCTTTTTTTATAGGTACTATCAAGGAGTTTTTAGGATGCAAAGAATAATCTGTCATGCCGTACTGACTTTTAGTGTTTTTTTCGTGCTGTCAGTATCATCGAGTACTACGCAGGCACAATCGTCCTGGGATAGTTTGCCTGAGGAAACGGTCGGCGCGCTGCGTATTCCTGACGGACAAGCTTTTGTCGAGGCGCTGCGCGAGACGAAATTCGGCGCGGTAATGTTGAGTGACCAGCGTAAAGCAGCTATCACGAAGGTGTTGGAGTCGAGTGGTTCTGGCGAATGGTCGGAATTTCAAACGCAACTGAAAGAGTATGGGCTGACGACCGACGATCTCTTGGGACTGTTGGCAGGCGAGTCGGGTTATGCAGTCGTGATGATGGAGGCTGAGGAGCCGATGTTCGCCGGCTTGGGCTGGTTGGAACCGGGCGAGGAACTGGCGAGCAAGTTTTTCGAGTTACTTGCCAAGGTGATTGAGGAGCAAGACGACGAACATCCGACCATGCGCATTGATCTCACCTTGGCCGATCTGCCCGTGATGCAATTGCAAGTCCCTTCGATCAGTTTCGAATACGACGACGACTATGACTTGAGCGACGATTACAGTGAACTTTCGGATGAAGAGCAGGAAGAGGCGTTGGATATTGCGGTACAGAAGTGGGAGGAGAGTGCTGTTGAGGTCATTTCCTACAACACGGTACTGGTCGCCCAACTTGGCGACCGGCTGTTGGTTGCTCATAGTTATCAAGCCGAAGACGAAGAAACCGTGGCAACGACCAGCGAGCAACTGAGCGTTCTTTTTGGCCAATGGATCGCAGCCCACGCAACAGGTTCCGCAGGTTTTGCGCCTCGATTGACCGACGAGCCCGGCGCGGCACGCGTGATGGCGCTCGAGGGCTTGCCGGTGTTTGAATTGCTGGGCGACGTGGCACCACTCGTAAAATTGCTGCGAGCGTCTGCGCCCTCGGGGGAAAAAGCTGAGCAAATCGTCCGAATTATTGGACTGGATGGCCTCGGCTCGTTTGCGATGCGATCGACCGTCGAAGGAGCGGAGTGGCGCACGCAAATGTCGCTCGCTGTGCCGGCGCCTCGACAAGGGTTGATGCAACTGCTCGACCAGCAGCCGCTGGCCATCGATCCTCCGCAATGGGTGCCGGCGAGCACTGTCGAGTATACACAGTGGAGTTTTGACCTGGGCAAGGCGTACGAAATTATCAAAGAGACCGTCCTGCGGGAGTTTCCTGATCGAGCGTCGGCTGGTTACGCGATGGTCGAGATGCAAGTCCAAAACTTTGCCCAGGCGAGCTTGCCCGAGGTGCTTAGCTCGCTTGGCAATCGACATATCCTGATGTCTTTTGGATTGGAATCGGGCGAAAGTGATGGCGAGGTTGCCAATTCCAAAGTCAGTGAACGGATGGCGATGGTTTGGCAAGTCGAAGACGAAGATCTATGGGGACGGTTACTCAAAGCGATTACGCCGCTTGCTGGGATGGCTCCAGGCACCGAGTTTTCTGAAGAGCAAGGGTTTAGCGGTTGGCGAATGAAAAAAAGCGAATTGGAAGGTGGGTTGTTTCTGGGAAAGGGCTATCTTGTGTTGGGCTACGGTTCTGGCGTGTTGGAGTCGGTGCTTTCGACGCTGAACAATCCGCCGACCGGTGCCGATGCGTTACGCGGTAGTGCGGTGTTTGCAAAGGCTGGTGCGATGATCGACTTGGAGCCAGCGCTGGCCGTTCAGATCACCGACGGCGGTCGCTATTTGAGCATGGCCCTCAATGCGATAAACAGACAGTTGGAGCAAGCAGACAAACTCGCTGATCGAATCGACGACGAAGATGACGAAGTAAGCGGCCTCAAGCTGATGCTTTCGCTGGCCCACGCAGTGATGCCAAGCCCAGACGAAATCAAAGGCATGGTAGGCGTGATTGTCAGCCGTTGGGAAGTGAACGACGATGGGGTGTTTGGGAGTTCGGTGCAGGAGATGCCAGGGCAGTAGGAGGGTATGTTTTTTTGTGAGGTGGCCGGCGATCGGTAAGATCGCGGCTATTGTCGCTTAGCAATCAGCGCATCCAACTCGCTTTTCAACCGCCCCAAAATCTCGTCGTAGGCAAATTGCCCTAGCGCTTCGCCACCGCGTTTCAGATTCACAAAACTCGGACCGCACCAGAGGCCTAAGTCGGCATCGTCGGTTTCGCCGGGGCCGTTGACGCGGCAGCCCATCACGGCGATCGTGAGGGCGTGGTCGGCGGCGTAGCGGGTCATCTCTTTGACTTGTTCGGCCAGCTCGATGAAGGCTTCGTTTTCGACGCGTGAACAGCTCGGACAGCTAATGATGTTGAGCGTGTCGAGGCCGTAGTCAACGACCGAGCGAACACGACCGGCGGCGATGTCGGCGAGGATATCGCGACCAGCGGCGATTTCTTCGGGCTTGCGCGCGTTGGAGACGGTCAACGAAACTCGCACCGTATCGCCGATGCCGCGGCTGAGAAGTTGCTCGAAGGCGATACGCGTTTTGATGATGCCATCGGGCGGCATCCCGGCTTCGGTCACACCGAGATGCAGCGGCACACAGGGCCGCTTGTCGGCGAAGCGACGATTCACCTCAATCACCTTCTGCGGATCGGAGTCCTTTAATGATACGCAGTAACGCGTAAACCCTAAGTCGTCGAGGTGGGCACAGTGCTCCCAGGCACTGTCAAGCATCGGACTGATCGAGTCGGCCTCGTCGTACTGCGCTTTTTTGTCGGGATCAACGCTGCCGCAGTTGACACCGACGCGCATCGCGCAGTCGTTGTCGGTGGCGACTTGTGCGAGATACGCGACTTTCTCTTGCCACGGCTTTTCTCGTTCGTGATGGTACAAATGTCCCGGGTTGTATCGCAGCTTGTCGACGTGCGGAGCGACGATTTCGGCGAGGCGGTAGTTTTCTTGCAAGTCGATTGCGAGATTGGCGTTGGTTTGACGGCGAATTTCTGGCAGCGCGGCGGCGTCTTGGTTGCTATCGACAGCGATTCGCACGACGTCGGCACCGGCGGCGTGCAAGGCGTTGATTTGTTCGACCGTCGCGTCGATGTTTTGCGTGTGCGTGGCGGTCATGCTTTGTACCGCGATCGGGTGCCCGCCGCCGAGGGTGGCGGTGCCGATGCGAACTTCGCGGGTAGGGTTGCGAGGAATGTTCATAGATCACGTAGCCCCCGGCTCTGCCGGGGGGATTTTTCATGGGTGTTAAGGGTTTTTCATGGGCGAATTCAAACTCCAATTGCAACACTTGGATAACGAGGAATAAGCAACCTCTCCTCCGAACCGTCCCGGCGCGCCGGGACGGTTCGGAGTTTTCACTAGAGGTGTCGCATTGGAAGCTGGAACACTCCGTAGTTCATCCCTCGGCAGAGCCGAAGGCTAGGTGGGTTGTAATTGTAACCAAAGCAAAACCATTGAATACGCGTTAAAAAGCATGTGAGCGGCTATGCTGGGGACGAGGCGGTGGGTCCGTTGGTAGAGGTAGCCCAGCACAATACCGAACAAAACCAGCGAGACCGGCGCGACGCCGTGGCCGATGTGGGCGAGGCCGAAGACGAAGCCGCTGATCAAAATCGGCGTCCAGCCATGCGGGAGGTCAGGGATCCAGCCGTGCGTGGGGCGGGAGGTGCTTGATGGCATGGTTTCGATCGTTAGTGGTTCGGGTTCGAGCCGGAGGCTCGTCGCTTCGTTGAACTCGGGCGGGGCGTCCAATAGCCGGCGAGCTACGCCTCGCCGAATGTCATCACCATCACCATCACCATCACCATTTTCCTCACCATCGATTTCAATACCCTCTGTCACGCAGGGCGGTTGACGTTCGGTCGCAGCGAAAGCGAGCACTTCGTCTTCGCGTCGCTCGAGCCAACCTTGCAGCAAGCCGCGAAAAGTAAATTCTTCAAAAAGCGGCGCCGCAATCACCGCCATCGCAAAGCCAAGCAGCAGCATCGCGGGCGAATTGTTTTCTTGAAGCTGCTTGACGAGCGGGTGCGGGGTGGTCGATTGCAGTGCATAGACGAGCGTCAACTGGATTACGTAAATCGGCAGCAAAGCGGCAACCGCAGCAAAAGCACCAATGCCAACATCCTTGGTGAATTGCTGCCAACAGGTGGGCCAGCCAACATCGCGCGTGTCAGCACGAAAAAAAGTGGCGAGCCATACGGTCACCCCCAGGACAAAAAGAAGCATAAAAGAAAAATTGCCCCAGCCGGTGATCAGCAGCGTCTCGGATTCGACCTTTTCAAGAGCGGGTTCCTTACTGCCTACAAAGAAAACGGCGATACCCAGTAGCGGCATGCCCATCGCCAAGAGAACCACTCCAAAATTCCAAGGCACGCGGCGACGGGGTTCATAGGGGAGTAGCGAATTGCCGCCAACATGTTTGATAAAAAGGTAAGAAAGCACCATCAGACTGAGCCCGCAGGCGGTCGTCATGACGAAGATTGCAGAGCGAGTCGGTTCAAGGGCCATGCGAAGGACGATCGTAGAACGTGAAGATTAAGCACTAGGCCGAAGCAGCTTGATGGCCGCTTGAACATAAATATAGCCTGAATAAACCGTGATCAACACAGCCGCCCAGACAGCAATGACCAAGCCGCTGGACATCCAGTCGGGCGGCATCGGCTGCCAAGTGGTGCCATCGGCTTTGAGGTAGGAGAGGTGAACAATACTCCAGCCAGCAGCCAAGCACTGCAAAACCATTTTCCATTTGCCGATCGATTTGGCCGAAAAGTCGCCGCCACTCTGCTCGACGAAAGTGCGGAGTGTGGTGACGAGCAGTTCGCGGCCTACGATCACGACTGCCATCCAAGCGGCGATGCCCGACGGGTTCGATCCCTCGGACATAGGTACAGTCGCCGCCAAAATGATAAAAGTGCCGCAAATGAAAAACTTGTCGGCAAACGGGTCGAGCACCCGACCGAGCTGCGTGACTTGCCCGTATTTGCGGGCCCAGTAGCCATCGAACCAATCGGTGATGGCGGTGATCACGAACAGCACAAAGCTGGTTTGGTACCAACCGCAAGACAAAAAACCAAATAGCAAGACCGACAACACGATCCGAGAGATCGTGGTGATGTTCGGCACGTTGAGGATGTTCGCTGTTGGGGCGGCGTGAGTCGATTCAGGCATAAGAGCTATTGTAAATGACCAATGCCCAACCCCCAATGACCAATGTGACCAGAAAATCCCAGGGGACATGGGACTTGGTTGCATCGTGACTAAAAAGTGAGTTGCTGGCAAAAAAAGAATTAGCCGCCGATGCACGCAGATAAACGCAGATATTTCCCGTAAACCCAACCCTCTGCGTTTATCAGCCCAGGAGGACTGCAAAGTCAAAAAAAAACAAAAAATGGATTTACCACAGAGACGTACCCCGAAAGGCATCGCTGCGAAGCATTTCTGCAGGGGTTTCAGGGGCAAAGCCCCGGACTTTTGCCTAGCCCAGGCCAACGTAGGGCCTTTGGCCCGAACTCCAACGCCTGCGGTGAGACCAAAAGTCACTCAAGAAATGCTTCACAGCGTTGCCCGAAGGGGTTCCACATCTTCTGCCCCGTGCGTGTCTAACCCTTTCAGGGTAACCTTTAGTTTTTCATCGAACCCAGGGTAGCTCGCTAGCGCTCGCAACCTGAGTGCTTTGTTATTATTAACAAATTGTCAAAGCACTAGGCTACGGTGTGTAACTCCTTCGGAGTAGTTGACAATTAACTATTGACAAATGACGAGGCCTCCATGTGCGACACTAATTTCTCGAACGATCCTAAGATGGATCGCAACAAGCGTGACCCTTGCTTGGTGATCCCTCGTTGTTTGCCTTTGCCTGCGCTTTCACGAATTCCCGGCGCGAGCCCCGCGTAAGCGGTCGGAGGAAGAAAGTTCGATCGTGGCCAAGTATTTTCGGCCGGCAAGCGTGAACAGATTTTCAAAGTCCGCGTTGTCATTGCTCAATACGTGTCGGAGTTTGTTTTTCACCGAAGTGATACGCCCTTGGACATAGTGTCGATGACGCACCCGCGGCGTGGGACGCCATGCTTCGGGAATCTGGTCTAAAGCCAAGAACTCCGCCAGGGTTTGTGCATCAAGCTTGTCGGTCTTACGTTTGCTCTGGGCGATCACACGTAAATGACCTGAGTGAGCCAGCACCACTCGATCGGCAGTCGGCTCGACAAGTTGGATTTTCGCATCTGCGTTTATCTGCGGCTTTTTTTCGTGAACGGATACCTCTTTCCCAACCGTTTTGCGATCTTCGATCGGCAATGCCTTCAGCCACCCAGCGTCTACCCTTCTTTTTCTTCTGGGTACGGATTATGTTTTTGCGTGTGGCAAGGCACCATCTTTTGGTTTTCGGTGTCCCAGCCCATCATCTGGCCGGTGCGCCATGACTCGTTGGCCATGACGACGGCCGTGGTGCCGGCTAGGCCTAACTCGACGGGGCAATTGAGTTCTTCGCCGTTGCGGAGATGGTTGTGCAGGTTGGTGTGGTGCAGGTGGGTGTCTTCGGCGCCGCTCTTTTTGTGTTCGCCGAGGATTTTGCCATCTTTGTCTTTGGCGACCCAACCTTTGCCGGTAAAATACATTGTGCCGCGGTAGCCGCGGATGAGGTGGTCGATACCGACGCGATTGCTCATCGTGCCCAGGACGTAGACGGTCAGGCCGCGGGGGTATTCGCAGATCATCTCAAAGTTGTCGGGCAGGTCACGTCCGTCAGGCCACTGCCAGATACCGCCCATGCCGACCACGCGACGCGGGTAGACGAGATTCAGCGCTTTCATGATCCGCGTGATGCGGTGGATGAACAAGTCGGTAGCGATGCCGCCGGAATAGGCTGTGTAGTTTCGCCATTCGTGGTAATGATGGGGGTTCCAGTCGATTTTTTTGGCAGGGCCGAGCCACGCTTGCCAGTCGAGATCGGCAGGCTTGGCTGTGTCGTCGTTGATACTGGGTTTTCGCCAAGGGCCTTGTTTGCCGTAACGACGGACGTATTCGATTTGCGCTTGCACGACCTGCCCAAGGATTCCCCCTTCGATCGCTTTTCGGGCGCTGATGTAACTGTCGTCCGACATCGCCTGCACGCCAATTTGCACGGGCAGTTTAGTTTCGGCCTGCTTCTTCATCACCGCCTGTGCTTCGGGGATCGTGTGCGTCATCGGCTTTTCGCAATAGATCGCCTTGCCCGCGTCGAGTGCGTCGAGGGTCATGTGCGCATGTTGATGCTCGGGCGTGGCGATCGTGACGTAGTCGATCTCTTTGAGGTCGAGCACTTGGCGGTAGTCGGTGAGCGTGTGTTGGGCGCCGGTTTTTTTGGCACCAGCTTCGGCGCGAGTCTTCCAGCAATCGGCTACGGCGATCGCTTGCAGGTTATTTTTTTCTTTCAGATCGTTGTAAGTGTCCATGTGCGCGTTGGCCATGCCACCGGCTCCGATGAAGCCGACGTGGATCCGATCGTTGGCACCGAGGATGTTTGCGTAGCTTTCAGCAGAAAAGGCGGTCGTGACGGCAGTCGTTACTGCGGTGGTGCCGGTGAGTTCGAGAAAGTGGCGGCGAGAAACAGAGTTTGGCGTAGGCATGGGTATGATTCTCCAGAAAAAAGAGTAGGCGGGAATTTTTCACGAATGTAGTTGGTGCAAATTCGCCAAGGAGGATTGCCGTTGGCATGGATTTCAGAACCTATAATCGCTCATCAAGGCACGGTTGTCCACCACCGACGAGGAAACAAGGCACATCGTGCAGAGCGAATCAGTCTTGATTCCGCTGCGGAGTGCAGAATTTTGCGAATAGGGCATTCAGAATCAACAACCCGGTGGACGGTTCAGGAATGGTTATGGCCGAAGCGGCAGAGAGGCCGACCATGCCGAAATTCCGTTGCCAATCCAGAAAATCACTGCTGTCTAGATCTGTCCCGAAGCGTGCGTACCAGCCTTGGAAGGGATCGGACAGGTCGTTCCCGTTCACAACGCCGTCGCCGTTGAAATCGCCGGGCACAGAAGCCACGCCAACCGTAGCAGTTACGCTGTAGTTGCGAATCTGCATCGAGGCGTTGTTCATCCCAGGCATTTCCCAGCCCATGTTCATACCGCCAATTTTATAATCGGCGAAATCTTGCGAGTCGAGTAATATCCCCTGACTCCAGGCTTCTTGCAATCCTGCTTTGATGTGCGGTAACAAATCGCCGCCAATGGTCATCCAGTTGCCATCAGCAATCTTCTCTGAGGTGAACGGCTGGATGCCGATGCCGTAAATCAGCTTTTGCGTGAATCCATCGACCAGCACAATGGGTCCAGTCACGTCGACACGGTCGTCGTAGAGTGCGGTGCCGAACCAGAGGAAATCGCCATAGCCAGCTGAGGCGGCATTTAAGTTTTGGACGGTGTAGAAAATAACATACTGGCTGGCGTGAATCGAGGGATCGTATCCGCCAGTAGTAATACGGTTGTCGTAAAGTAACCGGGCTTCGATCTGAAAATCGAGTGAGTTCATGTCAGCAATCGAAGGGGCTTGGCCACCCAAGTGCCCACCCGGTTCGCTGATCTTCTGCGAAACAAGCAGGTGAGGCCAAGGGTCGTTAATTCCACGAAAAGTGCCGTCATATTCGTTTTGCCCATTGATTGTCAGGACGAGGTCTGATTCGGTCGCAGCGTCCCCACCGCCGGCGATGATCTGTTTGTCGGCATTTGCATAGGCCCGCGCGCCGGAAGGTTGAAGCGTGGGGGAGACACCAAAAATGGTTGATTGGCTGCTCCACTGGGCGAGCTGCCAAATCGGAGATCCAGCCGACGCGTCCCACTGTAGATTGCCTTCGACAACGAGTGCCCCTGGAGTGGGATTCAAGACCTCAAAACCACGTTCAAATTTCGGATCGGCAATCAGAGGGATTTGTTCCGCGCACAAAGTGTTGCACAGCAACAGGGCGATCAATAAGCATAAGATTTTCATTTTCATCAACCCAACTCCATCTACGCTCCGGAATCTCATACGCTATATTTTAACGCCAGTTGCACGCAACCGACAACCGGCTCAGAGACGAATTCTACCGAAGACGTCCGTAGTTGCTTGGCTTCCAATTGCTCAATCAACCGACTACGGGCGTACGAACTGCCGCACAGCACGCCGCCAGCTAATGCGAGAGGGAACGGTTCATCGGGCACCAGTTGCTGCGCCAAGCACTCGATGTGGCGGCTCCAGTGTTGGGCTGCTTGGTTGACGATTTGATTTGCAACATCGTCTTGTTGCTCGGCGACTTGGCAGACGAGCTCAGCAAGATTGGCAATTTCTCGACGGACATCGCCTTTGCGGAGAAGAGCTGCGAGTATTTCACGAGGTTCTCGCGTTTCAAGTTTGTTGAGAATTACAGCCGTTAGCGCCGTCGGGTCCGCGCGACCATCGGCTGCGTGAGAAATGGCACGTAGGGCCGATTGCCCCAACCAGTATGCGCTACCCTCGTCGCCAAACCAGTAGCCCCAGCCACCGACGACGGCTGTCTTGCCTAACGAGTTCGCTCCGTAGGCGACCGTGCCGGTGCCGGCAATCATGGCGATCCCCCAGCCGTCGGGCGTGCCTGCCTGGAGGACGGCTTGTCCGTCGTGTATCACGCTGGCCGACTCGACCAGGAAATTTTGTTTGACGAAATCGAGAATTTGCTGCCGGACTTCCTCGGTCCCTGATCCAGCCAAGGCGAACGCCGCGCTGGCAATAGGCGACATCGCTAGCTGGGCGTCGGCGAATGCTTGCTTAATCGCATCGCCAAGATTGGCCATCGCACTTTCGAATCCGATGGCGACCTTGTTAGAAGATCCAGCGATTCCGCGCCCAAGAACTTGAGGCTGGCCTTGGTCATCAACGCGGGCCAACCATGCTTGCGTTTTGGTGCCGCCACCGTCGACACCTAACATCAGAGGATGCGCCAAAGTCAAGCGAGATTCGGCGTCATGCGTGTCCATTTTCGAGTGCTTTGCGCAAGTGTCCTGTGGCGGCATCGAGTCGCTCGCGCGCTACAGCGGGAGAATGACCCAGTCGGTGCGCAACGATCGCGGTTTTGAGTTCGCCATTGCACTGCTTGAGCAATGCAACAGCTTGCTCGGGGGCGAGATCGGTTAGCTCGCAGAGGATGCGTTTCGTGCGTTCGGTCAACTTGGTGTTCGTCGCTTGCAGATCGACCATCAGGTTGCCGTACGTTTTGCCGATCAACACCATTGCACCAGTGGTGAGTGTGTTTAGTACCATCTTGGTGGCGGTGCCCGCTTTCATTCGAGTCGAGCCGCTGACGACTTCGGGGCCAACGACCGGGGCGATCGACAGGTCGGCTCGCGAGGCGATGGCACCGTCGCGGTTGCAACTGATTCCGATGGCGTAGGCACCTTGGCTGCGTGCGTAGTCGAGTCCGCCCAAGACATACGGCGTGCGTCCACTCGTGGCGATGCCGACCACCACGTCTTGACTGCAAAGATCAATTTTGCGGAGGTCTTCTTTGGCAAGATCGGGCGAGTCCTCAGCACCTTCGACCGCTTTGAGCATGGCCCCCGGTCCGCCAGCGATAATGCCAACGACTTGTGCTGGGTCAGAATTAAAAGTGGGTGGACACTCGGCCGCGTCGAGAATCCCCAGCCGTCCCGAAGTGCCTGCGCCAATATAAATCAAGCGACCGCCGTGGCCGAGTCGATGCGCGATCACCTCAACCGCCTTGGCAATCGTGGCAGCTTCTGCTCCGACGGCTTCGGCAACCTGCGCATCCTCGGCGTTGATCAACTCAACGATGGCGCGCGGTGAAAGCTCGTCTAAATCCTCTGAGGCGGGATTCCTCGCTTCCGTGGTAAGTTTGTCTAACATGCTTTCAATTCTAATACGAGCGGCGGCAGAGAGACAGCTTCGGTGCGCGAAAAAGAGAATACCCTGCGCTCACACCTCTTACGGCGTAGTTTTAGCTAAGATAGTGTGTTGGGAGTCAGTTTGATCACTTTTCCACGCACTTGCAGTCCCTTTTCAATTAACCCGGTTTTTCTCCATTGAACCTTTCTATTCATCCCGCCGACTTGGCTATTGTAATCGGCTACCTGGGCTGCGTGCTCGCTTTTGGGCTGTGGGTTGGTCGTGGCACGCATAGTACCGTCGATTATTTTTTGGGTGGGCGCTCTTTGCCTTGGTGGGCAGTGTTGCTGTCGATTGTCGCGACCGAGACCAGTACGGTTACGTTTCTCAGCATCCCAGGCGTGGCGTTCGCGCAGCAAGGCGACTTTCGATTTTTGCAGATCACTTTTGGCTACATCATCGGGCGGATGTTGGTCTCTGCGGTGTTTTTGCCACTCTATTTTCGTGGCGAACCATTTACGTGTTACGAAGTACTCGAACGACGCTTTGGCATCGCCTCGCGGCGCGTCACTTCGGCGTTGTTTTTGGTGACGCGAAATGTGAGCGATGCCTTGCGGCTCTTCTTGACGGCGCTCGCCTTGCAACAAGCGATCGGACTGGAGCTTTGGGTCTGCGTCGTTGGCTTGGGGATTATCACGATCGGCTACACTTATTTTGGTGGAGTAAAATCGGTCGTCTGGAACGATTGCATCCAGTTTGTCGTCTACATGATCGGCGCAGCGGCGACGTTGTGGGTAATCGTATCGGCGCTTCCTGGGGGCATGACACAACTTCTCGATTATGGTCAGACGGAAGGGAAATTTCGCCTGCTCGACTTCGATTTCAGCCTGACCAAAGGAACGATGACTTTTTGGTCGGGGTTGGTCGGCGGCATGTTTTTGACAATGGCTACGCACGGCACCGACCAACTGATGGTGCAGCGTTACCTCGTCGCCAAGAGCCAACGTGGTGCGACCGTGGCGCTGCTGCTCAGCGGTTTTATTGTTTGCCTGCAATTTACGTTGTTCCTATTTATTGGAGCCGGGCTGGCCTGTTTTTTCGAGGCGTTTCCGCCGGAGACGCTCTTTACGAACGCGGATAAAGATCGCGTCTTGGCGTACTTTGTCGTCCATCACTTGGGTACCGGCTTAGTGGGGCTGACGTTGGCAGCCATTCTGGCGGCGGCGATGTCGACACTTTCCAGCTCGCTGAATTCTTCGGCAACAGCACTGATCAACGACATTTATCTGCCATTACGTCCGCAGGAACTGAGCCACGCGCAGCAACTCCGTTTGAGCCGTATCGCTTCTGCCGGTTTTGGTGTGTTGCAGATTGCGATCGCGTTGATCAGCTACCAGTTATTTGGCGCTGATAAGAGCATCGTCGCGAGCGTGCTAAAAATTGCAGGTTTTGCCCTCGGGCCTATGCTGGGGCTGTACTTTTTGGCAGTGTTTGCGCCACGGGTTCAGCAGCGCGCTGCCCTGTTGGGTTTTGTGGCAGGAACAGGCGTGTTGTCGTGGTTGGCTATGGGAACTGCACTCTATTGGCCCTGGTACGCAGCGGTCGGGTCTGTCGCGACCTTTCTTTGCGGCTTGTTTTTTTCGATGGTTTTTTCTGAATCACAAGAGCAACAAGAAACATGAACGCTATGAATAGTTACGAGTTGTTAAACGTAGGCAGGAACAAGCCTTTTGCGTCCCGGCGTGCTGGGAGCATTGCCTGGGCAACGTCTATCGTGGTGTTTGCCGGAGCTGCGCTAGCGTTTGTTCCGGCCTACGGGGTTGCGGATTCGTTGCCTCGGTGTGCGCCGGGCGAGGCTGGGTTGGATGCTGTGCATCTAGCGCGGATTGATGGGCTGGTGGCGGAGCAAATTGCGAAAAAGCGGCTGCCTGGGTGTGTCGTGATGATTGGTCGGCGTGGGAAAATCGCGTTTGCCAAGGCGTATGGACATCGTCGCTTGGAACCGTCACCCGAAAAAATGACGCTCGACACGGTGTTTGATATGGCGTCGCTCACTAAGCCGTTGGCGACCGCGACGAGCATTATGCTATTGGTCGAACGAGGGCAGGTGCGGCTGCGCGACCCAGTGGTTGAGTATATTCCTGAATTCGCACCGCATGGGAAAGACAAAATCACGATCGAGCATCTGCTCACGCATCAGGGCGGGCTGGTGCCCGATAATGCGTTGGCCGATTATCAGCATGGCGTCGAGGAGGCTTGGCAGCGGATTTGGGGGCTGAAGCTTTCGTACCCGATCGGCGAAAAATTTGTTTACACCGACGTTGGATTTTTGGTGCTGGGGCAAGTCGTCGAGCGGCTGACGGGCCAAAGCGTCGCCGAATTTGCCGCCGAGAATGTTTATCGTCCGTTGGGGATGGACGAGACGGGCTATCTTCCTGGCAAAGCCCTGCGTGTCCGTGCCGCCACGACCGAGCAACGCGATGGCGAGTGGCTGCGCGGGGTCGTCCACGATCCGCGTGCTGCGTTGCTCAATGGTGTGGCGGGACATGCCGGACTGTTTTCGACCGCCAACGATTTGGCACTTTACGCCAAGATGATGTTGTCGCGCGGCTCTGTTGGCGATACGCAGATTTTTAGCCCGTTTACGATTGACGAAATGACGCGGGCGCGCGATGTTGCTGGCCACCAACGTGGTTTGGGTTGGGACATGCGCAGCAAATACTCGAGCAATCGCGGCGAGCTGTGCAGTCCACGCGCATTTGGCCACGGCGGATTTACGGGCACGGCGATGTGGATTGACCCCGAACTTGATTTGTTCGTGATTTTTCTCTCGAATCGCGTCCATCCCGACGGCAAAGGGAGCGTTAATCCGCTCGCCGGGCGCATCGGTACGGTTGCTGCTGCGGCCTTGGGCAGAAAGACAGGAGCGTCCAAAGCTTCGCGACCTGACGTGCTGCTGGGAATTGACGTGCTGGAACGCGACAAGTTTCAAGCTTTGGACGGTCGTCGCGTCGGGCTGATCACCAATCACACCGGCGTCAATCGCGACGGCGTACGAACAATCGATTTGCTGCACAAAGCTAAGAATGTCGAGCTTGTCGCGCTGTTCAGTCCCGAACACGGCCTGCAAGGAAAACTCGACGTCGCGAACATCGACGACATGCGCGACGAAGCGACCGGC
>JAADGD010000249.1 GCA_013152515.1 Planctomycetota bacterium
ACTCGTCCAAATCAAGGACGAAGCGACGCTCTCCTGCAACAAAAAACACCGAAATACGACGAGTATGGGCAAAATGGACAGCTACCTTTTTGCCTATGTCAGTTTGTGAGAAAGACTTACAGAAATTTAAGCGACATTCGGCACGGACACCTCCGGCAGTTGGCAGAACCGCGAATCGGCTTCGTAGTTTCAGGTCGACGCATCTATGGCCGTGGCCACCTCTGAATTGTGACGATGCAAACTCTGCCAGCTCCGGCTCATTAGAGTTCAGCGTCAAAGCTTCGCATCGCTCGCAGACTTACTTCCGCACTAATGAGACTCCCTGCTCTTCACGCACTGTGGCTACGTCGACAGCCCACAATAGTCAGCCCCCAAACTAACAACACAACGCTCGCTGGCTCAGGTACGCCAATCAGTTGGAATGCTGATTCGTAGTAGTGAATTGAATTGTCAGACAGTCGTGGGTGGTCCCACGCTTCGCCGTCTGAAAATCGATTCTGCCAGTAGCCACCAACGCTTGACCTGGCCCAAAACCAATTAAACTCCGAATCAAACTCTGTGCTGTTGAGGACGGATAGCCAGTAAGTCTTGTCGGCAGCGAGTGTGACCGCAGGGATTTCTACCTCATATGAGAAATACTCCCGCGACGGCCGCTGAGGAGCGAAGCCTAGTGATACGCGGCTAATGTCGCCGACACGAAATTCATAGAGCCAGTCAACGGCCGGTTTGTCGCTGTCGTCCTCGAAGAAGCGAATCGTGAAATCATCCGTCGCAAGCGGCTCAGTTGGTACAGCGCCAAAGGTAGACCCATATAAGCCATAGAATCTAACGGCCGTGATCTCATTTCTACCTGCCGCAAGAACGAAATCGCCAGCTAGTTGCCATGGCTGATCTGTGTCGCTTACATGGCCAACTAGAAAATCGGGACTACCGTTGTCGAACACGACTTGGTTAGCCGATTCTCCCAAGGCGAAACCTGTGCTGGCCGAGACTACAAGGGCGACTGTGATCGAGTGAAGCGTCATGTTTACTGTTGGCCTGGCGGAAGTCATTAGAACCCGTGGAAACCTGGGGCCATCACCGAAGATATGGACGACAAGCAGTCGAGTCCAATGTTTCTTGAACAGCACGAAGCCATCTGATGAAAGTTGCATAGGGCATACTTCGCAAAGCAAAATTGGCACTAGAAAAAATCGGCGATACTGCAATTCCTCACCTCGAACGATTGTACCTTATTTGCCCTGAACTGACAAAAAGGGTCAAAAAAGCAGGTCCCTAAGTCGCCAAATCATTGTCAGGCGTACAAATCTGACCAATTCCGAGCCTGCATCGAAGTAACTCTCCTCGGGTGAAAACTGCTGTATTCTGGCAGTCCGCTAACTACCTCAGGAGTGACCCTCTTGAGGTAGATACGGCACTCACGAACCTGCGTCGGCGAGTATGGCCGACGCACTTTCGGACGTCGGCTAACTGCGGTAGGTGAGAATGACCTACCGCACGAACGGCAATAAGCTAACAGCCCGCGGCGTGACACACCGCCCGCAATTACAGCATACCATAATCTGCGTCGGCTTCATCGTCCGACGCACCTTGGCGAGTGCAGAAAACGGACGTTTTTGGGACTCCAGCAAGGTAGGACACTGCCTGCGTATGCACCTACGTTGAAACCACTGCCCCTAAACTGGTCCCGAATTCAAAATCCCAATACTTGGGCAGCTTTTAGCTTTTGGGACCTCCCTAGCGCAATTTCACACGAATGTGGGCGGTAACCGTTCACGCAAAAAAAGTAAAAGCCGCCGATGGACGCAGGTAAACGTAGATGCTTGAACTCAATTTTTGCCTCTGCGTGCCTCTGCGTTCATCGGCGGTTCTTTTATTTCCGTGGGCCTTCGCGTGAGACTCTAATATCTCCTCGTTGAATCGCAACCGCTTGTAATCTACGCCTTCTGCGCCCGCTGGCTCATCCACAGCAATACTGGTGAGGCGATGAAGATCGAGCTATAGGTACCGACGATCACGCCGATCACCAAGGCGAAAGCAAAACCGTGGATGCCGTCACCACCGAGGAAGTAGAGCAAAATCACCGACAAAAACGTCGTCAACGAGGTGAGCAACGTTCGCGAAAGCGTTTGGTTGATGCTGCTGTTGATCATCTCCGCCGAAAGATTGGGGCTTTTTCCTTTTACCTCGCGGATGCGGTCGAACACGACGATCGTATCGTTGAGCGAATAGCCGATGATCGTCAAAAATGCGGCAACGATCGGCAGGCTGATTTGGAATTTCTCGATCATCAGGCTGTCGGCAAGTGCTGGGATGCTGCTGACGAACCAAGCACTCAAGGCGATCATACCGAGAGTGACGAGTACGTCGTGAATCAACGCGACGACAGCGGCTACGCCGTACATAACATGCTGGAACCGAATCCAAATGTAGGCGATGATACCCAGCAGACTGATGAGGATGGCTGCGATCGCCTTGGTGGTCATGTCGCCCGCGACGCGTCCGCCGATTTTATTGGCCAGCGGAAAGATTGGTTGGCTGTTGGCCGAGGCTTCTAGCTTGTCAATCACTTCACGCGCGAGGTCTTCGGGCAGTGCCAGTTTCACGTTCCAAACAGTAAACCGATGCGCGCTGCCAATCTGGTGGTCGGGGTGAGAGACCGACATCGCCGTGCCGCTGTGCCCCGTCGCATCGAGCGCGTCTTGCAGGAGCTGCCGCACCGCGTCGTGGCTTATGCCGGCATCACTGCCGCTAGCCTCAAAATCCAGTACAAAACTCGACCCGCCAGCAAACGGATCGCCGGCCTCGGTTGCTGTAGTCGTTTCGGCATCGGAAGCGGGTTTGGTCTGCTCTTCGCCCTCTGTCGCGGCTGTATCCTCTTGGAAATTAACCAATTGGATCGAGGCGTCGCTTGCCGGGCTAATGGAAGCCGATTCGTCTGAGAGCGGGCTAATTTCTGATGTTTTGATTTGATAAGTTTTTAGCTTGTCGCCGAACGCTTGGTGCAGAGTTTCTTGAACTGCATTAACATCTTGCTCGACGCAGCTCACCTTGAAAGTGTCGCCTTTGCCGTCCACTTGTTCGCCGACGGCTACCAGCGAAAGATTTTTGTCTCCCAAATCGGTTTTTTCTTCGATCAACGATTTGACAGCGCTGTATTCCATTTCTTGGCCTTCATTGAGGACCATCGTCACTGAACTGCCACCAGTGAAGTCGATGTTCAGCAGATCAGCGCCCCGATTGTAGACCGCCGAGAGACCGATGCCGATGAGCAGCAGCGAGGCAATCATCGCCAACGAGCGTTTGGCTAGGAAATCGATGCTCGTCTGACCAATGATCTGTCCCATGCTCAATTCTTTGATTCGGCCAACTTTCTCGGCCACATCGAAGACAAGTCGCGAGAGGAAAATGGCCGCGTACATACTCATCACGATGCCGATAATGAGCGTCACGCCAAAACCTTTGACGTTGTCAGGGGCGATTTTGTAAATTACCACTGCCGTGATCAACGTCGTCACGTTCGCGTCGACAATCGTCCGCGTCGCTCGTGCAAAGCCGTTGCGAATCGCCATCCGCATCGCAGCCCCTCGATTGCGTTCTTCGCGGATACGCTCGAAGATCAACACGTTCGCGTCAACCGACATACCAATCGTCAGCACCAAACCGGCCAAACCGGGCAGTGTGAAGGCGGCGTGAAACAACACCATCAACCCCAAAATTAGCATCAAGTTCGCACCCAGTGCCAAGCACGCGACAAGCCCTGCAAAGCGGTAGTAAATCAGCATGAAAATCATCACTGCAATCAGCGAGTAAGTGATTGCCGTCCGCGCTTTGGTAACCGTCTCGGCACCGACACCGGGACTCACCATCTCGCGGCTAATCGGATCTTTGTTCAAAGTCGCCGGCAAGCTGCCTGCGTTGAGAATGCCTACGATAAAGTCGACTTCTTCTTTGCCCATGTCGCCGCTAATCTCGCCTTGCGAGCTAATCTTCCCGCGAATCACTGGGGCTGTCAGCAACTTTTTATCGAGAATAACGCCGAGGTGATACCCTTGGCCCGAGGCATTCTCAAGGTGGCTGCCGGTGAGCTGACCCATGCGGAACGCTCCCTGCGGATTGATCGTAAAACGGACTTGCGGCCTGCCCCGTTCGTCAACGCCGGCCGACGAACTTTTCAGATATTCCCCCGTCACATCCAAGCCGTCGTTCATTAGGAGCAGCGCTTGCGGCGTGCTGCCTGCCATGCGTTTTACGAGCCGATCATCGGGGCGATCCACGGGGCCAAATTCGTCGACTTTGTAGGCCATCCATTCGGCGACCTTCGTGTCGCCCAGTCGCACGACGTTTTCACCCGGCGGCAACGCCTTGGCAAGGTCAATGATTTCGCGATTTTCGCTAAAAACCGGCGAGGCAGTGATGCGAAACTCTAGGGCACCCGCCGTGTAGATTCGGCGTTCGATGAATTCCAATTCTTGCTGACTCGCCTTCGGGATGATGATCTCGATCTGCCCCAGGCCGTACTCGCGAATCGTGACCTCTTTGGTACCGCTCGGGTCGACGCGTTCGCTGAGCGCACCGATCAACTGTTTGACGAGTTGTCGTTTGGCGCGTGTCGAACGTTCAGCAAAGGTGTCGCCGCTGCCATCATCTTCGAGTTCATCCTCACGCTCAGCCGAAGTGTCTTGCAGTTCGTAAATCAGCGTGATGCCACCGCTGAGGTCAGGACCAAACTTGATCTCGCCCTGAGAAACGACCACCGCCGCCGCCGCCAAAGTGCCAATCGCTACGGCAAATTTCCAACTGTAGTCGGGCATTCGTAACGATTTGGAAAAGTAATTGCCGAGCAATAGCGGCACAACAAACAACGCAATGACGATGCCTAAGAGTAGGAAACCGGGAAGAGCCGAGTCGTTGGCTGCGGCTTGAGCGGCAGTTGTTGCTGCTGCTGCTGCTGCTGTGGTTGTCGCTGCCGCTGCTGGTTGATCTGTTTCTGCGGTTGCGTCTTGTGCGTTGGCGAAACCGCAAGCGGTCAGGCTGAGCGAAATAATGAGCAACATCGTGAGGAAGAGGGCGACCCGACCGATTGCTGTGACCCCGATTGCTGTGACCGATGTCGACAGGTGGTTGTTTTGCATCTTACTTTTCATTTTGGTAGGAACTCGATTTTTGATTTTTTCTGAGTAGCACGCCTCTGGCGAGTCGTGAGTTTGAGAGGTGCAAAAACTCGCGACTCGCCAGAGGCATGCCACATTAGGTTTTTTTCTCGTTTTTGTCTTCATCAGTCACCAGTCGTGCGATGGCTGAGGTACCGACGCGGATTTTGGCACCGGTCGACTCATCAATGCGAATCGTCACCTCGTCGCGCTCACGCTGCACGTTGGTCACCACGCCATGAATTCCGCCGATGGTCACCACACGGTCCTTTTCTTTCAGACCCTCTAACATCGAGCGAAATTTTTTGTCTTTGCTCTGTTGGGGGCGTAGGATGATAAAATAGAACAGCCCAAACATCAGGGCGATCAGTGCCGGAATCGGTAGCTCAAACATGCTCTGCGCCGAACCTTCGGCAAGCAGCCAGCAGGCGGACCAGCCGCTTGAAGTGTCCATGATGCTCAAATTCATTCCTGTCTATCAGCCCAGCTGGGGCACGAAGTCCTACGCCTGCCACAAAAGACCGGCCTGTCCCCTGGAGCCAACGGGCATGGGGGAAACGAGACATCATAAATCGAAGCGTCTAAATGGACAAGAGCGGGCAGCTAAGCCGCAAGCGGCAAATTTGCGATTTGCAGTTTTCATTTTGCAATTTTCCACCCGGCGTGCTTCTCTTCGCGAAAAACGTCGAACCGATCCGCTTCGATGGCGGCCCTCGACTCGGCCATCAGTCGCTGATAATACGTGAGATTGTGGATCGACGTCAGAATCGGCCCCAGCATCTCTTTCGCCTGGAATAAATGCCGTAGGTAACCTCGGCTGTGTTGGCAAGCGGGGCAAGGGCAATTAGGCTCCAAGGGCTCGCGATCGCGCTGATGAGAGGCATTTCGCAGCCGAATGGGGCCTCGATCGGTGAAGGCGAGCGAGTTGCGACCATTGCGGGTCGGCATGACGCAATCGAACATATCGATCCCGCGGGCGATGCCCTCGACCAAATCCTCGGGTCTGCCCACGCCCATCAAGTAACGTGGTCGGTCCACCGGTAGCTCGGGCACGGTCACGTCGAGTGTTTGGTACATCTCCGTAGGCTCTTCGCCAACGCTGAGCCCCCCCACGGCGTACCCGGCGAAGTCGAGCTTGACCAATTCTTGGGCGCACAGGCGGCGTAGCTCTGGATCGAGCCCACCCTGGACGATCGCCAGCAACATTTGATCGTCACGAGTCGTTGACCGCTGGCAGCGTTCGGCCCAGCGGACGCTTCGCCAAGTCGCTTCTTCGATCAACTCAGGCGTATTGGGCAAAGCAACGACATGATCGAAAGCCATGATCAAGTCAGCCCCGAGCTTTTCTTGGATTGCCATCGAACGCTCAGGCGTCAACTCGATCAGCGAACCGTCGAGATGCGAGCGAAACGTCACTCCCTGCTCTGTCACCTTGGCCCGTTCGGCCAAACTAAAAACTTGAAAACCGCCACTGTCGGTCAAGATCGGCCCCGACCAGCCCATGAATTCGTGCAAGTCGCCGAGTGCGGCGACCGTCTCTTCTCCGGGGCGCAGGGCCAAATGATAGGTGTTGGCCAACACGATTTGGGCACCCGTCTCGCGCACCCGTCCGATATCGACGCCCTTGACCGTTCCCAAAGTACCCACAGGCATAAAGGTCGGCGTTTCGACCGCGCCACGCGGTGTGTGTAACCTTCCACGCCGCGCAAAAGTCGCGGCGTCGCTGTGGAGCAACTCGAAGGAAAAATGCGGATTGCGAATTGCGGATTGCGGATTGATTTCGTTCAACTTGTCACTTTGTTTCGAATTCCGCAATCCGAACTCAATCGCCACGCAGCTTCAAGTCTGCCTCAGTAAGCTTCTCTCGAACTTCGATCAAGCTGGTGACGCCGAAGTTTTTGCATTCCAGCAAGTCGTCGCCTGTGCAACGCAACAGCTCGCCGATGGTCGACAGCCCAAGGCGGACCATGCACTTGCGAGCCCGTACCGAGAGATTCAGGTCGGCAATCGGTCGATCGAGCAACGCCCGCTCGTCGTCGCTCATCGTGCCGGGATCGTAGGCGGGCTCTTCTTCTCGCCACTTGGCGGCGAACTGGCCAAGCTCTAGGCCCTTCGACTCGAGCATGTCGCGGATTTCCACCAGCGAAGTTTCGCCAAAATTCTTGCTAGAAAGCAGCTCTTGCTCGGAAGTCTCGGTCAAGTCGCCGAGTGTCATCACGCCCATCTTTTGCAGGCAATTGCGGCTGCGGACCGACAGCTCGAAGTCAGTGACCGGCACGCTCAGAATCTGGGCCATCCGATCTTGGCGGCGGCGAGCTTCTTCGTCGTAGAACATGTCTCGCGAAGCATCGGCATCTTTGAAAAACAGCCGCACGCGATCGTGATCGGGAAAAATGTCGAGGACGCGCTGGTAACATTGCTTCGACCGCTCGAAATGCCCGAGGTCTTCGTAGAGCAGGCCAAGATTCACTAGCGTACCGACATGGGCCGGAAACTGAGCCGCGGCCCGTTCGTAAAGCTGGCGGGCGTATTCGTCGTTGCCGTAGCGGTCGTTCTCTAGTGCCAAGCCGAATAAAGCGCCTGCGTGGCCACCGTTAGCTTCGACCGCTCGTTCGAGCAGGGCGACGACTTCCGACTGGTTGCCACCCAGGGCAGAAACTGTTGCGGAACGTTGATAGAGGTACTCGGCCGTTTGCTCCACGGCCCCCGACAGCCCGTCGAGCAGTGTCAAAGCCCCCTGGGCATCACCGCTGTAACGCTTGGCATCGGCAATCGCCAAAGCGACGTCATCGCGATTGTAGCCTGCCCGTTCAGCAGATTCGTAGGCCGAGAGCGCCTCGGCATACTTGTCCAAAGCCAAGTACGCTTTGCCCAGATAAAAATGCGTGAGCGCTCCGCCATCGGCGTTGGTCAGCGTCGGCACCGAGTCGGAATATCTTCCCAGCAAATACTGGCAGACACCCAGACGGGCCGAAGCTGCCGGGGTGCGTTCCTCTTGCAACTCCATTTCGCCGACGGCATCGCGAAGCAAACGGAAATTGTTGTAATCGGCTGAAATCGCGCCGACAATATGTTGGATTTCATTCGGTCCAAAAGTACTGTTGGACAGAACGATCTGCCTGAGGTCAACTTCAACACTCTGAACAACTTGCGACATAAACGCCCACTCCTAGTAATTTTCCTGAGCTACCCAAAGATCATCATGGGCAGTACGACCACTCGCAACTTGCGACTCACAACTCTATTCAAAAGCCAGCGGCGGGACTCGAACCCGCAACATCCGCATTACGAATGCGGTGCTCTGCCAATTGAAGCTACGCTGGCAACGCTATTTTTCTAGTGATTTCTACGGTTTGCTGCAACTCTACGACTTCCCCTAGGCAGATCGTTCGCGTAATAATCCGTGTATCTCAACGAATAACGAAATCGCTGCCGGAAGTCTTGGCATAATAAACCCGACAATACTAGCCCAACACTATAACACCTGAACCCAAACCTGAAAACCTCGCCAGAAAGCGGGGTAAACGAGGTTGTGGGCAGTACCCGCCCAGAATTGGCGGGTAGGCTCAGAGATCACCCCAAGGAGATCAAAAATGAAACCAAAAAACGAGTTACAGCCGATCATCGACAAAATCGCCTCTGCGGACAGCCCCGTCGGCATGGATGCGGTTTACGTCCATGCGCTCATCCTCGACCATTTGCAGACGATGAACGAGCGGATCGAGCAGCTTGAGAAAGAGGTGAAGCAACTCGGTCAGAAGGAGTGACTTTGGCGATTTGCTCGAAAATAGCGGTTTACTCAAAGTGAAAAGAAAATCACCACGGAGGCACGGAAGACACAGAGAAAATAGTAGAATTCGTAATTTGAAGTAGGGCAAGGTTCATCGTTCTTTCGAACCAAAATACTCCCTGTCCTCCGTGGCTCCGTGGTAAAAGTCTTTGTCTGTTTTCAGTTTGGGATGTTCAGAAAAAGTGTCCTGCCCAGATCGGACGAGTAAAAAGTCGAGATCGTCTGTTCATTTTCGCTGCTCGCGGCTTAGACACCCAATGAGGCACGTTGCCGTCAAGGCGATGACTAGCAGGATGGTGCCCATCGCCAGGCCGCGGGCGAACTCGCCTTTGCCCGTTTCGAGAGCAGTGGCGGTGGCGAGTGTGCGGGTTTGGTCTTTGATGTTGCCGCCGACGATCATCGCGATGCCGAGTTCAGTCACGCAGCGGGCAAAAGCAGTCAGCACAGCAAGCATCACGCCGACGCGCGCCTCGGAGATAAGCGTCAGCCCGCGACGCAAGGGCCCCACACCGAGCGTCCAAGCCGTTTCGCCAACGCGCGGGTCGAGCGATTGGACTGCGCCGTGCGTGATGCCGACGATGATCGGCACTGCCAGAAAGAGTTCGCCAAATACAATGCCACTCGGCGAATAGAGCAATTCAAGCGGCCCAAGCACGCCGCGGCGCGAAAACAGTGCGTAGCAAACCATCCCCACAAAGACGGTTGGCAGTGCCATTCCCGCGCGAAAAAGCAGCACGACAAGTCGATTGCCAGCAAAGCGCGCACGGGCAAGCCAAACACCAAGAGGAACACCCACGAGAGTTGCTAAGGTAACCGCAACGGAGGATATCAAAATCGTACGCAGCGCCGCATCGAATACCAACGGATCGCCAGCCCAGACGAGTTGAACCGCTTGTTGTAAGCCTTGCCAGAGGAGCTGCATGGGAGTGGTTAGTGGGCAGTTGGCAGTAAAGTGAGTAAGTGAGTAAGAGCCTATCCCAGAACCGCTAAGCCGCAAGCGGCGGCCGCTTGCGGCTTAGCGGTACATAAGTAACTCAATCTATTCGTAGTGGTCTAAACAGGGCTTCGCCTGCTAGTCGATAGTTGGCGATGAGTTGTTGTGCTGCTGGTGAAATCAGGTAGTCGACAAAGGCGTTGGCAAGCGTGCTACGTACGTCTGGATGCTTCTTCGGGTTGACGACGATAATGCTGTATGGGTTTTTTAGTACGTCTGATTGAGTTGCCAAAGGGACCAGATCGATCTTGTCGCGAAAGTTCAAAAAAGTCCCTCGATCAGTTAGCACATAGGCCATCAGTTGGTCGGCGATGGTTAGCGTTGCGCCCATGCCCTGTCCACTTTCGCGATAGCTGGGCCAGTCGGGCAGCTTGCCGACCGCCTTCCAGAGGATTAATTCTCGCTGGTGCGTACCGCTATCATCGCCGCGTGAGATAAACGGTGCTCCTACTTCGGCGATCTTTAGCAAAGCGTTAGACGCTGTCAGCCCGCGCATCTCGGCGGGATCGGCGGGCGGGCCGAGCAATTCAAAAGTGTTGAACATTACCTCCTCGTGGCGAATGCCATGCCCGGCTGCCATAAAAGCATCTTCAGCTTGTCGAGCGTGAACGAAGAGCACATCGACATCGCCCATCTCGCCCAGCTTGAGGGCTTTGCCCGTGCCTGTGGCGATTACTTCAACGCGCACCTGATGCTCCTTTTCAAACGGTGGCAACAGCAGGTCGAGCAACCCGGAATCGCGCGTGCTGGTGGTCGTTGCGAGCAGCAGTCGCTGATTCGTTCGAGTGCCCTCTGTCCCACAACCCCAGCAGCAGACGCCCAGCAACCACAAGACTCCCCAAGGCCATATCGATCGGCGCGACCAACAAGTAGAATAGGAAAAGAACAAAGGCGATGACCTCAATACCTTAAACTCTAATAGCCTATCCCAGAATTCTGCGGGAGGGTGCCAGCGGCCGAGAAAGCTGGCACTTCCAGGAGGCTTTGGGACGTGCCGTAAAACGGCCAAGGGTCCAGGATGTCCTACGTAAGCGACAACCACAAGTGCCAAATTGACGAAGAAACGAGTGTATGCTAATTCAAGTCGAATTATTCGGAATTCCCCGCGCGCGGGCAGGAGTCGAGAAGACGACGGCTAGCGGCGATTGCTTGGGGGATGTGCTAGCCGACTTGGCCACTAGATTTCCCGACTTGGCAGAAACTTGCATTGAAGATCGCCACCTACGAACAGGATACACCGCCAACCTGTGCGGCGAACGATTTGTCACCGATCCCGAAACGACGTTGCGCGAGGGCGATTTGCTGTTGCTGTTGAACTTAGACGCAGGAGGATAAGAAGGACAATTAATGCAGAATGACGAATGACGAACAATTTCGTCATTCTGCATTCCTTCATCTCCCGTCCCTTACGGTCGGGGTTCGCCTTTTTCGTCATTCTGCATTCTTATCATGTTCGGTTACCACAGCAACTATCTCCGTATCGACGTAACTACTGGCGAGACTCGACGAGTCGCGTTGGACGCGTTGACACTGCGCGCTTATGTTGGCGGCAGCGGGTTGGGAGTCAAATTGCTGCTCGACGAAAGTGCGGCCGAGGTCGATCCGCTGTCGCCGGAGGCGGCGCTCGCTTTTGTGTTTAGTCCGTTGGTCGGCAGCCCGCTCACCACTTCGGCCAAGTTTGCCGTGGTGAGCAAAAGCCCGCTGACCAAGCGGATCAACGACTCGCTCGCCAGCAGCAGCTTTGCCATTGCCGGAAAAAAAACGGGCCACGACGCACTCCTCATTGTCGGACGCGCCCCCGAACCCTCCCTCCTACTCATCGACGACCGGCGAGCATGGCTTCAGCCTGCGCGGGATCTCTGGGGACTCACCAACGAGAAAGCACAAGCTCGCTTACGAGAGACACTTGGCCCCGAGTTTCAGTTTGCCACGATCGGCCCCGCCGGCGAACGACAAGTCCGCTACGCAACCATCTCACACGATGGCCGCCACGCCGGTCGAGGCGGCAGCGGCGCGGTACTCGGCTCGAAAAACATCAAAGCAATCGCAGTTCGTGGTTCACAGCATTGCGAATGGGCAGAGCCGACGGCGCTGGCGCAGTTGGCCAAAGCACTTTCCGAAAAATCGTTGGGTCCTGCGACGGCAAAGTATCGGGAGCTTGGCACGGCGTCGAACTTGTTGGTTTTTAATCGGCTGAAGGTTTTGCCGACGCGGAATTTTCAGCAAGGCAGTTTTCCGAATGTGGAAGCACTCTCACCGGAGCAACTGGGTGTCGGGCGGGAACAGACTCGCACCTCGTGCGCCGCGTGTACGATCGGCTGCGAACACCTTTATTCGCTGGGCAACAAAAAAAGTGGTACAACCGCCAAAGTGCGGCTCGAATACGAAAACCTCTTCGCCCTCGGCCCACTCTGCGGCATCGACGACCCCGAAACGGTGCTGGCAGCTTCGCGTCTTTGCGACGAATTAGGGCTCGACACGATCAGCGCTGGCGGCACGATCGCTTTTGCCATGGAGTGTGCCGAACGCGGTTATATCGACGCCCCTTGGCTGCGATTCGGCGACCGCCCTGCCCTGCTCCGCGCGCTCGAAGAAATTGCCACGGGTACCAACCTGGGCAACCGTTTGGCCCAAGGCAGTCGCCGACTGGCACAAAAAATCGGCCACGACACGATCGCGTTTGCCCCGCAAGTCAAAGGCCTGGAAATCCCTGGCTACGATCCGCGCGGCCTGCAAACGATGGCTTTAGGCTTTGCTGTCGGGGCGCGCGGCGCCGACCATAATCGCTCGGGTGCGTACGAAGTCGATTTCTCCGAGGCGGTCGATCGTCGCAACGTCGGCCCCGAAGCTGCCCTGTTGGCGGTCGAGACCGAAGACAAAGCGGCGATCATGGACTCGCTCATCCTTTGCAAATTCTTACGCGGCGTGTTCGTCGATTACTTTGGCGAGTCCGCCGAGATGCTACGATTGGTCACCGGCTGGGATGTCAACGCCGACGAACTCCGCAACACAGCTCAACGCATCGTCGACGCCAAAAAGGAGTTCAACATCCGCGCCGGCTGGACGCCCGCTGAAGACACGTTGCCAGAGCGAATGTTAAGCCAGCCTTTGCTCGACGACGCCAAAGCCCAGCTTTCGCCCGAGCGACTGCAAACGCTGGTCGAAGCATACAATCTCGCCCGAGGTTGGACCCGCGACGGTTTCCTGGAAGAGGACTAAAATCGCGGTAAACGGCTCAAGCTTTCTACCGAACCGCGCCCGTAAGGAAGCATCAGTTGGAGTTTGCCCCCGTTCGGACGCTTCCTCACGGGCGCGGTTTGGTGTTTGGTGTTTGGCGCTGGCCATTCGTCATTCGGTTTTCGTCATTAACTTGCTAGATATCCCTGCATCGTTTAGGCTGCCGACTATGCCTGAAACATTCATCCTCATCCCCGGTCGGACCAGCGAACAAGGTTGCGGCATCAGCGAGGGGAAATTTCTCGATAAATATCAACGGCAGATCAACACGCTACAAGTTTCGCCTGGTGACATGGAGCGACTGGGGCTGGCGAAGGGCGATCGCGTGCGGCTCACCAGTTGCGACCGCGGGCAGCAGGTCGAGGTCGATGTGGTCCCCGCCAAAGGCGACGAGCTACCCGAGGGCCTACTGTTTATCGCCTACGGAGACATCTCTAGCCAACTGATGGGCGGCGACACGCACGGTTCCGGCATGCCGACGAGCAAGGGAATCGATGTGGAATTGGAAATTCTCAAGTAAAAGACGCAGGCATATGCCTAAGCCGATTACGAATTCAAAAAGGATTTCGCATGGCGTACAGCGAAAAAAATGCCGGAATCTTACGTGACGAACTCGCTCGGCTCGACGGGTTAAGCGAAAAACGCATGTTTGGCGGGCTCTGCTTTATGCTCAACGGCAACATGCTTTGCGGTGTGCATAAGGATGGCGGCATGGCGCGCGTTGGTAAAGCGAATGAAGCGACCGCTTTGGAACTCGACGGCATTGATCCGCTGTCGTTCACCGGTCGCAAGATGGGCGGCATGGTCGACATCAGCGAGGCGGCGATCGAAGACGAGAAGATTCTGCGAGCGGTCCTGTCGCTGGCACGCGAGTTTGTCGAATCGTTGCCGCCAAAATGACCTTTGCGATCAGCAACTAATCACGATCCTCATACCCTCGGGGACGCGTCTGATGCCATTTCCAGGCGCTGGCTACGACTGCTTCGATGTCGGTGTATTTGGGTTGCCAGTCGAGCGTTTGGTTGGCTAGGCTGGCGTCGGCGACGAGTTGCGGCGGATCGCCTTCGCGGCGGGCGACGATCTCTGCTGGGATTTCGTGACCAGTCACGCGGCGTGCGGCGTCGATCACTTCTTTGACGCTCGCCCCTTGGCCTGTGCCAAGGTTGAGTTTTAATGGGCTTTCCGGTTTCAATCTTTCGAGTGCGGCTAAGTGAGCCGTGGCTAGATCGTCGACATGAATGTAATCGCGGACGCAGGTGCCATCAGGCGTAGGATAATCGTCGCCGAAAATAAGGATCTTGTCGCGCTGCCCAAGTGCCACTTGCAAGATTAACGGAATAAGATGAGTCTCGGGTTCATGGTCTTCGCCAATCGGGCTCACGTCCGACGCGCCCGAGGCGTTGAAGTATCGCAATGCCGCGTAGCCTAAACCGTACGCATGAGAATAGTCGGCCAGCGCGTGTTCGATCGCTAGCTTCGTAAAACCGTACGGGTTGATCGGGGCTTGCTTTTCCGCTTCGGTAATCGGCACCACATCAGGAACGCCATAAGTGGCGCAGGTGCTGGAAAAAACAATCTTTGTGACATCGGCAGCCCGCATCGCGTTGAGCAGCGACAGCGTGCCCACGATGTTGTTTTGATAATACGGAGCCGGATCGGTCACCGACACACCGACGTAACACGAGGCGGCGAAGTGCATGACCGCTTCGATTTTGTGTTCGCGCAACACCTCGGTCAGCTTCTCACGTTCCATCAAATCGCCAACGATCAGCCTTCCGTCCGCAACCGCCGCGACATGCCCTTCGGACAGATTGTCGTACACCCACACGTCGTGCCCATTGCGTGCCAGCATCCAAGCTGTGTGCGAGCCGACGTAGCCCGCGCCTCCAACGACTAATACTCTCATAGCGCCTCCTGATTATTCTTGCGAATTGAATGACGAAATACACAATGACGAATGACGAATGGGATGTCGAAGCCCGAGTGACGAGTCTTTCGCGATTCGTGTTACTAACGGTTGGGATGTTAGTTTAATGCGAAAATCTTTCTGGTTCTTCAGGAATTTTAGTGGCTAATGTGGTGTTCAGGGAGGGGCCTTATTTTTGAGAATGCTGATCATGAGCAAACTCACAGAACATTCCCGTCAATTGTTAAGTTTGGACGCATCCTGGGAAGTGTCGGAAGTCTCTCTTTCCTTGGAGGAGAAGCGTGTGGAGATTACTTTGGTTCATCGTGGTGGTCGGGTGATGTGTCCCGAATGCGACACCAGGTGCTCGATTGCCGATCATGGGCCTGAGCGGATGTGGAGGCATCTGGACACGATGCAGTTCGAGACGCTTTTGCGAGCACGCACTCCGCGATCGAAGTGCAAGACGTGCGGCGTGAAGACAACGACCGTTCCCTGGGCTGGCAAACATTCGCGTTTCACGCTGATGTTCGAGGCTTTTGCGATCGAAATCCTGCCGGCTTGTGGCAATGTCAAAAGTGCGGCCGGGTTGCTTGATTTGGACTGGGATAGCGTTCATAGCATGATGAAGCGTGCCGTCGAGCGGGGACTTCTGTGCCGAGATTTGGAATCGTTGCAATATGTGGGCATCGACGAAAAGAGCTTTTGTCGTGGTCACAGCTACGTTTCGATTCTCACCGACTTGACGGACCATCGCGTCTTGGAAGTCGTCGAAGATCGTACCGAAGAAGCCACCGACAAGCTCTGGGCCTGTGTTTTAACTACTGGCTCACCGACGAGCAAAAAGGTCAAATCGAGACGGTCGCCGTCGACATGTGGCCTGCCTTTGCCAATTCGATCGAAACGAATGTTCCGCAAGCAGACATTGTGCATGATCGATTTCCTATCAGCAAACATCTCAATGAAGGAGTCGACAAAGTGCGTCGCCAAGAGCGAGGGCTTCAACGGCCGCATCCAATCGATCAAGTCCCAAGCAAGAGGATTCCGTGTCTTTACAAACTATCGCACGAGGATTCTCTTCAACTGCGGGAAACTCAAGGTGATACCGACTGAAATCAGCCACTAAAATTCCTGAAGAACATTTTTTGTTTTCACTGCTCCGAGAGATTGAGTCCCACCGAAGCACCCAAATGGACATTTCCTTTTCCTAGACTTCAGCATTTGGAAGCCTTCTTCAGACTGAAATTACCCTTCTTCGCTTCCACAAAATGCGGATCGCAGGAGACGTTCATTCTGCCCTTTATCGCGGGAAAGCCATTTTGAAAAAAATCAGTGTACTCAAAACCGACATTTGACTTTTCCGATCCGATACTCAGTCTTCTTACTTTCATGATGATCGAATTCACAAAGGTACAACCTTCGTTTTTGCGGGCCAAATTCAGCAACAAGTCGGCATTGTAAATTGTACAGCTCACGAATCGGTTGTTGACTACTATTGGAGTGGGATCCAAGTAGGAATTGAGGTCGAACACAACGTTAGAATTCATGGAAGTACAATTGGAAAAGGTGTTGTCTTTAGCCGCGATACGACTCGTGTCTTCACCTCCGTGGAGAGTTCGCACAGCTGCCTCACAACCGTCTGCAACACACGATTCAAACAGATTATTGTGTGCACCTTCGCGGACCAGAAAGCCTGTTGCATCATTAGTCTTTTTATCGGGAGAGCCGATGGCTCTGCAATTGACGAATCGGTTGTGGTGGACGCCTCGCCAACGCACGTAAAAACCACCCCCAGCAAGATTCACGGCCGTGCAGTGTTCGACCAGATTGTGATTGGCATGTCCCTTGAAGCCCAGCCCATGTCCGATGTGTTCCAGGGGTCCCACTCGCTCCAATGAGCAGTTACGAATGACGTTTCTATTCCCGCATATCGGAATATAGTGGTCGGTGCCGTCAGCTTGCCCCTTAATTTCTTCGTCGCAATAAGCGTGGCAGTTATCGAGCAAGTTGTGATCCCCTGTAATCGCAATTCCCTCCGCCTGAGCGTTGTAAACGATGCAATTCATCAGCCTGTTGTCATGACCATGCGTGAAGCCGATGCCAATTCCAGAGTAGCTCGCATCCATTCTCCCCAGTGAAAAGGCAATGACTTGGTCGAGAACTATATGATGCCCAGTTTTCCCCCCACGCCTGCAGGCCAACAGAATAATTCTGAATTTGAAAATTTTTGACCTGAATATATTGAATCCCGTGCAAGGCGATGCCGGTTTCTTCAGTGCGGTTCTTGCCGTCGATCAGGGGCATCAAGGAGGCATCAAGCGGCTTGCCTAGCGGGTGTAAGTCGCGGTTTGTATTATCCAGCCATGCTGTAATGGGTAAACGTCGCAAGGTTTCTCCTTCTCACATTCCAAAATTTTTGTAACTGCTGGGTCTGCAAGATTGCGTCGGCCCTCAATTGCAGCATGGGGTTGGCGTTGACGGACCAGAATTTCTCGGACCCTT
>JAADGD010000131.1 GCA_013152515.1 Planctomycetota bacterium
CAAGGCCGCAACCAAAAATAAATTTGACAGGATTTACAGGATCAACAGGATCAACAGGATCAATTCCATGCGCCATTATCCTGTCGATCCTGTAAATCCCGTCAAAAAACTTGCGCTTGCTACGCAAACTTTTACCGTTAGTAACACGGATAAACGCAGATGAGGAAAGGGGGGGTTAGCCGAATTCGATTGTTGCTGAAAAGAAATAGGGGAGGAATAGTGGAAAAGCTACGAATCCCTCCAGGAAATCAGTGTTTATCTGTGTTCATCCGTGGCTAATTTTTTCCCTCGCGTGAACGGTTACGTTAGTAGGCGCTAGTTGCAAGAAGATCATGATCTATTTCTCAAAACCAGAAACTAGCGCCCAGCGCCTAATAACTTTCTACTAAAATATGCCCACCGACTCACTTCAAACTTCTGACCACCTTGTTTTCGAGGGCACCCTCTCTCTGACGACCACTGTCTGTTTAGGGCTGCTGCTCGCTGCCATTGCGGGCTGGCTGTTGTGGCGCGAGCGGCAAACGCTTGGCCTGCGTTGGGCGGGGCTTTTTTGGCTATTGCGGATGGCAGCCATGAGCATCGCCATGTGGATGTTGTTAGGCCCAGTGCATGAAACGGTCAAGCGTACGACAGTCACGCAGTCGATCGCGATCTTTGCCGACGCCAGCGAGAGCATGGAAACCGTCGATTCGCCGGATGCGATCGACTTGCTGCGCTGGACGTTGGCTAGCGAGATCGGTGCGGAGCCCTCTGCGCTCAGTCATTGCGACAGCATGCAAGTTGCTGTGCGCGTCGCGAGTTTTGCGTGCGAAAAAGCGAGCCGCCTGCTCAGTGCTCATCGTCCGGTGAAAGAGCTGAAACAGGCCGTCGAAAAAACACGTATCGCCACAGAGCGTGCCGCGCAGCATTGCGAAAAGCTCACTGCTCAGCTCACGGACGAACACGAAGACTTCGCCGAACGTATCGCGCGAATGGAGACAATACTGCAGGGACCGATCGCCTCGGCTTGCAGCGATTTGCGTCGGACATTTGAAGATCGTGGGCCACCACTTGTTGGCCAATTGACCAAGACGTTGGAAGTATTGCGTGACAACCTCGAAGGCCTCAGTCGTCGCTTAGAAACATTGACCAGAGAACTAGCCGAGCAGCTTGCTGACGATGAGAAGGTCGTTCACGCGACTGACGTAGCCAACGCGAAAGAGTGGACACGGCGGGAGAAATCCACCCAAGCGCTCGACGCTCTGCAGGAAAATGTGCTCGGCAGTTTGGCCGACAAGGTGCAGATTCGCAAATTTCAATTCGCTTCGTCGCTCATGCCGATTGCTGCAGAACGCAATTGGAGCGAGGCGGCGAATCTTGTCGCGCAGATCCCTTCGCACACTTCTGCGGAAGCTACCAAAACCGGCCCGCCGTTGACCGATTTGACCGCGGTACTCCAGCAGCTTACAACCGATCGCGTCGCGCAGTCGATACGGCTGGCAATTATTCTCTCTGATGGCAATCACACGGCGCTTAGCAAGCAAGTTCCGCAAGACATCGCGACGCAACTCTCCGACTTGCCTGTTTTTACTGTGCCGATTGGTAACACGACGTTGGTGCGAGATCTCCGTTTGCATCGCGTCGAAGCGCCAGACACTGTGGTCGTAAAAGATTCAGCCGTAATCGACGCAATCGTGTCCGCTGTTGACTGCGATGGACTAACTGCGGCAGTGACCTTGCGACATGATGGCCATGAGATCGATCGTCAGCAGGTCGCATTGGTTGGCGACCGCGTCGACCGACGTGTGCAATTTACCGTGTCAGCCACACAACTTGGTTGGCAAGATTACGAACTGACCATCGAACCACTCGAAGACGAAGCAAGCGTTGCCAACAACGTGGCACCGATCAGTTGGGAGGTGGTGCGCGATAATTTTCGTGTGCTGTTGGCTGATAGTGTCTCGCATTGGGAGTTTCGCTATTTGCAGCAATTGTTTCGCCGCGATTCGCATGTCGAGTGCGACGAACTGCTGTTCTATCCTCGTTTGCGCGGAACAGGCGAGATGGCCGTCAATCCACGTCTGCCCGAACGGGCCGATGACTGGGCGGTGTACGACGTTGTTATTCTTGGCGACTTAGACTTGAAGCAACTCAATACAGCCAGCCAGGAGGCGTTGGTCGAATATGTCCGCGAGCGTCACGGCCATCTCATCTTGCTCGCAGGGCGCGACCATATGCCACGCGAATACCGTGGCAAGCCGCTGATGGATTTGCTGCCAGTGACCGCCGCTTCTTTCAACACAGAGGACGAGGGATTTACTCTGACGCTCACTGACGAAGGTCGTTTGCACAGCGCGTTGGCAATTGAAGACTCGAACCAGGCCAGCGAAGCGGCGTGGCTTAGGGTCTATCGCAAGAAGCCGATCTACAACATCTCGGAATACTGTCGCCCCAAGCCAACAGCACGGACCTTGCTACGCGCGGTGCCGATGAGGATGTCGGTCGTGGTCGACGATCCCTCAACATTGGAAGACTTGCCGGCGTTTTTGTGTTGGCATCAGGTGGGCGGCGGGCGTGTTGTTTTCATGGCAGCAGCAGAAAGTTGGAAGCTTCGGTTCCGCGCCGAAGATCGCTACCATCATCGTTTCTGGGGGCAGATGCTCCGCTGGATCACTGCCGAAGACCAAGGCAGCGGCACCGACTTGCTGCGTCTCAGCACCGACAAAAAACGCTATCGTCCCAAAGATCCGATTGAAGTAACCGTTTGGCTGAAAGACCAAACCGGCCGTCCGCTAGCCGGACAGACACTGCAAGTCAGTGCCCGTACACTCGAAAACGACGTCGCTGCTGCCGAACTGGTCAGTGATCCCGACATTGCGGGTCGATATTTCTGCTCGCTAGAAAGCTTGCCGCCTGGAGCCTACGAGATTGTCGTTTCGGGCTCGGTCGTCGACAAACTTTTGTCGTCGGTCGAGGACAAATCGCCCATTCGTGCGATGCCCATTCGTGTGATGATCGTTGTCGATGCGGGCGACAACCTCGAAATGCTCGACACGCGCTGCAATCGGACGTTGCTCGAACAAGTCGCTCAAATCACCGGTGGCCAAGTCGTACCGCCTACTGCGCTGGCCGAAGTGCTACAGTTGGCTTCGCTTTCGCCCGAAATCCACGAAACGGTACGCCACACCCCGCTGTGGAATCGCTGGACGAATCTTTGGATCGTTTTAGGTTGTCTCGTTGTTGAGTGGATTGTCCGCAAGCAAAAAGGTCTTGTATAACTTCGTTTTCCGCACATTTTTCAAGAAAAGATTTCCCGCGAATAACGCGAATAGACGCGAATGTCCCTCCCCTCATTCGTACTGATTCGCGTCATTCACGGGCAAAGACTGCGAACTATAACTTAGAAGGTGCAAAATGACGCAACTCCAACAAAAAATTACGCTGCCTATCGCGATGGCCGAGAAGCTCGAAATCGTACGTCGTCGCACATTGAGAGTTCAGGTGTGTACGGCGCTGGTCGCTGCGGTTGGCGTGTTACTCGCAGCGATGGCAGTGGCGATGCTCGTCGATTGGCTGGCGACGATTTATGATTTTCGCTGGCGAGCGGCGCTGACCTATTCGGCTTGGACGGCTGCGGGGGCAACCTTGATGGTATTGGCCGTTGCGGCTTGGCGGCATACGCGGCGCGTTGACCATGTGGCGGTAAAGATCGATCGCGAAATTCCCGAGTTGGAAGAACGCTGGTCGACCGTCACCTCGCTATCGATCAATGGCCAATCGAAGCGGTCTCGTTCGACGGAGGTTCATCCGGCGATGTTCCAGCAAGTTTCGGCCGAGGCGCAAAGTTGGACGCCCCGTATCGAATCCGATCGGGTCGTGCCTCTCGACCATCTGATTCGGGCGCTGCTGCTACTTACCGCCGTGACTTCGATTTTGGGTATTGCCGTGGTGTTCGATGCTCGTCGCACGACTGTTTTGCTCCGGCGTTTTTGGCAACCGTTTACGGCGATTTCGGCTACCGAACTAACCAATCTGCCAGGCGACCTTGTCGTCGGTCGAGGTGAATCTTTGGAGATTGGCGCGAGCCTTGTCGGGGCACCTGTCAAAAAAGCTTCGCTCCTGATCGAGCCAGAGCAGGGAGAATTAAAAACCCTCACACTGATTCCACGTGGCGATAGCCAAGATCGATTGACGCACCGTCTGCGCTCGATCAAAGCGCCACTACGCTATCGCTTGCGCGCCGGCGATGGGCAGACGCCGTGGTACGAAATCGTCGTTGCCGATCGACCTCAACTGGCCAACGTCCGTCTGCAACTCACTCCGCCTGCCTACACGCGCAAAGAACCCAAAGTTCTCAATAAGCTGCCCCGACGGATTACCGTGATGGAAGGTACGCGCATAGAAATCTCGCTCAAGCCGAAGCAAGCGTTGCAAAGTTTGCGATTGAAATTGAGTCCAGACCTCACCGAGCAACTGACCGCAGACCCACAGGGCTGGTATCGTTGGGAAACGACGATCACTCAGGACATTGCTTTCCAACCACTGTTGACCGAGGAACATGGCCTCGGCAATCTGCGCCCGCCGACTTGCGAAATCAAATGCCGCCCCGACAAGCCACCCGTCGTCAAAATCCTGACACCCAATCGCGAACTGGCGGTTCACCCTGACGAATCGATTCCGATCACTTTTATCGCCACAGACGACGTTGGCATACAGCAGGCTGAACTGATCGTCTACGACGAAAGCGAAATAATCGAAGGCAAGCCACGCATTTTGGATACGATCCCCGTCGCACTCGGAGAACAACAAGGTACCGACAAGGTGAAGGCGACCGTCGAGCTCGATCTTTCCAAATACAAGACGGTCGATGGCTCGGAACTGAGCTTTTCGATTCGCGTGCGCGAAGATCGAGGACAAGCGAAACCGAACATCGAAAATTCAGTGTCGAGCAGCAGGAAGCAAGAGGTGGATGCCAGTACTACGCTCGACGATTCTGTTGATGAACCAATGCCTGCAGAGCAAGCAGCTTCTGCTCTTGAAAAGGACACGAAGGAAATTCTATCGGAACCTCAGATAGAATCAAACGGCAGAGTCGACTCGAATTCACCGAATGTCGAACCGTCAGTGTCGCCACCAGTGTCGCCGGAGAACACCGCGAAGACGCAAGCGAAGCCCGCTGTGGAAAGTCCTACAACGGTCAAGCGTCCGGTCACGCCCGCGAATACTGCTGCACCGGAAGCTGGAAAGTCGAGAAAAAATTCGCAGTCCTCAATCACTCAGCAAAGTAATTCGCCAACTCCCAACGATCCTCTGCCCAAACGAAGCCTGGACACCGATCTGGCTCAATCTTCCAACAGTCAGCGGATGCGATTGAAAATCGACGCCTGGGCCGGCAGTTTTGAGGGACAGCAACGACTCAAGCTAGAGATCGCCATTGCCCCCAAGCTGGAAGAACTCGATCGGACGTTGGAAAAAGCGCAGACGCTCTCTCGCTCGGTTCTTGATGCTATCGACAACGAGAAACCGTGGACGAGCCAACACGACCGTGACATCCAACGCGCCGACGAACAAATCGAGGCCGCCCTCAAAGTCGTCGAAGCCTTAGAAAACGAAACCTACGACACGCCCTATGCATTCATCGGCCTCCAATTGGTCGACATTAGCCAAACGCATATCGGCCCGGCCCGCCGCGATTTCTGGAAATCGCGGCAAACCGACGGCGCTGCCCGCGTCGACTCGGTTCGTAATGGTTGGCAACACACCACTCGCGCTCGAGAGTTGATAACGCTGTTGACCGAGCGTTTTGAACGAACCAGAACCGAATTGAAGCTGGCCGACTCGGTCGAAAAGCTTAAAAAGATGTACCGCGTCTTCGTCGAGAACTCGATGGCGCTGTTGCGTCCCGAGGGCGCGGGAGATCGTTACCGTCGGAAGATCGCTGAGTTTGACCTCGACGAAGAGTATCTCAAACGCCTAGAAGAAGTCCTAAAAATGCGAAGCGAAATGCGTGCCGAACTGGCTCGTATTTTGGCGGAAGACCCACGGTTGCTGCGTCGTTTTCTCGACGCACAACGCAATCGTTCGAAGGTCCTACGCAACGATCTCGATCGCCTCATCGAGCGACAGAGCGAACTGAATCGCGAAACACGAGCTTGGACTCATGTCGAAGAGGACCGGCGCGATCAACTTGCGTCCCTACTCCTAGAGCGCCACCTCGAATCGGCACAAGACTTGGCCATCGCTGCCGCCGAATTGAACGACCGCTTCGAGACTTGGTCGCCCTTGGGCAAAGAGGTTGAAGACGCCGACTTTCGAGCGACCTCCGAAATTTTGCAAAAAATTGCCACAACCACTCGCGAACTGAGCGCCGACAGCCTTCGATTCGTGGATGCGTCCAAACGTGCCCAAAAAGTTGCCGACGCAACCGAGTCGAAAGAGGACGGGGCTGAAACTGGCAAAAACCATGTCGAATCGAACGAAACCCTCGAGCAGATTTCCAGCGACGCGCAGCAACTGTACGAGCGTTACACACAGCTAGAAGTTTTGCTCCGTCAGCTAGGTAGCCGCCAGGGCCGCCCTGAAATCGCCTACTTCGCCACCAACCGATTGATCGAGACGCGTCGACTCGTCGAGCAAACGTCCGCCTGGATTCGTCAGTTGAAACAACAGCAGGCAGGCAACTACCATCGGTCCGCCGAAGTGGCTCAGTATCGTCTCGCGATGGAAACGGATGCAATGGCCGGCAAGCTGGCCGATCTCGAATCAACGATCGCTGGTCTGTTGCAGAACGAAGACGGAATGCTGCCGCAATCGATCGCTGAGAAAGCGCGCGGCTTGCTCGCCACTCTCGACGAGCAGGCGGCACCGAATCAATTGGCCGCCGTTTACGCCTTGCGGCGCAACAAAATGTCGCGTGCCACGTCGCGACAAGAAGCGGCCATTCAAGCTTTGGAACTAGCCGGCAAGCTGTACGACGAAATGATCGAGGCCTCGATCAAAGAGCTTGACAAGCTGCCGGTGCAAGACCCGATCGCCAGTTTGCTCGACGACCCAACGCTTGACGAGCTGCTCCGCCAACTCGAACAGGAGCTACCCATCAACGAAGCCTTGGGCATTCCTCGTCGGCCCACGAATCTACAAATCATCAGCGACTGGCTCCGTCCGGGCAGCGGCAACGGGGGAATGACAAGGATGATGCTTAATCAAATGCGACAGCAGCAACAACTGCGGCAACGACAGCTCGAACGTGCTTACCGCCGCGCCATCGCTCGCGCCTTGAAAGAGTCCGATGCCAGCGACCTAGTCAAAAACATGCCCCAGCTAGCCCTCGAAAAGGCCGACTGGAACCGCCTCGCCTCGCAACTCGACGACGACCTTCGCCAAGGACGCGATAAAGCACCACCCGAACGCTACCGCCGAGCGATCGAGCAATACTTCCGCCAAGTAAGCGGTTCCGAAAAAGGTTCTGAATAACCAATAGCCCGAATTATCAAAAGGAGTGGCATGCAATACCTCACGAAAAACTTAACCTTACAACTAGCCACCGTCCTCCTCGTTTGCGGTTTCGCCGCTCCCCTCGACGCTCAACCCAAAGACGACCTCCTCACCCCTGCCAAGTGGCAGCAAGTCGACACCAGCGTCGAACGCGCGCTGCTTTGGTTGGCCTCGCAACAACAACGAAACGGCTCATTCCCCACCCTGACGCAAGGCCAACCCGGCGTGACAAGCCTCTGCGTTATGGCCTTTGTTGCGCACGGGCATCTGCCGGGCGAAGGCCCCTACGGCGAGCAACTCGATCGTGCCCTTGAATTTATCGTGAGCTGTCAAAAACCAAGCGGACTGTTAGCGCTGGTTGGCCCCGGGGGCAAGACAATCTCGCGAAATGTCTCCCACTCGATCGGCAGTGCCGCCTCCTACAATCACGCCTTCTCCGCGCTGCTGCTGAGCGAAGTCTTTGCAATGGGCGGTGGCGATTTGCAGCAGAACCAAACAGCCATCGAACGAGCCGTGCAAGCGACGCTTGTCATGCAGCGTTGGCCCAAACGCCGCAAAACAGACAAAGGAGGCTGGCGCTACATCAATCGTTTTGATGAAGATGGACTTCACGATTCTGACCTTTCGGTAACAGGCTGGCACCTGATGTTTTTGCGATCGGCGAAGAATGCAGGTTTTGAAGTACCCAAAGAAACGATCGACAATGCGGTCGCATACGTTCATCGCTGCTTTCAGCCGAAGTTTCAAACATTCTTGATGTTTGCTGGTCCAGAGGATAGCCGTAGTCGCGGAATGGCGGGAGCGGGGATTCTGGCGCTGGCCCATGCCGGACATCACGACTCGAAAGAAGCCCGCCTCGCCGGCGATTGGTTGCTGAAAGAAGGATTTGCCAACTATAACGAAAGCCGTCACTTCAATTCGGATTCCTGGACGGATGATCGATACCACTACGGTGTTTTTTGCGCTAGCCAAGCGATGTATCAATTGGGTGGTGACCACTGGTCCCAGTTTTACCCTCCCACGGTAAAAGTCATTCTTCAGAATCAAGGCCAGAGAGGAAATTGGGCGGCCGACGTCCATTATAGCGATGGCAAATTCGGCAACTCCTACACGACCGCCTTGATGGTCCTCACACTTGGTGCACCGAATCAACTGCTGCCGATTTTTCAGCGGTAACCGATTGCTTTAGCGGACTCGTTTTTACGACAATATCTGCTAGAATCGAGGAATGCCCGCCCCGAAAAACACCGTCAAATCCTTGCAGGCTGAGCTAGAAGAGCTTCGTCAACAGCACCGGCACTTGGAGCAACACAACGCGATTCTGCTCCGCTTGGCGCTCGCGCAGCAGCAACCCGAGCTGAGCTTCGAGCAGACAATCGAAAAATTCACCGAAGAAGTCGCCCAGTATTTGTCAACGCAGCGCGTAGGCGTCTGCGTCTATAACCGTGACAAGACCCTCTTGCGCTGTCTTGACAGCTACGACGCCTGCGAAGCTGTGCATTCTCCTGGGGTCGATCTCGTGGTCGAACAGTACCCCGATTACTTTGCTGCACTTGAACATGAGCGAGTCCTCGCCGCCGAAGACGCCGCCAACGATCCGCGCACAAGAGAGTTCGTCAATTCGTATCTTGCTGAGCATGACATTTCGTCGATACTCGCTTCCCCCATCCGGGTCCAGCGACAGTTGCGTGGCGTCATGTGCTGCCAGCACGTCGGCCCGCCCCGCGCGTGGACCGAGGAGCAGCAGCGGTTCCTGGCCTCGGTGACCGACCTGTTGTCGCTGTCGGTGGCAACACACGATATGCGACGCACCGAACAAACCATGCGGGCTCTGCTCGAGTCGGCCGCCCAAGGCGTGATTGCTGTCAACGAAGCGGGGAATATCACCGTCGTCAATTCGTTGGTGGAAAAACTCTTCGGTTACGAGCGAGAAGAGCTACTCGGCCAGCCGTTCGAAAAGCTGATCCCCGAAGACTTGGGCGACAACACCTTAGAGATTCAGGATGGAAATTTGGCTCGTTCGTCGAGTCATCGGCTCGGCACGGGGCGATATTTCAATGGCTACCGCAAGAACGGCGAAAAATTTCCGGTCGAAATAGCGCTGAGCTTTGTCAAGCAAGACGGCGAGCATCTAGCGTTAGCCTTGCTGACCGATGTCACGAAACGGGTCGCCTCGGAGCGTAAGCTCAAGCAAAGCGAACAGCTCTATCGCAACGTGGTCGAAGATCAAACCGATCTCATCAGCCGCTGCACACCCGAGGGAATCCGCACATTTGTCAATCGGGCCTACTGCGAGTATCACAATAAAACCCAGGACGAACTCCTCGGAGCCTCTATCTACGAAGTCATCCCGCCGCGCGATCGCAAAAAAGTGCGTGAGAGCTTCGCCGCGATGACTCCGGAGAATCCGGTCCAGAGCTACGAACATCGTGTTTTACGCCCCGACGGCAAACTCGCCTTGAACCAATGGCTCGACCACGCCCTATTCGACGACTCTGGCAAACTGCAAGAAATTCAGTCGATCGGCCGCGACGTCACGAAAGAACGCGAAGCCGAAGCCCGCCTGCGCGAAGCCCAGCGCCTCGAATCGATCGCCGTCCTCGCCAGTGGAATCGCCCACGATTTCAACAATTTGCTGACGCCGATCTTGATTTACTCCGAAGGATTGCGAAATTATTTTTCCGATGGTTCGGTCGAAAGCAGCCAGGTGCTACAAATTCTCGCCGCTGCGAATCGAGCCAAAGAGCTGGTCCGACAGATTCTCACCTTCGGACGCGAAAGTCACGAAATCGAGCGACAGCCGACCGCCATCGCTCCCGTCATTCAGGACACGCTGCAATTGCTTCGTGCATCGGTGCCTAAGCAAATCGACTTTCAAGTTTCTGTCGACACCGAGTGCGGTACCGTCGAAGCCGACCCGTCCGAGCTGTACCAAATCCTCTCGAACCTTTGCACCAACGCCTGCCAAGCAATGCCAGCGGGCGGCACGCTAACGATATCTGCCAGCGAACTCATGCTCGAGCATACCGACTTGCCAGCCGGACTCTACGTGCAACTGATCGTGCAAGACACCGGATCAGGCATCTCGACAGAAAACCTTGAACGAATTTTTGACCCCTTCTTTTCGACCAAGCCGCCCGGCGAAGGCACCGGCCTGGGGTTGTCGGTCGTCCA
>JAADGD010000091.1 GCA_013152515.1 Planctomycetota bacterium
GAAGTCGGCGGCTTGATTTACATTCCCTGGTTGATTGAGCAGCACTCCATTCGTGTAGGTGCCGTTGTTGCCGTTCGGCGAAGAATCGACTGCCACCGTGCCGCTCGTTTCGTCAAGCTTCCAGTAGCCGGCCAAGCCGCTCAGAGTGCTAATTTCCGAATTCGCAAGCCAACGGTTGTAGACGCGGAAATCTCGTAAGGAACCTTTCCAGTTTTCACCGCTGCCCGTACGCGTACCAAACGAAAGAATTCCCGGCGATTGGGGCACTAAATTCACTGGGCTAGTTCCACTCGCTTGTAATTCGCCATTGACATAGACCGCATACGAATCGTCGACGTCGTTGAAAGAAGCCACAATGTGATACCAACGGTCTTGATCAACGATATCAAAGGCAGCGAAGGGTTCGTTGCCGTAGTATGGCGAAGCTCCTAAGTCGAAGGAGATGTTTCCGTTGGTTTCAATCCGAGCCTCCCAGTTGCCGTTGAGGCCAAAGATTCGTTGGCGGACTGCTGGAGTACCAGCCGCTTGCATCCAAAAAGCTACGGTACCGGTAGCCGGCGGGTCGAACGCGACGTTGGTTGCCGCGGTGTCGGCCACGCCGTCAAATACAAGTGCACCCTTGCCCGCGCAGTCGGTGGTCCACGTCGCGCCGGCTAGTGTTGAATCGTTGCCGAAAGCCGTCGCATCGGCAGCCGTCGTGCCAGCTCCTTCGTCCATTTTCCAGTGGTCGACTAGGCCGTAGAGTTCAGCAACTTCTTCCGCTGAAAGCGATTTGCTGTAGATCCGTACGTCGTCAATACGCCCATCAAAATACTTTTCATTCGAAGGGCTGCCAGCAATCCATACGGGAACTGTAGGGCCGCTAGTGATATTCCCTGTAACCGCACTGCTGAGGATTTCTACGCCATTCTTATAGAGTTTGAGCGTTGACCCATTGTAGACGGCAGCAACATGTGTCCACTCTCCTATTTCCAGTGCCTCCGTACTCGACGGAATGAATACAGTTCCTCCAGAATCTGTTTTGAGAAGAATCCCAAGGAAGTTACTTCCCCCTGAGCTGTACGAGGTCAGCGACCAGTAATTGTCCGACAGTCCCGAGCCATTTGCCTTAGCTACAATGCGCGAAGCAGTACCAGGAAAGCTATCTGCTTTGAACCATGCTGCGATGGTGATCTGAGATCCGCTGACGTTCAGATTGCCTAGCGCAACGTGGTCATTTGAACCATCGAAGTCAACTGCCGTTGCAATATCGCCAGGATAAGGGCCGGCAGTACCAAGCGTCGGGCTATTAGTATAAGTCCCATCGTTCCCATACCCTGAAGAATCGGTAGCGACTGTACCGCTGGTTTCGTCAAGCTTGTAGTGGGCCACCATGTCCGTTGCTGCAACCGAGGGGTCGCTGAAAACCCAAAGCAACAGACCAAGGCAGAGGCAAACAATGAGCTGTCGATGTTCCATACATATCGCTCGACTTTTTCGTGTCGTCCTCCGGAGATCCGTAGGGTCGCGGCTACTCTGGACTCTACTACGCCGTGCAAACCGGCGCTTCCGATTCGTAAAGCGCCTTCAACACGTCACGACGCGAAATAAGGCCCGCCAAATGCCCATTTTGCAACACTGGCACACGACGTACACGATGCACGATACACAGGTCAGCTGCTTTGCTAATCGGGTCGTCGATGTCGATGCTGAGTACGTCGGTCGTCATGTGCTGGGCGACCGTTTCGCATTGAATCTTTTGGTCGTAAGCGATGGCTAACAAAGCATACTCGGTAATGACACCTACCATATGGCCCTCGTTGTCGCAGACGGGCAGGCCGCTGATTCGCTGCAATAGCATCAGTTCGATCGCTTCTTTGATCGATGCTTCTGGCGTAATAGTTACAATGTCTTCAGTCATAATCGCACGTGCAGTAAGCATCTACGAGCCCCTTTACAAATCAGTCTGGAATTAAAGCGGGAGCCGCGCAGCTCAAACTGCGTCTGAGTTCCGTCAGAAATAGCTCTCCTTGAAAAGAGTAGTTCAGAAATGCTGCCAATGCTAAAACTATGAGATAATCTTAGCCAAATCCTAGGCAGCCGACGGCCAACAGTCGCAGGTCGCCAGACCCGGCTTCAGTCAAATGTTACAATCACTACAACTCTGAGAACCTGTTACAACGGGCATTCGTCTGCCAATGTTACGACGGTGTGGCAGCCTCTCCGATAGGATCAAATAGACCTAAAATTTGCCCTTTTCACCGCCGCAGGTTGCCCAATGGCCCCCTCTATTTCCAATGACATCACTACAACTGCTCTCTCGTTTCGAGGCTACAACGTCACGAATCTAGGACGCACCACCGAGTTGCTTTCTGAAAAGGCCTATCGAAAGATCGTCATTGAGGAGCTAGAGCGATTCAGCACTGTTTGTGACGGTTTTTCCGATACGTCGGTTGATCTCGTTAAGCGGGTTGAACAGAACGACGAACCGGGACTCAAGCACTACGCCGAATCGATTGCTTTGATTGTTGCCGTCGAAGTAGCCCAGATGCGCTTGCTCAACGAAATTCACCAAGTCGAGACTTCCCGAGCTCAAGTCGCCCTGGGCTACAGCCTGGGAGAATTGACGGCCATCAGCTTTGCAGGCATCTTTGCGATCGACGAGCTTATTCGTGTTCCACTGGCTATGGCAGCCGATTCACTCGAATTGGCACACGACACGCGAATGGGCGTCTTGTTTTCTCGAGGACCGACCATCGACGAAACCGATGTCGAACGACTCTGCCTGCAAATCACGAGCGAAAACAACGGCACCATTGGCATTTCTGCAGTCCTCTCGCCAAATACGTACTTGCTCATCGGCCAGCAAGAAACCGTGGTGCGATTCAAAGCAGCGATGCACGATCTGCTGCCCACCCGCGCCCATCTGCGAATCAACAACAAACGCTGGCCGCCGCTACATACACCTATTGTTCGTCAAAAAAGTATCACCGATCGCGCGTCGGTGATGCTAGAAACCCTGTCAGGGGGGTTTTCACCACCTGCTCCTCCTGTCTTGTCGCTTGCAACGGGGAAAATGAGCTACGACGATCACTCCGCTCGCGACGTTATTCGTAAGTGGGTCGATCACCCGCAACGTTTGTGGGACGTGGTCGACGAAACTCTCGACCTGGGCGTCGAGACCATTTTGCATATCGGTCCCGAGCCAAATGTCATCCCTGCCACGTTCAATCGCCTGAGCAAAAACGTGATTGAGCAAACCAGCGGCGGTTCGCTGGGCAGTTTGGGCATGCGCGCTGTCTCGGGACTGGCACGCCGTCCGTGGTTAGCTGCCCTTCTACCTGCAAGGGCCACTCTGTTACGTGCGCCACACATAAAACATGTGATTGTGGAAGACTGGCTGATTGAAAATGCCCCAACATAGCCCCCACAATGGGTTGTTGCCATCTAACTCTGCAGCGAGGTATTTCAACTTTTTCTTGCCAAATGATTGACATTGAATCCTAGAGGCGGCATAACGGGGGCTGCGGCATGCCGCACGGCTCGGTAGATTGTTCCAAGAAGACAAATCTCTTCCTGGTCTGATTGTTGCTCGGATGTCTATTTCAAAAAGCTGACGGAACTTGATTTGGCTCGCATGGGGATGGAGTATAGGCCCGTAAGGCGACTAGCAGGGACTATTTCGCTTGTCGTAATTCTTGAGGACAAGGACTGTCCGAATCTCGTCGCGGCTTAGGCCGGTGTTTTTCCTTTCGAGGGAGGAGCGTTTCTAATGATGAAGTTTAATCATTTTGTGTTAGTTTGTGCGCTACTGACGAGCATTTCTGTTTTTGTTGCAGCGGGTACTGCCTATGCGACAGTTCCCTACGCCGGCTTATCGGGTGGTGTCCCTGGAGGAGTCGGTCCTGGTTTGGCGCCTCCCTCTGTTGTGCCAGGCAAAGAGTATTCGCATAATTTCGACATGGATGCGAGTGGTCTCCTTAGTCCGGAGCAAGTAATTGCTTGGGACGGATCAGGGGGTGTAGCCGATGGTCTGAACTATGTCGGTACACGGCCCAATTTCACGATACTTGGTGAAGTCGACGCGTTAGCCAACCGCCGCGATCATCTCTACAAGCAATTGATTAGCAATCCCAATGCGCCTGCAGCGACCGATGAGGCCCACTTGCTTTTTTCTGTTGACGATACTTACGTAGGCTACGGCCCAGGCGGTGCATTTGTTGGCGTTTTGCCCTCTGCTGGGCCGATTGTTTTACCGATCGGCACAATTGCCGGAGCGGGCGAAATTTCCTATGAATTAGCGGGTGCCTTTTCTCCGCCTAGCACAGTAGGAACTTGGGCTGTTCAAGATGATGTCAACAAGATGCCCCGTCCGATCGACGTCGACGGACTGGAGGTTTGGGGGCCCGAACCTGCCTTGACCGGTGACGCAAACAAATACTCACTCGATACGGACGTGTTTGGATTACCGCCTGGCGGAGGAGTTTCCGTTTGGAACCTTTCGGGAACGCCTTACATTCTGCAAAGTACGATCGCCAGTGCCGTAGGTACGCTACTCGATTTGCCTACCGTAGTCGATCCAGAGTTTATCAATCTCGACGCTTTGATGGTTCAGGATGTCACGGGCGATCCCGATATATTTGAACGCGATCCGACTGGCGGCGGCGACAACGATTCCATCATTTTCAGCATCCGCCAGATTCCTGATGGCGTCGGTAGTTACTATGCCACGGGGAGTGAGCTTTTTGTTCTCGATGGCGCTGGAAGTATCTCATTCCTGGAGCATGGAGGTCACGTTTGGGACTTGGCCTACGCTCTAACGGCATTTGACGTCTGGTTTGAAGATCAAAACAACTATGGTGTCCTTGATATCAACGCAATAGAAGCGATTTCGGAAAGTGTAGTGCCAGAACCGGCCAGTTGCATCATGTTGCTGCTAGGCTTGGTTGGCCTAAGCAGTCGAGCAAAGCGCCGGCGCAGTTAGCTGAAAAATCCGAGGACACAGCCCTAGTAATAGGGCTGTGTCCCTCTCGATCATTTTCGCTGTGCTACTTCGACCGAGGTTGGCTCCTCGACCAACGGCAATTCATAACACGCCACTTCTTCCGCGTTTCTTACCAGCAAGTAAGGCGACGAAAACGCTGGATTGTTCCAAGTGATCTGGCTATCGTCGAATACGCGCATGCTAGCCAGTTCGCGATATTTCTCCGGCGAGGCCTCAAAGAGAATCACTTCGCCAACTTCGCTAAGGACAAGAATCGTGTCGCCGATCAGCATAATTTGCCCATGACCAAATTTCGGTCGTCGGCGTTTCTTCCACTGCTTCTTGCCCGTATCCAATTCGATGCACTGCAAATTGACTTCGTCGATGCCATATACGTAACCATCGCGAATCACAACATTGCCCATTTTGGTTTTCATCACCGGCTTCAAGCCGCCACGCCAGGCAGGCTCAACTTGCCACGCTTTGCCATCCTCGCTGCTAATTTGTAACAACAAAGAACCATGACCATATCCTTTGGACAGAAAGAGTCGATCACCCGACACGGGGACCGGTTGAGACGACGCGGCAGCGGTGTCGCTGTCGCTGTCCCACGGGTACTCCCACAAAGGTTCTCCGTCGTCAGCTCGTCGGGCTGTTGCGAAACCTTCGTCAACCGAAACCACCTGTCGCACGCCCGCAATTTCCGTGACGATCGGCGAAGCGTACGATGAGCGATAAGTGCCCGAGGCCCACACTTGGCCGCCAGTCTCGACGTCGTAGGCCACGATCGATTGATTGTCCTTGCCGCCAACACTGACCACGACCATGTCATCAACGATTAGCGGCGAACACGCCTTTCCCCACATCACATTTCCCGCGTCATGTTTTGCGAGCGTATCGTGCGACCAAATTACTTCGCCTGTCCGTGCGTCTAAGCAATTCAAAATGCCTGTCGCCCCTTGCGTAAAAACCTTGCCGTCATCAACGGTCGGCGTCGCGCGCGGGCCAGCATACCCCATCGCCCCTGCGCCGCCCGGATCCCACCGTACTTGATCAGCATGTGTCCAAACAATCTTGCCCGTTTGCACTTCGTAGCAAGTGACCAATTCGTTTTCGTCGCGTTGCTCTTGTGTGACCGCATAGTTGCCCACAATCGCGAACGCTGACCAACCGGCACCAATCTTTTTGCGCCAAAGCTCGCGCGGTGGACGGGACTTCCAATCGGTTTCTAATTCGACGCCTCTGATTTCGGCCCAATAACCCTCACCGAGAAATCGAGCGTAGTCGTTGGGAGTTGTCTGCCAATCGAGAGTCGTAGCGGCATCGATATTCGGCACGTCTAACTTTTTATCTGGTGCGTCTGTTCGCCAACGCCAACCCACCACTCCAACATCGCCATTGATGATCGTCTCGATCGGCAAAATTTGTAGATAGTACGATCCCACGAGCGCGACCGGCAACAAAGCCAAGAGCCAACGTATTCCGCTAGTCAATCCACTACCAATGCGACTAAACAGCGCACACCAAATCGAAACCCCGATCGCTGATAGAATCACCGCACCATGCGCGATACTATTAGCGACGCCAGGATCGACATCGCTAAACCAATACCAAGCACAGATCGACGTCAAGCCGCCGATCCAAAGCAGCGGAAACCATTTACGAAAGAAACCCGGACTGTGTTTATCAGCTTCATTTTGCTTATCCGCTGCATTCGTTGAGGTATCTGCCATTTTCGCGACCTCTTTGTCGTGACCAATCCAGGGAAGAAAAACGTAACTCTGGCGGTAATCGTAGGCATCAAACGACTGGGTGACAACCGCGACTCTCGCTTGCAGCCAATCGTGACACCGATTACAACCAAGGATAGCAACAACTTTCTATCATTCCATGAAAACTCGATGCATGACATTTCTTCCACTCTCGAAGGCCAATGGGCCCTGGTCACCGGCAGTTCTAGCGGCATCGGTCGCGCAATCGCCCTCGAACTCGCCTCTACCGGTGCAAATGTTCTGGTTCACGGTTGCAACAAACGCGAAGCTACCAATCAACTCGCCGAGCAGCTTCGCGACATGGGAGTCGAGTCGGAAGCATTGCTCTGCGATCTATCGCAAGCTAACGATCGCCTAGCTTTCGTCGCGCAAGCATGGCAAATTGCACCGCTTGACATTTGGATCAACAACGCTGGCGTTGATGTCCTCACCGGTGAAGCGGCCCATTGGACATTCACAGAAAAATTGGCAGCACTCTGGCCCGTCGATGTTGTAGGCACGATCGAATTATCGCGTAGCGTCGGCACACGAATGAAACAACGGGGTCACGGCGTCCTACTCAACATCGGCTGGGACCAAGCCGCGACCGGCATGGCAGGCGACAGCGGCGAGATGTTTGCTGCAACCAAGGGAGCGGTGATGGCTTTTACGCGCAGCGCGGCTAAGTCGTTTGCCCCAGAAGTACGAGTGAACTGCATCGCTCCTGGCTGGATTAAAACCGAATGGGGAGAAGCAGCCTCCGACGATTGGCAAAAGCGGGCCTCGGGCGAATCGCTTTTGCAGCGTTGGGGTACCCCGGAAGATATTGCCCAAGCTGCCTGTTTCCTGGTCTCGCCCGACGCCTCTTTCATCACTGGCCAGATATTGAATGTCAACGGTGGACAGAGAAATTGAGTATAATTCAGGAGTGTCAATAGCCGGCGCCAACTTATTGATGTTGGCGTCTCGCCGCTGTGTTCAAACACTGTTTCTACCGAGTCGGCGAGACGTAGCTCGCCGGCTAATGACATTTAACCTCAGTAAATCTTTTTGTCCGTTGAACACATCCATTTTGTAACCGGTCGCCTAGCACAGCATGCGCTCGAAGCAGTGGTAGCGCCGCTCGCTAAGGACGTTGGTTTTGCGTATTCGATCGACGTGTTGCCGATCACCGTCGCGGCGTTGATGAGTTCCGAGTGGATTGCCAAACATATCCAAGTTCCTGCATCTGCTGACCGGGTACTGATTCCCGGATACTGCGAAGGCAACTTGCAGCCACTCGCGACGGCAGTCGGCTTGCCGATCGATGTGGGGCCTCGTGACCTAAGACAGCTACCAGCGTACTTTTCTCGCGCACCTGAGCCTCTCGAATACGGGCAGTTTGATGTCGAGATTATTGCCGAGATCAATCATTGTCCTCGGTTGGAGCTTGGGGAAATTCGCAACACGGCGGCATCGCTTCGCAGTGATGGGGCTGATTGGATTGATATTGGCTGTGAGCCTGGACATTTCTGGGCTGAAGTTGGCGAAGTCGTTCGTGCTCTGTGTGAGGACGGCCATCGTGTCTCGATCGACAGCCTCAATCCCAGCGAGATCGAACTTGCCGTCCGCGCCGGTGCCGAATTGGTGCTTAGCGTCAACAGCTCAAACCGCGACGTTGCGGTCGATTGGGGCGTCGAGGTAGTTGCCATTCCCGACGATCCTGAAACGCTCGCTGGCTTGGATGATACGATCGATCAGCTTGCCAAAGCTGGCGTCCCGCTGCGAATCGATCCCATCCTGGAACCAATTTCCTTTGGATTTGCTCAAAGTCTAGGCCGCTACCTCGAAGTCCGCCGACGTTATCCCGATGCCGAGATGATGATGGGTATCGGCAACCTCACCGAATTGACCGACGTCGATTCCGCCGGCATCAATACTCTTTTGCTTGGCTTCTGCCAAGAGGTGGGCGTTCGCAGCGTACTGACCACGCAAGTGATCAACTGGGCTCGTAGCAGCGTGCGCGAATGCGACTTGGCTCGCCGACTGATGTTCCACGCGGTCAACAATCGCGTCCTTCCGAAGCACTTGGAACCGAATCTCCTGATGTTGCGCGACGAACAAATCACCAAAATGCCGGTTGAGCAAATCGCCCAACTCGCTGAAAATATCCGCGACAACAACTACCGTCTCTTTGCGATCGATGGCGAAATCCATCTTGTCGGCAGCAAGCTGCATTTGCGCCATGCCGATCCGTTTAGCCTCATGGAGCAGCTTCGCCTTAGCGATCCCAATCTCGACTCTGGTCACGCCTTTTATTTGGGGTACGAAACGTGTAAAGCACACACTGCACTCACGCTCGGCAAAAACTACGAGCAAGACGAAGCACTCAACTGGGGCCTAGCCACGCATCCTGAAAAGCGGCATTATCTGAAGAAGAAACCTTTCAAGAAAAATGGCAAACACGACCAATCGTCATGAACGCTGCTACCACCAACTTGCCTCTTACTGCGCCGCTGCCCGCCGAGTTGACGCCGCTTGATGTGTTCCAACGTCTGTCCTCTCTACCGCATGTTGTCTTCTTCGATAGTGCCAGCCAAGACGATACGATTGGTCGCTATTCGTTCGTTGCTGCCGACCCTTTTCAGTGGATGACTTCCGAGGACGAGCTTAGCGACCCACTCACAAAGCTCGAACAAGCATGGTGTCAATTCCCTGCCAAAACACTTCCTGACTTGCCACCTTTCCAAGGCGGCGTCGCTGGGCTTTTCGGTTACGAACTGGCTCGTTCGCTCGAAAGTATCCCTGCAGCGCGTATTGAGGATCTCTCCGTGCCGACGTTGGCTGTTGGTTTGTACGATGTGGTGTTTGCATTTGATCATGTTAAGCGGCAAGCCTGGATCCTCTCGCAAGGTTTTCCTGAGACCGATCCACAAGCACGTCGCGAACGGGCCGAAGATCGCCTTTATCAAGCACAGCAATGGTTAACGAAAACGTTTGCCGCTACCGCTGGCGGTTTCGCTGCCAAGCCGCCAGCGGAGCTTGGTCCCCAATTCGACGTTGGCCTTGGCGACGTTACCAGCAACTTTTCTGCTGATAACTATCGACAAATGATCGAACTCGCTATCGAGTACATCCATGCTGGCGACATTTTTCAAGTCAACCTCGCGCAGCGGTTGCTCTCTCGCGCACGCACCGATTCGCTCGATTTGTACTTGCAGCTTCGCCAAAAAAACCCCGCTCCCTACGCGGGCTACCTCGATCTTGGCGAGTGGCAGGTATGCAGCACCTCGCCCGAATGCTTTTTGACTTTGCGCGATCGCGAGGTCGAAACACGACCCATCAAAGGCACGCGTGGCCGCTCTGGCCAACCCGAAGCCGACCTCTACACCGGCGACGACCTCCAGCTCAGCGAGAAAGACCGCGCCGAGAACGTGATGATCGTCGACCTTTTGCGTAATGATCTTTCACGCGTCTGCGTTCCTGACAGTGTCCATGTTGCCCAGCTTTGCCAGCTCGAAACATTTGCGTACGTCAAACATTTGGTCTCCATCGTCCGTGGCACCTTGCAAACCAGCGCCGGTCCCTTCGATCTTTTGCGTGCGTGCTTCCCTGGTGGGTCGATCACCGGCGCGCCCAAAATACGTGCGATGGAAATCATCGCTGAATTAGAACCAACCACCCGCGGCGCCTACTGCGGCTCGCTCGGCTACATCGGCTTCGATGGCCAAATGGACAGCAGCATCCTCATTCGTACCATCACCGCCGGCCAAGGCTGGTGGCAAATGCCCGTCGGTGGTGGTATCGTGGCACAGTCAACGCCCGAGGACGAATACCGTGAAACATGGCATAAGGCGAGAGGGATGCTTGAATCGCTAAAATAAATGCGGAGATGGGATTGCGGATTGCGGATTGCGGAATCCAAGATCAATCCGAATTCCGCAATCCCCCGAATGTAAATGATTCTTCTCATCGACAACTACGACAGCTTCGCCCACAATCTGGCTCGCTATTTCGAGCGGCTTGGCCAGAGGGTGAAAGTCGTGCGCAACGACGCCATCGATATCACCGCAATCCGTCAGTTGGCGCCGCAAGCGATCGTTCTCTCGCCTGGCCCTTGCACGCCTAACGATGCGGGCTGCTCGCTCGACATCGTTCGCCAGCTTCATACGGAGCTTCCGATACTCGGCATCTGCCTCGGCCACCAAACGATCGCCGCTGCCCTTGGGGCAAAAATCGTTCGAGCCGCCACGCCGATGCACGGTCGCACTTCACTCGTCGAACATAGGGGAACCGAGCTATTCCAAGGCATTCCCACCACATTCACGGTTTGCCGATACCATTCGCTCGTCGTCGACCCGGCATCGCTGCCTGACGAGCTAAAAACCACTGCAACCTGCAAGGGAGGTACGATCATGGCCTTGCACCATCGCTCACTGCCCCTGTTTGGCCTACAATTTCACCCCGAGGCGATCCTCACCGAACACGGCTTTGAGTTGCTGCGAAATTTCCTGAAACTCGCCGGCTTGCCAGTGTCGCCAGTCAACTCGTCACTAGTCGCCTCTGAGCTACGCCGCCCAACTCTGGCCACGCCCCAACTTCCCCAGCAACCGGTAACATTTTGATTGTGGCACGCCTCTCCGAGTCGTGAGTCAGGAGAACTTCTATGAAAGCCCGCCTGCGTCCAGGGGTTACTCGTTATTTTCCGAAGAAATATGCAATGGTCCCTTCTTCTATCCGAGCATCTCCCATGCAAGCATGGGATAGCCCAAGTGGGTGTTGCGAACGTAGT
>JAADGD010000127.1 GCA_013152515.1 Planctomycetota bacterium
GCGCGAAATATCTCGCGCTCGATCGTTGAAAAGGTTGGGATGTATGCTTTTTAACGATTTTGTGAGTGACAAGGAGCTGGACTCTTCTGGGCATGGGTGATTCTACGGGGATCGTACTGAAAACAACAAAAAAGGTGAGTTGGAGGTTACAATGAAAGTTGCTTCCCGCGTTGACTCCACTTTTTGCGATCCCAGAACAGAATCACCATGATGAAGCCCTTCTTTCGTAAATTTCGTCGTTCGCGCCGCGCCGTGCCGTTTACAGAACAACACCGTATTACTCAGAAGCGTCTCACGCATGAACGACTTGAGCCGCGGATGATGTTGTCGATCAATCCGACGGGGACCGAGTTTTTGGTGAATGACGTGGTACCCGGTTTTCAAGGCGTCGACGAAAGTGTTTCGTCGGTGGCGGTTAGCGAGGCGGCCGGGACGATCGCTGCCTATGCCGGATTGGGAGCAGGCACGCGCGAGAGTATCTTTTTGCGGCGGTACGATTTGGCTGGAGTGGCGCAGGGCGACGATGCCGTGCGCGCCAGCAGCACCATTCGCGGGGGACGTAAAGGAGCGGTTGTCGCAGCGAACGAAGCGGGCAACTCGGTCGTCGTTTGGCAAGGGCGCGGGTCTGGGGACAAGTACGGCATCTTCTTGCAGCGATTCGATGCGAACGGCGCCAAGCTGGCTGGCGAACAGTTGGTCAACGAAACGACTGGCGGCAAGCAACGCGATCCGGCGGTAGCAATGGCGGCGGACGGCAGTTTTGTCGTCTCGTGGAGCGGTCCCAGCAGCGCTGACCCGGCAGGCGTTTTCGCGCGAAGATTCAGCGCCGAGGGCACACCTCTCGCCGGCGAAGAATTAGTCAACACAACCACAGCGAACGACCAAGGAGAGTCCGACGTTGCGGTGAATGCCGGCGGCGACTATGTGATTACGTGGAGCAGTCGAAATCAGGATGCCAATGCTTCGAGTCACGGTGATTGGGGCGTTTTCGGTCAACGCTTCAACTCCGCCGGAGCGCGGCAAGGCGCGGAATTCCAAGTGAATACTACGACCACCGCCAGCCAACGGGAGTCGTCGGTGGCGATGCAGAATGATGGCGCGATGATGGTTGTCTGGAGCAGTCTTGGGCAGGATGGCGACAGTTGGGCAATTGTGGCGCAGCGGTTTGATGCAGCGGGGACAGCCGTCGGCGCTGAGTTCGTTGTGAATACTTCGACCGTAGGGCATCAACGACAGGCACAGGTCGCTGGGGCTGGTGGTAAATATCTAGTCACTTGGCAATCGGGTGTAGCGGACGGTAGCGGCTGGGAAATCATGGCGCAGGAGTTTGATAGCGCCGGCAATCGTGTGGGTAGCGAGCAGACGGTCAACTCGGCGATTTCGGGTGCAAATTCAGGGAATCAACTGCACCCGGCTGTGGCACTCAACGCGGCAGGCAACGGCGCAGTCATTTGGTCGGGCTATGGCAACACGGATCGTCGTGGCGTGTTTGGACGTATTTTTCAGGATGATAATGTGCAGCAGGAACCGAACCTGACGCCCGACTTAGCAACGATTGGCGACCGCACGGTCGCCCCTAACGCCGAGATGTCGGTGACCGTTACGGCGACCGATCCGAACGCGGGCGATACTTTGACGTATCAACTCGATCCGACCAATTCGCCGACAGGCGCGACGATCGAACGCACGGACAACAACACCGCGATCATCCGTTGGACACCTACCAATGCCGAGCGAGGGGACGTCGTCACTTTTCGCGTTCTCGTGACTGACGATGGCGAGCCTCCTTTGTCCGACGCCGAAGAGTTTCAAGTCACGGTGACCGATGGCAATATCCGTATCGATTTGAATGGTCCTAACACATCAGGAGCAGACACGACCGCCCAATTTGCTATTGGGCTGGGAGCTGCTTCGATTGCGGACAGTGATTTGACAATTAGTGATGCAGCGAATAATTTAATTTCGCGGGCCACGGTTGTTCTCACCGAAACCCCCAATAGGTCGCAAGAGCTACTGGAAGTCGATGAACTCGATACCAATATCGAAGCCATTTATACGCCTGGACTGCGGCGTCTTTTCTTGTCGGGCGTTGATACGGCTGAAAACTATGAACGTGTGCTGAGGACCTTGCGCTACAACAACACGGCGGCGAATCCGAGTGGTACGCGAACGGTGGAAATTCAAGTCAATGATGCCGGTCGGTTGAGCAACAAGCCGACGATCACGATCGACTTGGTCACAGCAGAAAATTTGGTGGGCTTTGCCCAAGCTTTGGCTGCCTCGGGTGCCGAGTTTTACGGCGCGGCCTGGTCAGAAGAGACGACGAGGCAGTTGGAACTCTTTGAAGATGGAGGACAATTTTTGCCGTTCAACGATGTCACCAACTTTGATCGGACGCTCAACCAAATTGCCAACGACAACAGCATCACCGACGCCAACGTCCCCGTTTGGATTTTCGCGGATAGTACACGCCTAGAGGGAGTGCAAAGCTTAGCAGCCTTAGCAGCGCAATCGGGCATCGACATTCCCCTTTCGGTTGATCCCACCATTGTAGAGATCTCTGACACGACGTTGCTGGTTGGCTCGCCGCTGCATGTCTCGCTGGATGGTTACGACCCCAATGGCGGCCCGCTGACTTACACGGTCACGACAAATAACTCCGCCGTGACCGCCGAAATTCTCAACGGCAATCGTTCGGCGCGGATCAACGTGGCAGGCTATGGCGATATGGTCTTTGAGCTGTTCGAGCAGCGTGCCTCGCGTCCGACCGAACGGTTTATTGAGTTGGCGAATGATGATTTCTTCGACGGTATCATTTTCCATCGCGTCATCGACGATTTTGTGATCCAGGGTGGCGATCCGTTGGGCACTGGCACGGGAGGGTCGACGTTGGGCGATTTTGATGACCAATTTGATGTCGACCTTCAGCACAATCGCACGGGCCTACTTTCGTATGCCAAGTCGGCGATCGACGACACAAACGATTCGCAGTTCTTCGTCACCGAAGGCGATAGTTCCAGCTTACGAAACCTAGACTTTAATCATTCGATCTTTGGCGTACTCGTCGAAGGCGAAGCGAATCGAGCGGCAATTAGCGATACGTCGGTCATTCGACGGGCGGCTGAAGTGTCACCCGGAGATCGTCGAGGAGACCGCCCGGGAGTTCCGCAGATCGGGAATGAAACGCCCGTTGAGTTTAACATCACGATGTCGGACGTCGAGATTTTTCAGGATGACGAAAACGCGGTGCTGTTCTTGAAGGCTGCTCCTGGTACCACCGGCGAGGTCACCGTGACCGTGACCGTGACCGATCAGCAGGGGAATACGTTTGAGCAGAGTTTTGACGTCACGGTCGAGGATGACACGATCAACGGCCGACCCTTCTTGGGCGATATCGGTCCCGTCAGCATCACGCAAAACACGTCTGCGCAGATTCAACTAACGGCAACCGACGTGGAAGGTGACGCGTTTGTATTCACCGCCTTCAAGCGGACCGCAGGAAATTACACACTCGACATCAACGACAGCGGTTTGATTACCGTCACACCAACGCCCAATTTCGTTGGCACCTTGCGAATCGAAGCCCGCGTCGGGCGCACGAGCAGCGCGATCGATTTCGATTCGCAGTTGATCACGATCGAAGTGGTGGCTTAGTACGTTTTTTGAAATACCGATCTAGCCTCCGGCTCCGCCGGCGGATAATGCCTTTGGTAGCATTTTTTCGATTTCCTTCCCCCGGCAGAGCCGGAGGCTACTGTCAGACGATTACTGGCGAGCTTGCCAATCTTGTGCGTATTCCTGGTCCGCGATGCTGAGACGCCTCCAAGGGACTTTGCTCTGGCGACCGTTGGACTTTTGCAGGACGATATGCTCGGAAGTGACTTCGACCAACAGCGCTTGTGTCCGGTGTTTGCCCGTGTTATCGACCCATTCTCTGATTTGTTGACGAAGTTGTGGACCGAGTTGCGGACCAAGTTGTCCCTCGGCCTCGTCTTCTGTCTGTTTGGGCAGCTCCGGAAGAACGACCTCCTCTTCCGCCAAGGTTTCTTGAGCTTCCACTACCGCAGAGTTCATACCAGCATTGGCAGAAACTTTTTTGGCCTGCATGAGCAGCGTCATCATCGGCGGGACAAACATCGCAAGTATGGCTGCGGCGAGTACCAACTTGCTGGTTGGTTCGGCGTTGAGGCGATTCGGCGAAGGTTGTTCGGTCAGGCAGGCGCACAGCACTGCGTAGCTGTCACTGGAGGAAAACTGGCAACCGGCGATGCTGCCATCGGGTCCGTCGACTTGCCAGCAAATGCTTGCTTCGATGACTCGTAGCTCGCCATCGTTGTCTTCCAAGGAAAATTGGACGCTCTCGCCCACTTCGTAATGCACCTCGGACGAGAAGCAAATCCCCCCGGAAGAAAGATTGTGCAACGTCGCGGCGGATCCTTCGGTCTGCGCTTGGCGACGGACGGTCGCCTCGGCGGCAATCGGCAGTCGGCGGAACCGACGTCGTTCTTTGCCGGCAGTTGTAGCAAGATAAGAAAAAGCTTCGTCGGACAACGGAGGCGCAATGGCGCAGCCGACGAGCCAATTTTCATCGTCGAGAGCACGAATATGTCGCACCGAAGCAACTCCCAGATACTCGAGTTCGACTCCAGCGACTTCGATCTTCAGTTGCAACGCTTCCTCAAACCTCAAGCTGACTGGCACGCGGATCTTGGCACCATACTGCGAGATATCGACTAGCTCAGCCGACAGCGATTGATGTTCGCCCTCTTCGGTGCGTGTGATCGTGACCACCGCATCACGAGAATCATTCACATGAAAACGCGGTGCGCGGGGTACGTATTCGTCGTCAGATTTTTTGAGCATGGCTTGCTTTGGCTTTTGGCTAGGTAGGAACAACAGGCGAAATCGTGAGTCCCGGCGCTGAGATCTTTTACGAGTTCACAGCCATTGAAAGCATACGTTAATCTTGCCCGCCTTGGACGAAACTCCAACAAAGGAGAAAGAACTGCGCACCCCTACAAACGGATTAATCGCTATCTCGTGCGTCTTGCGATCGGCACAACACGACCCCGGCGGTCGGAAATCACGCGCAGTTTCGAGCTTTGCCGAGCATACTACAAGGAGACTTTTCACTGAGACAAACGACGGCTTCTGGAGACTTCAGCCATGACTTGGTACGCACGCACGGGACCGCGCAAGAAAGAATCGGGAAAATTCCGCTCGTATTCTCAGACGGGCCTAGAAAAAGGCACCGGCCAGCAATATCGTGGCTGGTCCTTCAGTTTTGTCACGCACCAAACAGGCAGCAGCGTCCGCCGCTCGCTCACAAGTGTTTCTATTTGCGGCCCAAGCAAGAATCAAGTCGCGTACCTGCGTGATTTTCCCAGCATCCAGCAGGCCGCCTCCGCAGCACAAAAGTGGATCGATCACGCGCTCCGACGGAGCCTAGTAGCAACAACGCCAAAAGATGTGGGTACGATTCCAGCGTTGCCGAAGTAAGTTTTTTGCCGTTCACGAGAGGGAAAAAATCAGCCACTGATGAACACAGATAAACACCGATTTTCCGGAGGAAGTCGGAGTTTTTTCGCTAGTTCTCCCTTATTTCTTTTTAGGCAATCGAATTCGGCAAAAAATTATTCCTCATCAGCATCTGCGTTTATCCGTGTTTATCTGTGGCTTTTCCTTCTTCTTTCAGCGCCGGGACGGTTCGGAGTGTTGCATTTTTCAAGAAAAATAGCGAACCGCGTTGCGGAAGAGTTGCAAGCCGGCGCCTTCGTCTTGTTTCGGCAATCGAGTCCACTGGGGATGTTGCGTCGGGTCGATGAACCGTTCGGGATGGGGCATCAAGCCGAAGACGCGTCCTGTCTGGTCGCACATGCCAGCGACGTCGCCCAGGGAGCCGTTGGGATTGTAGTCATCCGTGTTGTTTTCCTGCGGGCAGTAGCGCAGCACCAATTGACCGGCTTGCTCCAATTTCTGAAAGGCCGCCTCCTCGCGGGCGACAAATTTTCCTTCGGCGTGCGCGATGGGTAGGAAAAGATTCTCGCAACCGGCCAAGAAAACACATTTTTCGTTGTCTGCCTTGACTTGCACCCAACGGGCCAAATAGCGGCCCGAATCGTTCCAAGAAAGCGAAGCGGTCGGGCCGCTGGCGTCGTCGGTGTCGAGCAATCCTGATTTGACGAGTACCTGAAAGCCATTACAAATGCCAAGCACCAATTTGCCCGCAGCGCAGAATTCTTGCATCACGTCAGCCAAATGATGACGGATTTGATTGGCAAAAATTCGGCCGGCCGCGACATCGTCGCCAAAGCTAAATCCGCCGGGGATGCAGAGAATTTGGTAGGCGGCAGCAAGCTGCGGCGATTCGAGCAAACGATTCAGATGCAAAGACTCTGCCTTGCCGCCAGCTTGCTCAAAGGCAAAAGCAGTTTCGACATCGCAGTTGGTGCCCGGGGCACGAAGAATCAGAATACGAGGTTGAGACATTTTTGTTTGAATGTGGATTTCGGATTGCGGTGTGATTTGACGCCGTCGGCTACGACGAGCATCCTTGACGTCGTCGGCGACGACGTACATCCTTGACGCTGTCGGCAACGACGAACATCCTGGGGAAAACTACTGCTAAACATCTTCTTCTACGGATCAGCAACTACCAACTCAACGGCGTCTGCCACGCCGCCTTCAATTCATCAAGCTCAGCATCAATCAACGCCTTGCCACCTGACGCTGCACTGATTTGTAATCGCGTTTCGGTCACGCTACTCCCAACGCAAGCAAGCGGAATCCCCGCCAAACAGTTTTCAAACGCGGCAACATCGTTGGGCCGTACTTCACACAAAAAGCGAGTATTCGATTCAGCAAACAGGCAAGCCACCGGTGTGACCGCTTCAGCGGTAACGGGCGCCAAGCTCAGATCGAGTCTCATTCCAACCTCCCCAGCAAACGCCATCTCAGCCGCAGCGACCGCCAAACCACCTTCGCTAAGATCGTGACAGGACTGCACGGTGCCTTGCCGAATAGCCAGATGCAGCGCCGCGAAAGTCCGTTTTGCCAGCTCGGCATCGACCACTGGGGCAGATCCTCCAGCCAACTCGTTGACGAGCGTAAAATGCGAGCCGCCGAATTCTTCGTGAGTATTGCCCACCAAGTAAATTAGATTCCCCGCCGCTTTGAGATCCATCGTCACGCACTGGGCAACATCCTCGACCTGCCCCATCGCGCTGATCAGTAGCGTCGGCGGGATGGCGATCGTTTGTTTGGTGCCGCCAGAGTCGACATAACTAAATTCGTTGTTGAGGCTGTCCTTGCCGCTGACGAAGGGGGTTTCTAGCACGAGCGACAGGTCGTGGCAGGCGAGCGCCGCGCGGACGAGGCTGCCGAGCGTTTCGCTTTTTTCGCAATCGCCCCAACAAAAGTTGTCGAGTATCGCGACACGACTTGGATCGGCACCCACCGCGACACAGTTACGCATCGCTTCGTCGATCGCGCTAGCGGCCATGTGATAGGTGTCAAAATCGCCGTAGCGCGGGTTCATGCCACAAGAAATAACAACACCCCGACGCGAGTCGAGTACCGGCCGCACAACGGCAGCGTCGCTGGGGCCATCGCTCTGCACGCCGACCAACGGCTTGATGACGCTACCGCCTTGCACTTCGTGATCGTACTGGCGGATGATCCACTGTTTGCTGGCGACGTTGTAGGAACCGAGGATTTTTTTCAGGTCGGCAGTGTAGTTGTCGCGATTGGGGAGCGCGACCGGTTCGATCGGCGTGGGCGTGTATTCGGCTTGACGAATGACCGGCGGCCGCCCCTTGTGGAGCAAATCCATCGTCAGATCGCAGACGACTTGGTCTTCGTATTTCAGCACAAGCCGGCCTGTCGGCTCGAACTTGCCAATGACGGTCGCCTCGACGCTTTCGTCAGCGCACAATTGCCGGACTGCCTCCCAGTTTTCTTCGGGGACGCTCAGCACCATGCGTTCTTGCGCTTCGGAAATCCAAATTTCGGTGTAGGTAAGGCCGTCGTATTTCACCGGGGCTTGGTCGAGCCACACTTCGGCGCCGATCTCTTCGCCCATTTCACCAACAGCGCTACTAAAACCACCAGCGCCGCAATCGGTGATCGCAGTGTACAAGCCGCGATCGCGGAGAGCAAGAATCACGTCGAGCACTTTTTTTTCTTCGATCGCGTTGCCAATTTGTACGGCACCGCCCGAGAGCGATTCGCTTTCGGAGGTGAGTTCGGCACTCGAAAAAGTCGCGCCGTGGATGCCATCGCGCCCCGTGCGACCGCCGACGCTGACGATCAGGTCGCCGGGCTGGACTTCTTTGAACGACATCTCGTGCGGAATGATGCCGACATTGCCGCAATAGACAAGCGGGTTGCCGAGGTAACGCTCGTCGAAGTAGACTGCGCCGTTGACGGTGGGTATGCCCATTCGGTTGCCGTAGTCGCGCACGCCGCTCACGACGCCGCGCATGACCTGCTTGGGATTCAACACACCGGGCGGCAAGGCATCGAGAGGCGTGTCGGGTGGCGCGAAGCAAAAAACGTCGGTGTTGCAGATCGGTTTGGCGGCCATGCCGGTGCCGATCGTATCGCGAATAACGCCGCCGATACCGGTGTTCGCACCGCCGTACGGTTCGAGGGCCGAGGGGTGGTTGTGCGTTTCGACTTTGAACGCCAGATTGTTTTTGTCGTCGAAGCGGACGATGCCGGCGTTGTCGCGAAAGACGCTCACGCACCAATCGTCGTCGCCCCAACGGGCCCGCAGCGTTTGCGTCGCGGCGAAAATCGTCTCTTTGAGCATGTTCTCAAACTGCCGTTCGCCTTTTTCGTCGCGATAGGCGATCCGTCCGGCGAGTGTTTTGTGGCTGCAATGTTCGCTCCAAGTTTGCGCGATCGACTCCAGCTCGATGTCGGTCGGTTGACGGCCCAACTCGGCGAAATGTCGCTGGATCGTCTGCATCTCGGCCAGTTGCAAATAAAGCTGTCCTTCCAGGCTGAGCCGCATCAGCCCGGCGTCGTCGAGCGGGGCGAGATCGACGGTTTCGAGGACGAACTGGTATTCGCTGCCCAGTTGCAGGCGATCGAACGTCAGCGGGCCGACGATGATTTGCTCGATCGCGTCGTTCGCCAAAATCCGCGAGCCGATCGCGTCGAGTTGTTGGTCGGTGGTGCCGGCGATCCAGTATTTGCGCAGCGTGCGGATCGCGTCGATCGGGATGTTTCCAAATCGCGAAGCTAAAAAATCACGGGCAGCGGTTTCGGCGCTTTGGGCGACGGGGTCCATCACGCCTGGCTTGCGGAGGACTTGGAGGAGAGTTCCGGCTAAGCCGCGAGCGGCGGGGGGAGTCAATAATGCGGCGTCGCCGATGGGGGCGCACACGGGGTGGTCGACCGTGGGGTCGGCGAAAAGTTCGGACGCCAATTTTTCGGCTTGGTTTGCCTCGAGCGCGGGGCTTTCGATGAGAAAACCGCGGGCCGAGTAAATTTCTAGCGGGTCCGAAATGCCGATCTCGACCGCCTCAGCAACAACGCTTGCAGCTTCGCGGTCGACGGTTCCTGCGCGTGGATGACAATCAATTTCCCAAAGCATCTCGAGTCCGTTTCGCTTGGTGTAAAAATTTTTCGATCTGGGTACTCTCGTCAGCGACGAGGTTGCTCCGCGCCGCTTGCAGTTGTTCGATCAAGCAATCGAGCGCCGCGATGACGCTAGGCGTGTTTTGGGCAAAAATCTGCGTCCACAATTTGGGGTCGGCGGCTGCGATGCGTGTCGTATCGGCCCAACCGGTGGCGGCCAGCGGCAACCACTCTGGCGGAGTCGACGCCGCCAGGGCAGAGGCGACCAAGTGGGGCAAATGGCTCGTGGTGGCCAACGCTCGGTCGTGCTGTTCGGGCGGCATTTGTACGACTTGGGCACCGAGAGATTTCCAGAAGACTTCGGCCCGTTCGGTGGTTTCGGGCAGAGTCGCTTTGGTCGGCGTGACGACGACGGTTTTGCCGTCGAACAAGTCGCCGCGCGCGTGTTCGGGTCCGCTGCGATGGTCGCCTGCGAGTGGATGGCTGCCGACAAAGCCACAACTGTCGACCTCGTTGTCGGCGACGGCCTCGCAAATGTTGGTTTTGGTGCTGCCGACATCGGTGACCAGTACCCCGGCGGGGGCTGCTGCGAGAGCCCGACAGACATCTTCAACGACCGATTCCACCGGCGTAGCAACAATCACCACATCGGCGGCTGCGACCCCGGCAGCCAAATCGACGGTCGCACTGCCAATCGCCCCGCAGGCCAACGCTCGGTCGAGGCTTTGCTGCCGGCGCCCAACGCCCACAATCTGCTTGGCCAGCCCACGTTGCCCCAATGCCAAGCCGATCGAGCCACCGATGAGGCCGACGCCGACAATCGTAACCTTGGGGGCGACGTTTTGAGGGACGTTCTGTTGGTAAACGGGCATAGCAACGCAAGCTGGGTGGCATTTTGGCCGAGGAAACCGCCGAATCCATGATTGTAAGGGCTTATGCACAGCTCGCTAGTGCTTGGTCAAAGCTTAATTTTGGGATTGAGCCGTCGGCGCTAGCCGCGGGTAACTCCACAAAAACCCGCAGCTAGCGCCGACGGCT
>JAADGD010000066.1 GCA_013152515.1 Planctomycetota bacterium
CCGCCACGCATCGCGCTGATGGGGGCGAGCATGGGTGGGCAAGGGGCGCTGCGGCTATCGTACAAACGTCCGAACATTTTCCCGGTGGTAGCAGCGTTTTTTCCGGCGATCGACTTCCAAATTCGCATCGAAGAGGGCGACAAGAATTTGTTGAGCATGTACCGCGACGCCGAAGACGCTCGCCAAGACACCGCCACGCTGCACATCCACCCGCTCAACTGGCCGCGTCATCAGTGGTTCTGCTGCGATCCAATAGATTACCGCTGGCACGTCTCTGCCGATCGTCTGCGCATGAAACTTTTTTCGCTCGGCGTCCTGCACGAGTGCGACCTAGAAACCTCCGCCGGCGGGCACACCTGGGAGTACGTCGAACACATGGCCGAACGAGCGGTTGGATTTGTGGCGGAAAGCTTGGAGCAAGAGCGGCTACGAGTGTAGTTATTCCTGACCAGGAAGCTCATCACTACGCAGCGGTCGACGTGAACCGTGACGTACGCCGTGGATTGTCACCAAATCGTCGGCCACCGTGTAGAGAATGCGATAGACGCCAAACATTTTTTGGTGCACTTCTACTCCCACACGCTGAGCCTCGGGAGCCAAGCCGTGGCGGTAAGGGTGATAGGAAAGCGTTTGCATCTTTTCGAGGATCTGATCTCTCCAGCGCACTGCGTTTTGTGGAGACCGATCAGCAATGTAGGTAAAGATACCGTCGATGTCATCAAACGCCTGTTGCGTGACGTCGACCCTAAATTCCATGCTTCTCTTGCAGTCTCGGCAGAATTTCAGAGAGTGGCATCGTCATGCCAGCTTTCGCTTGATCGAGACTGACTTTCAGGGCATCGACCGATGCGGCGAAATCAGCATCGTCGCCAACCCCAGCCATGTCACGGAAAATGTCCATCGTCATCACAACATAATTGCCCTGCTCGCCAGGAACAGGAACAGGCCCGCCGTGCGTTCGAAGTACGGCAGCCTCAGTATTTGACGGGAGAAAGTCAGACGGCAGTGGAAGTGATTCAGAAGCCATGAGTTCAGTATATCAGAAACATGGTGGAGAATACCACGAAAATATTTTTGCCCTGCGAAATGCCCTCTAACGCTCGCCCGCCGGCGCCAACTGCCGCAACTGCCCGCTCACTAGCCCGACGACATCGAAGTTGCCGGTCTCTTGGTAATAAGTGATTTTCCGTGCCGACGTTGGCGACGTTGGGCCGCCGCGATACTCTTGCATCGTGATCATTGCGGGCTGTTGATAGGTGCCTTCGAGAATAAATGTCTTTTTCGATTGATCGTATTTCGCTCGTAGCGAACGCGTCGTAAAATTGCCGCGTTCGCCTATTGGGCCTTCGATCGTCACTGGGGAAGAACGATTACCTTCGGCGAGAAGTTCGAGCGGGCCGATGCTGCTCGATTGGCTACGATGTCCGTTGGGATGCCGGTTGGGATTCAGCCGGGCTAATGGACTTTCGGCGACGCTGAGGCTTTGGCTGCTGATCCAAATCGTCTCGGGGCCGGGCATGCCGCGTTTGGTGAGCGCGAGCCGTTGTTCCCAGGCGTCGACGGGGCCGTACACGGCGTCAACGTCGCCGAGAACACGGATTTGTCGGCTTTGTAGGTTGCCTTGAATGCCGCGGTTGAATTGGATGCCGAGGAAGCGTAGTCGTTGCGCTGGTGGCGGTTGGCGACCGGCTGAAGCCAAACGCCTGGGGCCCCGTTGTGGCCTGTTGTTGTTGGCAAAATCGCCGATGGGGTTAGTGGCGGTTGAGAGGTGGACCGATTCCATCTGGCCGGGGCCTTCGCTGCGGATTTTTCCGGTTTGCAGGTTGGCGAACAGCGATTCTTCGAGCTGCATCGTTTGCACCGAGGATAAGCCGAGCGCGTCGCGTTGGCTGAAAATCGCGTTGGTTCTGCCGTGACATTCGAGTTGGGCAATTTCGATGCGGCGCTGGCTGGCGGCGCCGTCGAATTGTACCGGGGCGGTCAGACGCACGACCATCTGCTGCGTGTCGAGCGTTCCCTCGGCGGTTCGCACTTGGACGTTGCCGTTGAAGGTGATGCGATCTTGGTCGAGTTCCATGCTACGGTTCCAGCGGATCGTCATCGGCTGCGGCGCGGCGAGTTGCTTGCCACTGAGGTCGCGGTCGACCAGCATTTCGATTTCGCCGGGGGCGTCGACCCACGCGCGGCTGGTGCCTCGATTGATTTGCAAATTTTCCGTACGAATCACCATCCCGTCTGCCGTAATCGTCGCCGGTTTGCCGCTCAGCGAAATTTCTGCCTCCGGCGAATCCGCATTCTCGATTCGCAAGTGATCGGCAACCACTCGCAGCGGTTCTTTCGTCGACCCCTGAGCAGGGGAACTTGCTTCTGACGATTCGTTGAACACCACTTGACCATCGACATCGATGCTGGTCACTTCGGGCTTGTTGTGACGGACGGTGATCAGCATCTGTAGCGTCTCGCCGACGATGTCATACGCTCGCTTGATCGCTCCGCCTCGGCTGCCCAACCGCGACTTGCCCCGGCGAGGATTGTTGCCCTGGGGGCTGCTTAATTGCAAACTACTAGGCACATAATCGAAGCGGACTTCAAGCTGTTTTACCTTTCCGTGGAGTTGCGCGGAGTCGATGGCGATCTGTCCGCCCGCGACCAAGCGCTCGGGGACGATGTCGCCCGGTAGCAACTCGGCTTCGGAGCCATCGGCAGCGCTTTCTCGCAGGTAAAGATCGAGATGATCGGCCCACAGTTGGCCCATCCCAACCATGTCGAGGCGTGGTCGGCCGTTGAGCGACAGTACTGGCTGGCCGTTGATGCGTCGCAATCGCATGTTTTCGGTCCAGCGAGCTTCAAACGGTTTGGTATCTTTTTTGCCAGACGTCCCTTTCGACGTATAAGCGCGGAGCCAACCACTGCCAGCGGCAAGCAAATTGCCGACGCGTTGGCCAGAATCTTTCGGCGGCGCCTGATATTGAATTTGTTTCGCGTGAATCTCGTTGCCCTGGAGGGTAAGCATCACGTCGGGGCCACGATCGAAAGTGATTTGTTGTAACTCCAATTCGATACGCATCCTTTCGCAGCGGGCCGTGGCTTGTTGCGATTGGGCATGGAGAACGACCGGCGAGGTGCTGTCGCCCGTCGCTTCGATCATTCCAACAGTCATACCAGCGGAGCGTTTTCCCTCGGGATTGACCGCCCGCGTAAAATAGACCGACAGCCGTTTGCAGCGTAGTTCGTCGAGCGGGCCCTGCGGATGAATTTGACGGAGTAAAACGTGATCGTCGAACGAAGCAACTTGGCTGGCAAAGTCAAAACGGAAACGACCATCGCAAGTGATTTGTACGGGCGGCGCATTAGTGGTATCTCCTGTGGGTAGAGGCGATGGCCCCAGATTTACTTGCCCCGGCGACAACTCGGCTTGGACTTCTTTGAAAATTTCGAGGGAACGAATACGGCCGAGGTTGGTTCCCTGTACTTCGGAGCGGCTGCGCCCGGTTGTGTCGAGTCGAATTTCCAACTGACGCCCGCGGCCTCGATGAGCACCCAATTGCACGTCGACTCGGTCCATCGTGTAGATGATCTCTTCTTGAATTTCGAGATTGCTCGTCGTCAGCAGCAAGTCGTCGTGAGGGCCTGGATCGCGCATGTTGCTGCGGATGGTAATCTGCCCCGTGAGTTTGCCCCATTGCAGCTTCCCAAAGTTACCCATGCCACCCTTGAGGCTTTGGTCCATTTGCAGCACAGCACCCTGCGGAGCTTCGAGTACGACCGCATCGCTCGGAGGTGGATCGCCGCTTACTCGTCCCTGTGGGAAGAATAGAATCGCGCACTTTTTCACGCGCACCTGCCCGTCGTCGCGCGGGTTGAACTCGTCGAGTACAATCATCGCCTGACCGTTCTCCGCCGTAATCGGTGGTTGCGTCAGCGTCCAATGCCCCGGCGGAAAATAAGCAGCCAGTAATTCACGGTATTTGTGCGTCGCTTGAAGTGTTCCTTGTTGATCTTCAGCCCCAGAAACTTGTAGCACAGCCGGCGGTTCAATAAGCGGTGCCGCCAGCAACACATAGGCCTGATACACCACGACGGTGATTGCAAAGGCAATAGCGGCATGAGTGAGGCGAGTAAGCATGGGGAATGTTAGATTTCAGATTGATGCGTGAAAAAGGAAGCCCACGTTAGCGACGTCGGCAACGACGCACGTGTCTTGAGTTGCTTTGGGTCAATGAAAAGGGCGTTCGTCGTTGCCGACGTCGTCAACACTCACACTACGTTTGATATTTCCGCAGCACCGAATCCCAGCGATTCGTGTTTTTCAGTAGCAATTCCACCACTTCGCGCATCGCGCCGTGGCCACCACAAAGGCTGGTGACGTAGTCGGCGTCTTGTTTCAGTTCTTCGGCAGCGTCTTTGACCGCTACGCCGAGACCGACGTGCTTGAGGGTCGCCCAGTCGGGCAAGTCGTCGCCGAGGTAGCAGACTTGTGCTAGCTCTAGTTGCAGTTCCTCGCATATTGTGCGGACGACTTGCAGTTTGTCTTTAACGCCTTGGCGGACGATGTCGATGTCGAGTTCAGCGGCGCGAAGTTTGACGACTTGCGAGCTACGCCCCGTGACGATGCCCAACTGCCCGCCGCTTTGCTGCCCTCCAAATTGCTGCCACAGCCGAATACCTTGCCCGTCACGGATGTTAAACTGCTTTGACTCGACGCCTTGGTTGTCAAAAATGACTCGCCCGTCGGTCAACACACCGTCAACGTCGGTCAACACCAGCCGAATCTGAGCACATTTTTCAGTGAGGTTCATCGCTTGCGTCTTAGCTTTCGGGAAAAATACGTATGGTCGTCGGCCCGTCGTCGGAGTTTCGCTTTCCGCTTTCCGCTTCCCGCTCTGGCAACAAACTGACCACGTCAGTCACGTCGATCAATCCCACGGGTTTGCCTGCGACGTCAACCACCGGCAGCTCGCTGATTTTTCGCTCCGCCAAAATTTCCACTGCCGCGCTCATTTTCGAGCCTTCTAGCACGGTTCGCGGCTTGGTCACCATTAGTTTGTCAACCGGCAAATCAAGGGCTGCTTCGTTGCGCTGTTCGATCAACTTGGCGAGATCGCTATCAGTAAACAAGCCGACAAGTCTGCCGTCGACGTCGGTCAGCATGATCGCCCCTGTGCGACGCCCCGGCTTGGTGCAAGCGACCAGCACCTGGCGAACGGTTTCGTCGGCGCTTGCAATGCGGCATTCGGCGAGGCTGCGCATGTGGTCTTCGACGTGGCTCAATTTGTGACCTAGCGAACCGCCGGGGTGAAAGCGAGCAAAATCTTCTGGCTGAAAGCCTTGAATACGACTTAGCACCAACGCCAACGCATCGCCGATCGCCAGCATCGCAGTCGTACTCGTACTCGGCGCGAGGCCGAGCCAACAAGCTTCGCCCAGCTTGCCCAGTTCGATCGTCACCTCAGCCGCTTGGCCTAAAGTGTTTTTTTCGCTCGCCGTGATTGCGATCAGTGGTACGCCAAGTTTTTGCAGCGATGGCAAGAGTTGCACCACTTCGCCCGTCTCGCCACTTTGCGAAAGCACCAACACGACGTCGCCTGCTCGGACGCGTCCCAAGTCGCCATGAAAAGCCTCGGCAGGGTGCAGGAAATGCGCCCGCGTGCCTGTCGAAGCAAACGTCGCAACCAGTTTTTGCGCGATCAACCCTGCTTTGCCCATGCCGGTGATAATGAGATTGCCGCGCAAGTCGTGCAGCAAGTGGATCGCTAGAGAAAAACTCCTGTCCAGCTTGTTGACCAAATGGGCCAAAGCCTTCGTTTCGGCGGCGAGGACTTCGCGCCCAAGTTGCAAGACTTCGCGGTCGGTAACTGGCAGTTCGGCTGCGCGGCGGTGTAGTACAGGCGGATCGTGCGGTACAGGTTGGGTAACCATCGTTGCGTCATCCTTGACGTGCGAGTAGGGATCCTTGCGAAAGGGCAATTGTAGTTGGTTAGAAGTCGTTCGTCGTTAGGAGTTTCACCCAAGGCAGCATTGCTGTCGTTTAACGCCCAGCCGTAGGGCGCATAAAAAATGCTCCCAGAAAAGCACGCGTCCCAGGGGGGCAAAGGACGTTGATACTTTTCCGGGAGCGATTGGACGAAAGCAGTGACGCTTGCGTACCGTCGGTCGCCCAGATGTGTCGGGCTAGGCGACCGGGGGAGTGTATCGCAGCGGGTGGGAGACTTCCGTGTCTGCTCCAGTCCGCTCCGGGGTCAACATGAATAATACAAGTCGACCCACCACATGGCTCCGGTGTGTTTGTGTTTTGTGTTCCTTGCAGCAGTTGAAGGTAGTTGCTCTGTTGGCTGCGAAGGTTAAGGAAGAGTTTGTCGCGTGTCCAGGTCACTTTGTAGGATTTTTTTGAAAAACTAAAGTGATCCGACGTCGCGGTTTGGCTTCCTTGCCTCGGCACTCTTTATTGATTTTTAAGGAACGATCGAAATCCGTTTCGTTCGTCGAGTGGGGAGAATACGTTAGGCCTCCGAGGGGGTCAAGGTCGGTTTGCAGTTTTGCAAAAAACTTTTTCTTCCAAAAACCGTATTGATTGCTTACTAAGTTTTGCGAGTCGCTTTTGTAGTGTTTTGTGAATTGCAAGATCAAAAATGTAGTGGTTGCGTTGCCATGATTGCTAGCATTACGCGGCACGATTTTTTTTTGTTTGTTGGGCAAGATGAATCCATCCGCTGACTTCCGCGACGGTAGGCAACTCGGTTTTTGCCAGCCAACCGCCGGGAGTTTTTTGTTGCGCCGTTTCTATCGACGCCAACAATTCGATCGGCGTGCAGTGCGCTAAGCGTTCGCGACTGTTATAGCCCGCAGCGGCGAGTACTCTTGCTGCTGACGCCTGCAGTTGCGGTAAAGCAAGTATCAGCAGGGCTTCGCACTGCCAAGCAGAAAGAACATCAACCGTAATCGATGTTTCACGCAACCGCGCCGCCACCACTTGCGGCTTAGCCGCCACCAACTCCGCCACCGTACGAATCCCCACCATCGCCAACTGCCCCGCCGTGCGCGGCCCAAGTGCTAGCACATCGCAAACATTGCTTTGAAAATTCCATTGCATGATGGGACGAATGATACGCGGGAAGGGTAAAAGGCGCAAGAGCGATTTCAACAGAGCTAATAGCCGGCGAGCTACGCCTCACCGACTTGGTTTTTCTTGGCGTGAGGACGTCGGCGAGCGTGGCTCCCCGACTGTTAAAAAGCAAAGTGCATGTAAACCGTCACAACCGCCGTCGAAACAAACGTCGAGATCATCACCAGCCAGTGTGACCAGTGCAGTCGTCGATGCTGCCGAAGGTCGAGTATCGTGGCTGCAGGCAGGAAAGCAAGCCGTAGCTGGTCAGTGTTGTGTAGGATCCCAATGGCATTGAGAGCTGCCACATTAAGAGTTGCCAGTCGAACTGCGCGTTGTACCAGTATGTTTCGAGTAACCATTGAAGGCATTTTGCGCCAATAATGAAGAGCATCAAGAGGACGAAAAGTAGAGACTTGAGTGCCATTGCGGCCCAGCTCAATTTCCAAATGCGAGCAGGCTCGTGCAGGTAAGCTGCGACCCATAAAGCGAAGGCGAAGCAATGAAATAACAAGCTCATTGGCATTGTCACTAAAGCCGTCGACTCAAATTCGATCACCTGATCCGGGAAAAGAAAAATAAGGGAAAGGACTAATTCATAAGCCCCAGCGACCGCCAAATAGACAGCCATCCAATGTCCGGGTTGGTTGGGGAAAGAAAGCCCTCGTTTCCGCCAAGCAAGACCAAGTAAAGTTACAGCAATGCATGCACTTTGCGAAAACCATTGAACGATGACAAGCAGGGATATCCCGGTGGAGAATTCGGGCATTACCACATCCGGATGTGATGAACTGACAAGTCGCCAAAGCCCCAGCCACACCGACATCACCACCGCGAAAACCGTGGTCAACACGAAAAAATGATGAATCCGCAGGCGGGGGAGTTCGATGCTGGTGAGATCGTGCTGCGTGGATTCGTTCACACGTCCCTCTTGCCATGTTCGATCAGCACTTGGAATCCTTCTTGCGCAAAGTGGTGATCGTTAGTCAAGACGGCGCGAATGCCCTCGGACTTCATCACGTCCATAGAAATGCAATCGGTCAAGCTGTACTGTTTGTCGGGACGGCTTTCGAAGAGAGATAGCCCGGCCATAAATCCTTCGTGAGTTTGAGCGATGACTCGAACTCCTGGATCGGCAAGTATCGTTTGGACAACTTGCACGGCAGTCTGGCGGATAACGGCACTCCCTTTGGACATGGATGACAAAAACTCGATCAACACTTCGTCGGTCGTAACAATCTCCGCATTCGTGATTGCCAGAAAGGCTTGATTGGCGGCATCTCTCCAGGGATCGTTGGGCCGTACTAGGGCAACCCAATAGAGAGTGTCAGCAAAGACCGGAGTCATTTCGACTCACTCCCATAGAGCCCATTCCCATAGAGATAGTCGTCGAGTCGGTCCGAAATGTCGACAGGTAAAGAATCCCATTCGTGCAGCGGAACTTGGGTAGCCAGTTGCGCTAATCGCTCTTGAAGGGTTTTGCCATTTGTGTCGGCATCGCTTTTGGCATTATCTTCAGCGTTGTCGTGTTGTCCGGGCTTTTGAGTTGGCTCGGGCGACAAAATAATTTGCAACTCGACCCGGCATCCCTCAGGCAGTTCGACAGCATGAACAGGCTTGAATATGCCTTGTTGAAATGTTGCGTGGATGGATTGCATTGGTAAGCTCCAAACGTTTATGTAGCCTTGCTCGCCTCTGTATTGTAACGCCAGTCACTAAGGAATAGCAAACAAGTATCGCGAAATTCCCTATGTCGCAAAGGTGATGAATAGTCGTCGCCGACGCTCACGTTTTCGGCAGCCGCCGTTCGATCTCTGCCCAAAAGGCGGCTAAGTCGATGGCAATCTCTGGCAACCGTGGCGAGCGATAGTGGTCGTCGGGTTGTTGTTGGATGACGTAGCGTCCGCTTCCACTGGTAAGATCGTCGAGCAACAAAAACTCAAAGACCTGGGTCGCAGGGTCGATGATCCAATACTCCGGCACACCATACTTGGCGTAGAGATCGAGCTTTTCGGTTTTGTCGCGACGGCCGGTGGCAGGTGAGAGGATTTCGACTGCCAAGTCGGGCGGGCCTTCGACGCGGTCTTTGACGATATGGCGACGGTCTTTGGCAATGTAGAGCAAGTCGGGCTGCAGGATCGTATCGTCGGAGAACACGACATCCATGGGGGCCATGTAGCATAGGCTGTCGGATTGAATCTCGGCAGCTTCAAAAATTTTGTAGAGCTTACCGAGTATAAGTTGATGCTGAGTGGTAGGGCTGGGTGACATAATCAATCGGCCTCGGAGAAGTTCATACGGCGCACCCTCCTCAAGTTGCCAATAGTCGGCAGCGCGATAGGAGCCAACGGTGCTAAAAGGTGTGAACCCAGTGAAGACATCAAACTTGTCAGAGGCGGTACTCATAGAATTTAGTATATCGCAGATTTCTCCAGGCTCCAAATTGCTTCGTTGATCGAGCTTGACGAGCACTTCCAATAGCCGGCGAGCTACGTCTTGCCGACGTCAAACGACGGAAAACCAAAGCGGCGAGACGTAGCTCGCCGGCTATTCCTCATCACTTCGCTGTTTACGTTGCAAACCGATCTTGCAGTGCCTGCACTTCCATTTCTTCTTCGCAGAGCGCCTCCATCGCCATCACCGCGGCGGTGGCGGCTTCGAGCGTGGTGAGGCAGGGCACGCCCGCCTGGACGGCGGCGGCGCGGATTTTCCCTTCGTCGGTGCGGGCGCCTTTGCCGCGGGGGGTGTTCATCACGAGCGCGACTTCGCCGTCGGAGAGGAAGTCGAGTAGGTTGGGATGGCCTTCGCGGATTTTTTTGACGGGCGTAGTAGGAATGCCCCCAGCTTCGAGAACGGCGGCGGTACCCTCGCTGGCTAGCAGCTTGAAGCCGAGCTTGTGCAGCCGACCGGCGAGATCGACGATCGACGATTTGGCCCGGTCGGCGACGCTGACGAAGATATTTCCTTTGCGCGGCAGGACCGTCCCCGCCGCCAGTTGACTTTTGGCGAATGCCAAACTAAATCGAGGGCTGATGCCCATCACTTCGCCCGTGCTGCGCATCTCGGGGCCGAGGACGATGTCGACGCCGGCAAACTTGATGAACGGAAAGACGCTTTCCTTTACGGAAACGTGGCTCGGTATCGGGTCTTCGGTCACACCTTGCTCGGCAAGTGAAACGCCGGCCATCACCTTGGCGGCGATTTTGGCGACGGGCATTCCGGTCGCTTTCGCGACGAACGGCACAGTGCGGCTGGCGCGGGGGTTGACTTCAATAACGTAAACGACCGGCTTGCCGTTTTCTTCTTTCACCGCAAATTGTACGTTCATCAACCCCACAACGCCCAGCTCGCGGGCCATCGCTTCAGTCGCATCGCGTAGTTCTTTCACCACGGGGCCGGGCAGCGAGTACGGCGGAATCGCGCAGGCCGAGTCGCCGGAGTGGACGCCCGCTTCTTCGATGTGTTCCATGACGCCGGGGACGATCACATCGGTGCCGTCGCAGATCGCGTCGACGTCGACTTCGATGGCACCTTCCAAAAAGCTGTCGATCAGCACCGGTTGACCTTGGGCAGCGACGAAGGCGGCGGCGACATACTTATCGAGCTGCGATTTGTCGTAGCAAATTTCCATCGCTCGTCCGCCGAGGACGAAACTAGGGCGGACCAAAATCGGATAGCCGATTTGGTCGGCGATCCGCCGCGCTTGATCCATCGTGCGCGCGATGCCGTTGGCCGGTTGTTTGAGGTTGAGCCGCTGGAGCAATTGCTGGAATTTTTCGCGATCTTCGGCCGCCTCGATCGCGTCGACGCTCGTGCCGATGATTGGTACACCGGCATTCTTGAGCGCACGGGCGAGGTTCAGCGGCGTTTGGCCACCGAACTGAACGATCACGCCATCGGGTTCGACGCGGTCGCAGATGTTGAGAACATCTTCGACAGTAAGCGGCTCGAAAAAGAGCAGGTCAGAGGTGTCGTAGTCGGTGCTGACCGTCTCGGGGTTCGAGTTGACCATGATCGATTCGTAGCCCAGCTCACGCATCGCAAAGCTCGCGTGGCAGCAGCAGTAGTCGAATTCAATGCCTTGGCCGATGCGGTTCGGGCCGCCGCCGAGGATCATAATGCGCTTCGCGGGCGAGCCGGAAGCGTTAGCGCCTAGCGAGCCGGAAGCGTTAGCGCCTGGAGTAACATCCTGGCACTCCGGTCGCTTACGCTCGCGGTTCGCCGGTTGCTCGCGGTTCGCCTCACCCTTCTTCGGCACTTCGTCTTCATCCTCGTACGTTGAATAAAAGTACGGCGTAAAGGCTTCGAACTCGGCGGCACAGGTGTCGACCGATTTGAAGGCGGCGCGGACCCCTTGGCTGAGTCGCTTAGCACGAACTTCGGTCTCGGCGGCGCCCAGCATCGTCGCCAATTGCCGATCAGAAAACCCAAAGCGTTTGGCGGTGCGCATTTGTTCGGGCGACAGCTCGGCGAGGTTGCCGACGGCGCGAATTTCGTCTTCGGTTTCGACGATCTCTAGCAAGTTGTCGAGGAACCAGCGGTCGATTTTTGTTAGCTCGAAGATTTGCTCGATCGTCATGCCGATTTTCATCGCGTAGCGCAGATACCAAACGCGCTCGGGGCAAGGCCGTGACAGCTTCTCTTTGATTTCCGATTCGTCAGGCTGTTCGTTGCCGTTATCATTTGGGCCCCAGAGATCTGATCCGTCCGAGCCAAAACCAAATGCGCCGACTTCGAGGCCACGCAACGCTTTTTGGAACGACTCCTTAAACGTGCTGCCAATCGCCATCGTCTCGCCGACGCTTTTCATTTGGGTGGTAAGCGTGTCGTCGGCCTCGGGGAATTTTTCAAAGGCAAAACGAGGCACCTTGGTCACGACGTAGTCGATCGAGGGCTCGAAGCAGGCGGTTGTTTTGCGAGTGATGTCGTTGGGCAGCTCGTGCAGGCGGTAGCCGACGGCCAGCTTGGCGGCGATTTTGGCGATCGGAAAGCCGGTCGCCTTCGAGGCGAGCGCGCTCGAGCGGCTTACGCGCGGGTTCATTTCGATGACGATCATGCGGCCATCGTCGGGGTTGATGGCAAACTGAATGTTCGAGCCACCCGTTTCGACGCCGATCTCGCGAATGACGGCTAAGCTCGCGTCGCGCATCCGTTGATATTCTTTGTCCGAGAGCGTTTGCGCTGGGGCGACCGTGATCGAATCGCCGGTGTGAACGCCCATCGGATCAAAATTTTCGATCGCACAGATGATGACGACATTATCGTCGGCGTCGCGCATCACCTCCATCTCGTATTCTTTCCAGCCGATGATCGACTCTTCGACCAGCACCTCAGTCGTCGGCGAAAGGTCCAGCCCGTGGAGAACCAGCTCGTCGAATTCAGAGCGGTTGTAAGCGATCGCCGACCCGCTGCCGCCCATCGTAAAGCTGGGGCGAATGACGGCGGGCATGCCGATCTCTTTGACCAGCTCGCGCGCCTCTTCGATCGAGGTGATCGTCTTGCCGTTGCAAACGCCGAGCCCGATTTTCCCCATTGCCTTCTTAAATCGCTCACGGCTTTCAGCTTTGTCGATCACGTCGGCATTGGCGGCGATCATCTCGACGCCATATTTTTCGAGCACACCGTGCTTTTCGAGGTCCATCGCTAGGTTGAGCCCCGTCTGGCCGCCAAGCGTGGGCAGCAGCGCGTCGGGTCGTTCGGCAGCGATCACCTTTTCGATCATCTGCCAAGTGAGCGGCTCGATGTACGTCCGATCGGCGGTGGCCGGGTCGGTCATAATCGTGGCGGGGTTGGAGTTGACGAGAATGACCTCGTAGCCCTCCTCACGCAGCGCTTTGCACGCCTGAGTGCCAGAATAGTCAAATTCGCAGGCCTGACCGATCACAATCGGGCCAGAGCCAATGAGCAAAATACGGTGAATATCGTCGCGACGGGGCAAGGTAGGTTTGAGGGGTTAGGGCCTGTCAATAGCCGGTGAGTCACAACTCGCCGAAGAAAATAGTGTAAAATCGCTCCATCGTAGCTTGGTGAGGGCCGGGCCTACAAGTGGCTCAAAAACAACGAGAAGCACCGCCAAAGCTGCGTGCGGAAGCCGCTGCCGAACCCTGGGAAAAACTGCCCGAGAAAAACCACGGCTTCCGCACGCGGCTACAAAGTTCGTTTTGCACTTTTGCCACGCGCACCAAAACGTTTTTACGTGGCAAAACCTCCGCCTTTTTGCACCGAGGCGATTTCGTAAGTCGCTACCCTCCAGGGGTTTGCGGAAATCGCCCGGTGCAAAAATGCCGGAGTTTTGCCAAATCGAGGGTCGGCTACTTGGCAAAACCCTCTGTCGCCGGTTTCACAATCGCCGGTTTCAGTTGTCAAAGAACGAGGGCGAACCGAAGTTTGCCGAGCCTGATTTTACAGTATCGCCCGTGGGAATTCAGCTGTTATTTTTGGCCACATGCTTTTGGCCACCTGCGAAATCCAGAGTGGCAAGTGAATAGCCGGCGAGCTACGCCTCGCCGCTCTGTTTCCGGCGTTCTGTCGTCGGCGAGACGTAGCTCGCCGACTATTTGAGTGGTTCTTTGCTGCCTTTGTGCAATCATCCTGCCTCAATAGTTTGCGTAGTTTAGGCAAGAACCACCGCCTTTCCGTCCGTGTCTGTGTCCATCTTGGCCCTTGCTAGCACCCTTCTCAAAATTTTGGCCCGAAATTCGCACTCTTTCCGCCTTGCGGGTATGGCAGACATAGCTATATTGGTTGATTCGCACAAGTTTGCCACGCCCAGGCTAGCGTAGCTCAATTGGCAGAGCAGCTGATTTGTAATCAGCAGGTTGTGGGTTCAAGTCCCTCCGCTAGCTCTGTAGGTTGAAACGACGTGGGTTGGTGACGAGAAATGTCGAGAAAACAGGTGCGTGACGCAGAGACGGATCGATGCTGACGCTAGGCACAAAGGATTGGCACAAGGATTGACGGTGATCCAAAATATGATCCAAAGAGGACAAGCGGTTAGGCGGTAGGCGTGGTGGGTAGATAAGAAGCTCCGGGGAGTTACCGAAGCGGTCAAACGGGGCAGACTGTAAATCTGCTGGCTATGCCTTCGCAGGTTCGAATCCTGCACTCCCCATTGGATGGAAGTGAGATTGAAGATTGAAGATAGCAGGGTGCGTGCCTACTTACGCATCCACATCATCGATCTTCCATCTTCCATCTCACATTCAGCAGGCGGGTGTAGCTCAATGGTAGAGCAACAGCCTTCCAAGCTGATGACGAGGGTTCGATTCCCTTCACCCGCTTTGGAAGAGTCGAGAGACGAGTGTCGAGAGTCTAGAGGTAGAAAGAGGATGAGGGATAATTTGCTCTAGGCTCTGGACACTCAGCTCTTGACTCTATCGCTGCTGTAGCTCAGTGGTAGAGCACTTCCTTGGTAAGGAAGAGGTCATGAGTTCAAGTCTCATCAGCAGCTCTGGAAGATAGTCGCGTAAGATGCCGAAGTAGTATTCAAGCAGTAGTTTCAAAAGAGTTCAATTTCACATTTGTTTGTTCGAGTTCGTCAGTAACTCCATTTTTGTCACTGAAGCAACGAACCCTTAGAAGAAGTTAGGGAGAAAAATGGCCAAGGATACATTTGACTGCACCAAGCCACACGTCAACGTGGGCACCATTGGGCATATTGACCACGGCAAGACGACCACCACCGGTGCGATCTTGGCTGTCCAGTCAACCAAGGGCTTGGCAAAGCTCAAGTCGTATGCCGATATCGCTAAGGGCGGTACGGTTCGCGACGCGACCAAGACTGTGACGATCGCCGTGGCGCACGTCGAGTACGAGACCGAAAATCGTCACTATGCCCATATCGATTGCCCGGGCCATGCGGACTTCGTGAAAAACATGATCACCGGTGCTGCCCAGATGGACGGGGCGATTTTGGTCGTTTCGGCGGCGGATGGCCCAATGCCGCAGACTCGCGAGCACATCTTGCTGGCTCGTCAGGTTGGTGTGCCGAAGGTCGTGGTCTACTTGAACAAGTGCGACTTGGTCGACGACGAAGAATTGCTCGAGTTGGTCGAGCTAGAGATTCGCGAGTTGCTGACCATGTACGGTTTTCCGGGCGACGAAGTGCCGATGGTACGTGGCGACTCGAAGGCTGCGATTGAGCACCCCGAAGTCGCGGAAAATGCCAAGCCGATCAGCGATCTGATGGACGCGATCGACAGCTATATTCCTGAGCCTGTCCGCGAGAACGACAAGCCGTTCTTGATGGCGATCGAAGACGTCTTCTCGATCGAAGGTCGCGGTACTGTCGCGACCGGTCGTATCGAGCGTGGCACAGTCAAGGTTGGCGAAGAGGTCGAGATCATCGGCCTGACTGAAGCTCCGACCAAGACGACTTGCACGGGCGTAGAGGCGTTCAATAAGACAATGGATGAAGGTTTCGCTGGCCAGAATGTTGGTTGCTTGCTTCGTGGTGTCAAGCGTGAGGATATTCAGCGTGGTCAGGTGCTGGCCAAGCCGGGTAGCATCACCCCGCACACCAAGTTCGAGGCCGAGATTTATGTCTTGAGCAAAGAAGAGGGTGGCCGGCACACACCGTTTTTCAGTGGCTATCGTCCGCAGTTTTACTTCCGCACGACCGATGTCACAGGCACTGCCAACTTGGTGGGCGACGCCGAAATGTGCATGCCCGGCGACAATGCTCGAATTTCGGTCGAGCTCGGCAAGCCGATCGCCATGGACGACGGTGTCCGCTTTGCCATTCGCGAAGGTGGCAAGACGGTAGGTTCGGGTGTCGTGACGAAGATTGTTGAGTAAGTTTCGAGGGCGGAAGGAGGAAGGCGGAAGGCGGAGGATTAGAAATTCCCTCCTCCCTCCTCCTTCCGCCCTCCCCCTTGCCTTAGGGGCGTAGCTCAATTGGCAGAGCACTGGTTTCCAAAACCAGGGGTTGTGAGTTCGAGTCCCACCGCCCCTGTTAATAGAATGACGGAAGACCCAATGACGAATGACGAAGGAATTTCGGGTTTCGTCATTCGAGCTTCGTCACTTGCCGCTACGGCTTAGAGCTACGAAATGCTGTTGGTTTCTGAGTCTGGTTTGCAGTAAATTAAGGATTAAAGCCCCGTGGCTGAGTTAATCGCAGGAATGTTCAATCCTTCGCCCTATAAGCGGAGTCAGGGCAAGATGGCCCGCCAGATCACGTTTTCGGCAATGGCGATTGCTGTTGCTGTGTGGGCTTGGGGGCTTAGTGAAGGGCAGGCGGGTACTTCGGCTGTCATGCAGTATGTTGTGCCTTTGGCGGTCCTTGCTGCTGGGCTGTGGATTAGTTTTCGGATTGTGAATATCCCACGTTTCGCCGATTTTTTGATTTCGGTCGAAGCAGAGATGAACAAAGTGCAGTGGCCCGGTCGGAGCGAGCTTTGGCGAGCTTCGATGGTGGTGATCGTAGTGATCTTTTTCCTGGCTGCCGCCCTGTTCCTGTTTGACATCGTGTTGAATTGGTTCTTTAGCGTAGTTGTTGGTATTTAGATTTGGCTTTACTTACGAAACTGAGCCTTGAGAGAAGAATAGGAAAAACGCTCCCGTGAGCGACGACCCCAATAAACTTGCCGACCAATCGCCTGCCGAAGCTGAGGCTGAAACTGAAGCTGCGGCGCTGGTGGAAGATGTAGTCGTGCCTGATGATGCCAATGCCTCTGAGGAAGTGGCGTCAGAAGAAGTCGTCTCAGAGGAGGTGGCAACTGAGGTGCAGGAAGTTGAATCGGTTGAACCAGAAGCTGAGACCGAGGAACCTGAAACTGAGGCCGAGGAAGTAGCCGAATCAGAAGAAGAGGAAGTCGCCGAGGACGAAGGTGACGAAGAGGAAGAAGAGTCGGTCGAGGAAGAGTCGGCTGTTTCTGAAGAGGTGGAGGAGTCGGACGAAAACAAGATGGACTGGTACATTCTCAAGGTGCAGAGTAATCGTGAAAAGTCGATTACAGCGGCCTTGAAGCGCAAGATCGCGGTCGAGGGTTTAGAAGATTACTTCGGCGATGTGGTGGTGCCGGTCGAGAAGGTGACCGAGTTCAAAAACGGCAAGAAAAAGGTGGTGAACCGGAAGCTTTATCCTGGCTACATCGTTGTCAATATGTGCATCAACGACGACACGTGGTTTGCGATTCGAGAGACGTCGGGCATTGGCGATTTCACCGGTTCCGGCGGCAAGCCCACCCCGATGTTGCCGCATGAAGTGGCCCGCATCATCCAGACCGACGAGGAAGAGACCGAAGAGGCACCGAAGCTCAACATCAGTTTCTCTGTAGGAGAGCAGGTCAAGGTCAAGGATGGCAACTTTGAGAGCTTCGAGGGCGAGGTGAGCGAAATCGACGAACACAGTGGCCGGATCACGGTGATGATCAACATTTTTGGCCGCAGCACACCAGTCGAACTCGAATACTGGCAAGTTGAGCAAGTCTAGGGTTTTTCAGGTTTAGGTTTTTTTTAGCAATTCAAGAAGCGACGTCCCGGCGCGCCGGGACGAACACACACGAAAAATAGATCATGGCAAAGCAACTCGTAGGTTCCGCCAAATTCCAAATCCCCGGTGGTCAAGCAACCCCTGCACCGCCGGTGGGTACCGCACTGGGCAAGTTTGGTGTGAACCTGGGCCAGTTCGTCCAGGCGTTTAACGACAAAACCAAAGAAGCGAACGGGATGATGATCCCGGTTGTGGTGAATGTCTACAACGACCGTTCGTTCGATTTTATCACCAAAAGCCCACCGGCAGCGGTGCTGCTGAAGAAGGCAGCCAACATTGCGAAAGGTTCTGGTGTGCCCAACAAGACGAAGGTTGGCAAGGTAACCAACGCCCAGTTGGAGGATATTGCCAACACCAAAATGAACGACCTCAACGCCCGCGATTTGGAACATGCCGTGCGAATGATTGCCGGCACGGCCCGTAGCATGGGGTTGGAAGTCGAAGGCTGAGGAGAATAATGCAAATTGCAAAATGAGAAATGCAAATTGCAAAATGTAAATTGAAAATTGCGACTCGGCCCCCGTTTCCAGTGAAATGGCGCTTCAGCGGGCGGGAAAGCACCAACAAGCAAAGCCACTCAAAAACGAATAAATCATGCCCAAGCTAGCCAAACGAATCAAAAAAAGCATCGAAAAACGTCCTGACGAGGCTTTGTCTGTCGCGGAGGCGGTCAAGGTACTTCAGGGTTTCGATGCCCCGAAGTTTGATCAGTCGGTCGAAATTGTGATGCGACTTGGCGTCGATCATACCCAGGCCGACCAAATCGTTCGTGGATCAATCGTCTTGCCCAATGGCATTGGCAAAAAGCAGCGCGTGATTGTGTTCGCCAAAGGCCCTGCCGCCGAAGCTGCCCAGGAAGCGGGAGCCGACGAGGTAGGCGATGTCGACTTGGCGAAGAAAATCCAAGGCGGTTGGACCGACTTTGACGTTTGCATCGCCACGCCCGACATGATGAGGGTTGTTGGTCCCTTGGGCAAAGTGCTCGGTCCGCGAGGTCTGATGCCCTCGCCGCGTGCTGGCACCGTAACGCCCGAAGTTGCCAAGGCGATTGGTGAATACAAGGCGGGCAAGGTCGAATTCCGCAACGACAAGGGCGGCAACGTGCAAGCGATTGTCGGCAAGCTCAGCTTTGACGAAGAGAAGTTGGCCGAAAACATTCAGGCCTTTGTCGACCTGATTATTGGCATGAAGCCGTCTGCCGTGAAGGGAACCTACCTGCGGTCAGCCTACATCAGCGGCACAATGAGCCCCAGCGTTAAGCTAGCCATTTAGGGCGACGTTCGCGTCGTCGGCCAACGGCGGTGCCTCCCAAAAAAATCAAGCAGAACAAAGAGCTATGAGCAAATACCTAAAAGACCTGATGACAGACGAGCTGAAAAGCAAATTGGATGGCGTCAGCGACGCCTTGGTCGTCGACGTGATTGGCATGGAGGCGAACGCCAGCGTCGAATTGCGCCGCAGCCTGCGTGAAAAAAACATGCACCTGATGGTGGTGAAAAACAGTTTGGCCCGACGGGCGACCGAAGGAACCGCGTTGGCCATCGCCTTCGAGGGAGCGACCGGCACGTCGGCAGTTGTTTGGGGCGGCGAGGATGTTGTTTCGCTGGCCAAAGAAGTGGTGCGTCTGGCCAAGGAAGCCGACTACGAGCCATTCGCTGCGAAAGGCGGCGTCATGGATGGCGAAAAGCTGTCCTCTGACGATGTTGTCGCGGTCAGTAAGTGGCCAACGCGCGAAGAGCAGCTGAGTTTGTTGATGGGCCAAATTCTCGGCCCAGGAGCGACCTTGTCGGCGCAGTTACTGGGGCCAGGCAAATTGTTGGCTAGTCAAGTGAAGCAAAAAGGCGAAGAAGAATAACAAATCATTGCAAATTTCAACATGGTACAGGGCGTAAATTGAAAATTTGTGAACTGTAGACATTTGCAATTTGAAATTTGCATTTATTAATTTTCAATGAACTGGGCTTGAGCAGCCCGACCCGTGCGAAAGGAAGAAGTAAGATGAGCGAAGAAGCAGCAGTAGCCGAGTACTCGGCCGATACGAAAACGATGGGCGATAAGATCGTTGGCCTCACCCTCAAAGAAGCCAAAGAACTGAGCGATTACCTCAAAGACGAGCATGGCATCGAGCCAGCAACTGGCGGTGGAGCCGTGATGATGGCTGCTGGTGGCGACGGCGATGGCGAAGCGGCTGCTGAGCAGACCGAGTTCGACGTGGTGCTGGAATCGTTTGGCGACAAGAAAATTCCTGTGATCAAGGTCGTTCGCGCTGCGACAGGCTTGGGTCTCAAGGAAGCCAAAGACGTGGTCGAAGGTGCACCGAGCAAAGTCAAAGAAGGTGTTTCCAAAGAGGACGCCGAGAAGGTCAAAGCCGATTTGGAAGAAGCCGGTGCAACGGTTTCGATCAAGTAGGTTGTTGTCTTTGTCGATGTCTTTGTTTGTCGAATGAACGAAGATCGATGAATTAAGAGGCCGTGCCCGGCGATCTCCCGCTCAGCATTTTTGTGTTGGGCAATAGGTGTTGGAGTTAGTTGCCGGAATGTCTTTTCAGTTTAGATCCTGATGCTGAGGCAATGGATTGATGCCAAGACGTTCGCAATGCGATGATCTTAGCTGTGTCTGTCGAGCCCTTGTGTCTGAATCTAGAGACCTTACCACCCCTTTTGCTTGGCGCTATTTTGTTTGGCTTTTGGCCGACTTGTACAACAGCTTTTGCGATCGTTGGATCAACAGCATAAGCGGACAGTCGGTCAGCGCGCGACGCCAAGTTCCTACCTTGTGAGATCGGAGCAGCACGCCCTATGGCAGTCACGGCTCAACGACGTTTGGTGACCCCTGAAACTCGGGCTTTTGGTAGTGGCCGTATCGGCTATTCGATTCCCGACCTCACCAAAATTCAGACGGCAAGTTACGAACGCTTCCTCCAATACAATGGTGGCTCGAGCGACAAGCGGAAAGACGACGGGCTGGAAAGTGTCCTGCGCGAAATTTTTCCGATCGAGAGCTACGACAAAACCATCAAGCTCGAGTATCTGCGCTACGAGCTAGGTAAGCCTCGCTACGAAACCGACGAGTGTCGGCAACTGCGGCTGACCTATGGCCGACCGTTTCGTATTTGGCTGCGGTTGGTGAAAGATCAGCCGGTCGAAGAAGAAGTCTATCTGGGCGATTTGCCGATCATGCTCGGGGGTGGCGAGTTCATCATCAACGGTGCCGAGCGCGTCGTGGTGAGCCAATTGCATCGTAGCCCAGGAATCGACTTTGTCTCGGAAATGGAGGCGGGCGAACGACGTTTGCATAGCTGTCGTGTGATTCCGGAGCGCGGTAGTTGGATCGAATTGAATACGACGAAGAAAGACAGCATTACCGTTCGCATCGATCAAAGCGGCAAGTTTTCTGCGATGACTTTGCTGCGGGCGATTGATCCCAAATTGAGTATGGATGGCGACATTCTTCGCACCTTCTACCCGACGAAGAAAGAGAAGGTGGCCGATGGACGTAGCGCGGTCAAAATCGAAGACAAAGTCGTTGTGGAAGACGTGGTCTATCCGGTCGGCAGCGAACGTGCCGGCGAGATCATCATCGAAGCAGGGCAGCGCGTCAGCAAGAACATCGCCGAGATTATCTGCACTTCTGAGGTGAAGTCGGTCGAAGTGATGGAGATGCCCAAGACGCCGCACTTGATGAATGCTTTGGCCGACGACAACACGTCGAGTCACGAAGAAGCGTTGTTGCGGATCTATCAGCGATTGCGTCCCGGCAACCCGCCCCAGTTGGAAAAAGCTCGCACGCTGTTCAACGAAAAGTTTTTCGACTCGAACCGCTATCGCCTGGGACGCGTCGGTCGTTTTCGCATCAATCGCAAGTTGGGGCTGAATGTCTCGGAAGAAGAGATGGTCTTGCGGCCAGAAGATCTGCTCGCGACCTTGCGCTATTTGCTGCAACTGGTTGCGGGTGATCCCGATGTCCATGTTGACGATATCGATCACTTGGGCAACCGTCGTTTGCGCACGATCGACGAGTTGGCTTGCGACGAAATTCGCAAAGGTTTTCTCAAGCTTCGCCGTACCGTCCAGGAACGGATGAGTCTGAAGGACGCCGACGACATGACGCCGCGCAGTCTGATCAACCCCAAGAGCATTTCGGCGGCGATCGAGTACTTCTTTGGTCGTGGCGAGCTGTCGCAAGTGGTCGATCAAACGAATCCGTTGTCGATGTTGACGCACGAACGTCGTCTGTCGGCGCTGGGCCCAGGCGGTTTGAATCGCAAGCGTGCCGGTTTTGAAGTGCGCGACGTGCACATTTCTCACTACGGTCGAATTTGTCCGATTGAAACTCCCGAAGGCACGAACATCGGGCTGATTTCCAGTCTGGCAATGTACGCGGCGGTCGACGATTACGGTTTTTTGATTACGCCATACCGGAAGGTATCCAAAGGCAAGTTGACCGAGGAAGTGGTCTGGTTGCGTGCCGATCAAGAATCGGAAGCGCTGGTGGCTTCGGCCGACGTGCCGGTGAAAGATGGCAAGATCCAAGGCGACTCGGTCGTCGCGCGCTACAAGTCGGACTTCGTCCTGATGGCGACCGACAAGATCGAGTACACCGATGTCGCGCCGAGTCAGATGATCGGCGTGTCGGCAGGTTTGATTCCGTTTTTGGAACATGACGACGCCAACCGCGCGTTGATGGGATCCAATATGCAGCGTCAAGCAGTGCCGTTGCTGGTGGTTGAGCCGCCGGTGGTTGGCACAGGCTTGGAAGACGATGTGGCGCATCATTCGGGCATGTTGGTCCGAGCCGGGCACAAGGGGACGGTCACTTATGTTGACTCGAGTCGTATTGAGATCGGTCCCGAGGTGCATCATCTGCGCAAGTTTGTTGGCCTCAACGAACGGACATGTCAAAACCAAAAGCCGCTGGTGATGCCCGGCGACAAAGTCGAAAAGGGCGACGTCCTGGCGGACGGTGCCGCGACGCACCAAGGTGTGCTCGCTTTGGGCCGCAATGTGTTGGTCGGTTTTATGTCTTACGATGGGTACAATTTCGAGGACGCGATTATCATCAGCGAAGAGCTGGTGCACAACGACACTTACACTTCGATTCACATTGAGGAATTCGACGTCGAGATTCGCGAGACGAAGCTAGGTCGCGAAGAGTTTACTCGCGATATTCCCAATGTTAGTGAAAAAGCGCTTCGCAACCTCGACGAAAGTGGCATCGTCCAGATAGGCACGTTCGTTTCGCCGGGGGATATCCTCGTTGGCAAAGTTTCGCCGAAGTCGAAGACCGAGCTGACGCCCGAAGAAAAGCTGCTGCACGCGATTTTTGGGCGGGCAGGCGAAGATGTGAAGAACGATTCGTTGGAGGTCTCTTCGGGCATTGATGGCATCGTCATCGACACACAAAAGTTTTCTCGCCGCATGAGTCTAAGCGAAGACGAGCGAAAATTGTTCGAGAAGGAACTCAAGGAGACCGAAAAGGACGGCAACGAGCAGATTGCTGTCGCTTTTACGGAACTGGCCACCGAGATCGAAACGGTTTTGCAGAAAAAATTGACCGATGTCGATGGCAACGAAATCATCCACAACCAAGAGCCGCAGTTCGTGGCGGATCAGGCGACAATGTTTCGACTCGACACGATCGAAATCCGTAGTCCTGAGCGCAAGAAAAGCGTAGAGAAGATCTATCGTCAGCTTTGGCCCAAGGTCGAAGAGATGATTGACGAACGCGATCGCCGGCTGAACTCGATGAAGCGGGGCGACGAGCTCCGCAGCGGCGTGTTGCAGATGGTCAAGGTCTACATTGCTACCAAGCGTGAAATCTCGGTTGGCGACAAAATGGCCGGTCGTCACGGGAACAAGGGGGTAATCTCCAGGATTTTGCCAATCGCCGACATGCCTTTTTTGCCAGACGGAACGCCGATCCAAATCATGCTGAACCCACTGGGAGTGCCAAGCCGCATGAACGTCGGGCAGATCCTCGAAACCCATTTGGGTTGGGCTGGATCGAAGCTCGGTTTTCGCGCCGTGACACCGGTGTTTGATGGTGCGACCGAGGAAGAGATCAACGACTGCCTCGAAGAAGCGGGCTTGCCTCGGCATGGCAAGGTGAAGCTGCTCGATGGTCGGACAGGTGAACAATTTGAGCAAGAAACCACGGTCGGTTACATCTACATGCTCAAGCTGCATCACTTGGTCGACGACAAAGTGCATGCTCGCAGTACGGGGCCTTATTCGCTCATCACTCAGCAACCGCTGGGCGGCAAGGCGCGTTTCGGCGGCCAGCGCTTTGGCGAGATGGAAGTGTGGGCACTGGAAGCTTATGGCGCCGCTTACATCTTGCAAGAGTTGTTGACAGTAAAGAGCGATGACGTAGAAGGCCGCACGAAGATTTACGAGTCGATGGTCAAAGGAGAAAACACCTTGCAAGCAGGCACGCCGGCGAGCTTCGATGTGCTGACCAACGAGATTCGCGGGTTGGGTTTGAATATGCAGCTTGAGAAAAGGTAAAGGATTGCAAATTGACCACTGGCCAATGCAAATTGCAAATATGAGTTTCGATGTCACCTGATGATTTGTCTGAACGGCTGCTGGATTTTTCCTCCAGAGTAGGCAAGGTAGTCAACGCCTTGCCACCGACGAGGCTCGGTAGTCACATTGCAAATCAGCTAATTCGATCGGGGACCGCCCCTGGGGCACATTACGAAGAAGGCCGCGCAGCTGAAAGCAGAAAAGATTTTTTACACAAGTTGGGCATTGCTCTCAAAGAAGCAAGGGAGTCGTGTTATTGGTTGAGGTTGATTGCACGTAGCGAGTTGCTTTCGGAGGCTCGTCTGGCAGATTTGACGGACGAAGCATCACAGCTCTGCCGCATTTTGGGGAAATCAATTGTGACCGCCAAGCAAAAAGATCCAAAGTAGAACAACACACTGTCCAGCATGGAAAATTTGCAATTTGCATTGGCCATTGGTCAATTTGCAATGAACTCCTGGTGAGGAATAAGCATGAGCATACTTGAAGGCACCAACTACGATCGCGTCAACGACTATGGCTCGGTGAAAATCAGCCTGGCGCGGCCACATGATATCCGCAGTTGGTCGTTTGGCGAGGTGAAAAAGCCCGAGACGATCAACTACCGAACGTACCGCCCAGAAAAGGACGGTCTGTTCTGCGAACGGATTTTTGGCCCAGAAAAAGACTGGGAATGCGCCTGCGGTAAGTATCGCGGCATGAAGTACAAGGGCATGATCTGCGATCGTTGTGGCGTGAAAGTCACGCACAGCCGTGTACGCCGGAAACGCATGGGCCATATCGAGTTGGCTGCGCCGATTGTGCATATTTGGTTTTTCAAAGCGATGCCCAGTCGGTTAGGCAGTCTGCTGGCGATGAAGACGAGCAGCTTGGAAAAAGTGATTTACTTCCAAGATTACGTCGTCGTCGACCCAGGCGACACAGCGCTTCAACCGCAGCAGTTGTTGACCGAAGAAGAGTACCGCGCCGCTCGTGAGCAGTATGGCGAAGGCAGTTTCGAAGCAGAAATGGGTGCCGACGCGATTCGTAAACTGCTAGGCATGCTCGATCTCGTCAAGCTTTCCGAAGATCTGCGTCAAGATTTGAGTGAGACGGGTTCGAAGCAAAAGGCGAAAGATTTAATCAATCGCCTCAAGACGGTCGAAGCGATCCGCGATTCCGACAACAAGCCCGAGTGGATGGTTCTCGACGTCATTCCCGTGATTCCGCCTGATTTGCGCCCGTTGGTTCTTTTGGACAGCGGCAACTTTGCGACCTCTGACCTCAACGATCTCTACCGCCGGATCATCAACCGTAACAACCGACTGAAAAAATTGGTCGACCTGAATGCGCCCGAGGTGATCATTCGCAACGAGAAGCGGATGTTGCAACAGTCGGTCGACGCGCTGTTCGACAACAACCGTTGCAAGCGACCGGTGCTTGGCAGTAGCAATCGCCCGCTCAAGTCGCTGACCGACATGATCAAAGGTAAGCAGGGCCGTTTTCGCGAAAACTTGCTTGGCAAGCGTGTCGATTACTCGGCCCGTAGTGTGATCGTCGTCGGACCTCGCTTGAAATTGCATCAATGTGGCCTGCCCAAGAAGATTGCCCTGGAGCTTTACCAGCCGTTCATCATTCGTCGTCTCAAGGATCTCGGCCACGCCGATACGATCAAATCGGCGAAGAAGATGCTGGAACGCAAGGACGAAGAAGTTTGGGATATTTTGGAAGAGGTGATCAAGAACCACCCCGTGCTATTGAATCGTGCTCCGACGCTTCACCGTATGGGAATCCAAGCTTTCGAGCCGACACTGGTCGAAGGGAATGCAATCAACTTGCATCCGCTCGTGTGCAAAGGTTTTAACGCTGACTTCGATGGTGACCAGATGGCGGTCCATTTGCCGCTGTCGATCGAAGCGCAGGTCGAAGCGCACACGTTGATGATGAGTACGCACAATATCTTTAGTCCGTCCAACGGTGCGCCGATTATTAGCCCGTCGCAAGACGTGGTGATGGGTAGCTACTACCTGACGATGCACGTGCCCGACCGCAAGGGCGACGGGATGGTCTTTAGTTCGATGGAAGAAGTCGAGACTGCCTACGCTGCTGGGGTGGTGGATACGCACGCCCGCATCACCGTTCGACTGCCGCCCTCGCGCTGCTTGCGTGAAGAGATGGCCCTGCCCAAGTCCAACGGTAAGCGGATCGAGACGACCGTTGGTCGTGTGGTCTTCAACATAATCTTGCCGCAGGGAATGCCGTACTACAACGTTTCGCTCCGTTCCAGCGAGTTGGCGAAGGTGATCTCTGACAGTTACGAGTTCATCGGTCGTCGCGCGACCATCGAATTGCTCGATGACATGAACCAACTTGGTTTCCGTCAGGCCACACTTAGCGGCCTCTCTTTTGGCACCGACGACTTGATTACGCCGGACACCAAGGAGAAAATCATCGGTGAAGCCGATAAGGCGGTCCTCAAGTTCAACAAGCTATTCCAACGGGGTGTAATTACCGAAGTCGAGCGTTACAACCAGGTACTCGACGCCTGGACGCACGCCCGCGAGCAAATTACGGCCGAGATGATGATCGGTTTGGAAAACGATCACCGGACCGATGGCTACGTCAACCCGATCTATCTGATGGCTCACTCGGGTGCTCGTGGTGGTGTCGAGCAGATGCGTCAGCTTGGCGGTATGCGTGGTTTGATGGCGAAGCCGTCAGGCAAAATTATCGAGACACCGATTAAGGCCAACTTCCGCGAAGGCCTGACCGTGCTGGAGTATTTCAGTAGTACGCACGGTGCCCGTAAAGGTTTGGCCGATACGGCACTCAAAACGGCTGACTCGGGTTACTTGACGCGTAAGTTGGCCGACGTGGCGCAGAACGTGGTGATCACGAGAGAAGATTGCGGCACGACCCAAGGCATCACTAAGGGGATTATTTATCGTGGCGAAAAGGTCGAAGTCGGTCTGGCCGAGTCGACCAAGGGTCGTGTGAGCCGCGCGAATATCGTCAATCCGATTACCGACGAAGTGATTGTTGCTGAAAACGAGATGATCACTTTGGACGTCGCCCGCAAGATCGAAGAGATGGGACTTGAGAAAATTCAAGTTCGTAGCCCGATGACTTGTGATGCTTCGCTGGGTGTTTGCCGCAAATGTTATGGCATGGACTTATCGACCGGTTCGATGGTCGAAGAAGGCATGGCTGTCGGGATCATTGGCGCCCAGAGTATTGGCGAACCGGGTACGCAGCTTACGATGCGGACCTTCCATATCGGCGGCGTCGGTCAGCGTGACATTCAAGACAGCGACATCAAATCCAAGAAGGGCGGCATCGTTAAGTTTGCTCGCTTGAAAATCGTTCGCAACGATACTGGCCAACAAATGGTGCTGGCACGCAATGGCGAAATTGCGCTGGTCGATGAGCGTGGCCGGGAAGTGGAAAAGTATGAGATACCTTCTGGCTCCGTGATTCAGGTCGAAGAAGACCAAGTCGTGAAGGCAGGCGATGTGATTTGCGAATGGGATCCGCATAGTATTCCAATCCTCGCGGAGACGGGTGGTAAGATTCGTTTCGAGGACTTGGTCGATGGCGAAACCATTCGCGGCGAACTCGATCCGAGCGGAAGAGAGCGATTTGTAGTCATCGAGCACAAGGGAGACTTGCATCCCCAGATCGTGGTCGAAGATCCCAAAGACGGAAAAATCCTCGACTTCTACTACATGCCTGAGCGTGCTCACTTGGAAGTGACCGAAGGGCAGATGATCACTCCCGGAACGCTCGTGGCGAAAACGCCGCGTGAAGCTTCGGGTACGCAGGACATCACGGGCGGTCTGCCGCGAGTGACCGAGATTTTTGAAGCCCGCAAGCCCAAAGATCCAGCCGTGATCGCTGAAATTGATGGCGTGGTGGAAATTCTTGGCGAGAAGAAACGTGGTAAGCGGTCGATCATTGTTCGCAGCGAAACGGGCATCGAGCGCGAGCATCTGGTCACGCACAGCAAGCATCTTCGCGTCCATGCGGGCGACTCGGTACGTGCAGGTGAGGCGTTGGTGGATGGGCCGTTGGTGCCGCACGATATTTTGCGGATTTCGGGTGAAGAAGCGGTGCAGCAATACCTGACTCGCGAGATTCAAAACGTCTACCGCAGTCAGCGCGTTGAAATCAATGACAAGCACATTGAGATTATCGTTACGCAGATGTTGCGTAAGGTGCGCATCGAATCCCCGGGCGACACCGATTTGCTGCCGGGCAGCGTGGTCGATAAGTTTGACTTCCGACTGGCCAATGGTGGGCTCACCAAGTGCCTGCGGATTTCGACGCAAGGCGACAGCGAGTTTGCCGAGGGAACGATCGTGCCGAAGACCGTACTCGAACAGGCGAACGCTCAGATCGAGGCTCTTGGTGGCACGATTGCCAAGGGTGCAAAGCCGAAGATGGCCACTGCCAGTACGCAACTGCTAGGTATCACCAAGGCGTCGGTCCAAAGTTCCAGTTTTATCTCGGCTGCGAGTTTCCAAGAGACGACCAAGGTACTTACCGAAGCTGCGTTGGGCGGACGAACCGACAATCTGGTCGGCTTGAAAGAGAATGTCATTTTGGGCCACTTGATTCCGGCTGGCACCGGTTTTCATACAGTCCAAGATGCAGAAGTGCGGATCCACGCTGCTGCGTTGGAAGCGTTGGCAGCCGAAAAGGAAAGCGTGCTCGAACGTTCGTTCCCATTGCTCGAATCGGCGTTACAGGCTAGCGGAGACATCGCTCCGGCCAGCAATGGCGAAGGTGCCCCGGTCGGCACGGTCGAACCAATTGCCAGTCCGGCGGAGATTCCCAGCGGTTTGGATGCCCTTTTGGGCATGAACCAACCCGTAGAAGAGCCACCCGTGATCGAGCCACCCGCTGCTATTATAGAGCATCCGCCCGTAATTGAGCATCCGCCCGTAATAGAGCATCCACCCGTAATTGAGCCAACTCCGGTTGAGCCGATTAGCGAAGCAGAGCCGCCCCAGGCTTCCGGTCCCGAGGGGCCCGAAAATCCCGTGTGATTTCAAAGAAGCCCGGCTTTAGAAAAAACGGGGCCTCCACAAAGACTAGAGACTGAGGTCTCCTTGACACCCTGGACATGTGCGGTAAATTGATAGGTTCACTACAGGTAGGCGGCTCGCGCCGATAGCGTGGTGATGTTGCAGAAAACACCGTTGAGAGAAAAATAGATGCCAACGATCAACCAGCTCGTAAAGAAGAACCGCAAGAAAAAGCGGAAGTTTAGCAAGTCGCCCGTCTTGAACGGCTGTCCGCAAAAGCGGGGCGTCTGTTTGCAGGTGCGTACGATGACGCCAAAGAAGCCGAACTCGGCTCTGCGGAAGATCACGCGTGTGCGGCTTTCCAACGGTAAAGAAGTCACGACCTTTATTCCTGGCGAAGGACACACGCTGCAAGAGCATAGTATTGTTCTCGTACGCGGCGGACGTGTTCGCGACCTGCCGGGTGTTCGCTACCAAGTCGTACGTGGCGCGCTCGACTCCCTGGGTGTCGAAGGCCGCAAGCAATCGCGTAGCCGTTACGGTGCAAAGAAGAGTTAGAGCTATTAGCTGTCAGCTATCAGCCGTCAGCTATTTTTTATTCCATCCCTTAGCTAAATGCTGACAGCTGACCGCTGACAGCCACAAAATTATGGCCCGTATTACTGCTAGTCGCAAACAGCTCAAACCCGATCCTGTGCATGGTTCATTATTGGCGAGCAAGTTTATCAACTGCCTGATGCTCGATGGCAAAAAAAGCATCGCTCAAGGCTTATTCTACGAAGCGCTCGCCATCATCAAAGAGCGCCTGCCCGACGAAGAGCCGATCGAGGTCTTCAATCAGGCCGTCGAAAACGTCAAGCCTGCCATCGAAGTACGCTCGAAACGTGTCGGTGGTGCCGCCTACCAA
>JAADGD010000212.1 GCA_013152515.1 Planctomycetota bacterium
AAACGCTTTACAATCGATTCAAAGGCATACTGAAAACCGCCGGCCTCCCCACGGATCGCAGATCAATGTTCCACCGCATCAGACGCACCACAGCCAGCCACTACGCAGCCGCAGGCGGCAACGCTTAACAATTGCTGGGGCATTCTTCCCCAGCGGTAACGGAACGCTACATCGACCCAGCCATTGCACCACAGCCGCAGGCGGTCGACCTGTTGGTCGATCCCGAAACCAAAGAGACCGTCACGTTAGGCGAGAAGAAAAAGCCCGGTCTATTCCGACGGTTGCGCAACACGATCAAGGGTAAAAAATGAATCTCTGGCCATTCAGGAAAATGCAGACGGCACCGGAAACGCTGCGGGCGCTGATCGACGAGTACCACAAAGATAGAAAGAACGCTCGCTTACTCGTCATTCCAGAAGCATAACAACAGTCGAAAACGACTGGCGGAATTCCTTGGGCGCGAACCGATGGTTGCCGACTTGAACGACGAAACGATCGCCAGTTTTTTCCGCAAGAGGCTTGTCGACGGCAAAGCGATACGTACCGCCGAATGCGAAATGATTGACTTACGTACGTTCTGGTATTTCGCCCACAAGCAAGGCTACCTGCCCGACAAGCCCGGCCCCCGACCGGCGAAGATTCCCGACCCAAGAACAAAGCACGTCAATTTGGAGGTTTCGCAAGACGAGGACATTCGCCAGTGCGATTTTCTGTAGCCCGAAGCCACAGGATGCCGCGTAGCGAGCGCGGGCGAGGTAACCCGACCGTAACACCCCAGGAGAATGAAACGATGCTCGACGAAATCAAAGTTCACATTCTGAAACGAAAGGGTCGAGAGAACTTCTCGATGCGGTATCTCGACCCATTCACCAACCGACACTGCGAACGGTCGACCAGTGTTAGCAAGCAACGCGAAGCTGAAAAGATTGCCGCGAAGTGGGAAGCAGAGTTACAGGAAGGACGTTATCGGAAGCGATCGAGGATGTCATGAGAAGAGTTTCGCGAAGCCTACGAAATGGACGGCGCTGCGGGGCTGCGAGACAAGACCGTGCAAGCCTATATTTCGACGTTGAACGCGTTCCAAAAACATTGCAACCCGAAGACTGTAGCCGACTTGACCACGGCCAAGGTAACTGGCTTTGTCCGTGAGTTGCGCAAGCCTCGCAAGCTCAAGTCGAAAGACGAAAACGGCGAATTCAAAGTTCATCGACTGACCGAAGCGAGTGTTGCTCGGCACCTGCGACACCTCAAAGCTATTTGTCGATGGGCGCATCGGCAGGGAATCATTCAAGTCGTGCCGACGTTCGATATGCCAAAGCGTGGTAGCGGTGCAACGCGGATGAAAGGCCGACCCATCACGACCGAAGAATTCGAGCGGATGCTGCTGGTCACGCCCAAGGTGATGGGCGAAGCTGCGGCCGCATCCTGGAAGTTGTTCATGCGTGGTCTATGGGCGTCTGGCTTGCGAGTCAGCGAAGCCCTGACGCTTCGGTGGGATGACAAGCCGAGTTGCGTTACTGTGCGACTGAACGGCCAGCGGTCGATACTCGTTTTCGATGCTGACTCTCAGAAGTCGGGCAAGGTCGAGTTGGTGCCGCTCGCCCCCGAAGCTGTTGCCCTACTCGAACCGATGCGGCGTGACCGAGGCTATGTGTTCAACCTACTGGGCACAGACGGCAACGTGCTGCTTCGCCGCTCCTACTTGGCCAGTAAGTACGTTGGACGCATTGGCGAGAAGGCAGGCGTCGTGGTTGACGCTGAGCGTGGCAAGTTCGCCTCAGCCCATGACCTGCGGCGTGCGTTCGGTCACCGGTGGTCGAGGCAGGTGATGCCTGCGGTTTTGAAAGAGCTAATGCGTCACTCAAGCATCGAAACCACTATGACCTACTACGTTGGCCAGAATGCCCAAGCTACTGCCGCAGAGCTTTGGAAAATCTCAGGTGACATTTTAGGTGGCGCGCGGCCTTTGGAGTCAACCGACGATGACACGAGCGCAAGAAAAAACCCTACAAACGTAGGGTTTAAATAAGAGGCGCCGGGCGGATTCGAACCGCCGATGTCGGATTTGCAATCCGATGCCTTAGCCACTTGGCCACGGCGCCCTAACTTGTGCGGGACTCCGATTTCTGAGAGACCCAAGTTGGAGAGATAGGACGTTTATTCGGTCCGATTGGACAGCTTCCTGAACCTACTGCCGAATTTTTCCTGTCTCAGGGAAGGTTAAGCAATTGGCGAGTTTTGGTCAAGTGCAGACCGGTTTGCTGATTGTGAGTTCTTGGCAATTTGCTGAAAATCGCGCGGATAATCCGCTGCCGGCGTGCGAGGAGTGTTCTCTTGGAGATTCCGGCTGTGCCGATTCGATCAAGTGATGTATGGCGGAAGCATGAAGTCGGCTGGCTGATAGCCGACAGCTAGTAGCACACACTCAAGGAACTTTCGATGATCAATAAAATTGCCAAGCTGCTGGGAGCAGATTCTGCGAGCCGAATGGACGCTCTGTCGCGTCAGGTGGCCGATTCGTGCGTGGAGAGCGTCTGTCAGTTGGTGCGCGGCTCGATCGAGAGCATGACCTTCTCGGAGGCTCGTGGCTACGTCCGTGCTCGAGCGGGGAGTATTGTCCGGAGGCAGGCACGGTTGACGATCAGTCGCCATACTGGTGCGAAGCTGCCAGGGGTGGATGCGGTCACGCGTGCGGCGACCGAACAGCTTGTGCCGCTCGTATTGCGACAGGCTGGCGTTGGTGTGCCCAAGGCAGCGTCGAAGTTGCGTCTGGCTGCTTAGGGGCTTTTAGGGCTCCGGCGATGAGTTGCATCGCGGTTACTTTTTACCATCCACCACGAACCACGATCCAATCATGGATACTAGCGACTATCCTTCCTTGCCGAAGCTTAACCAATTGCATGCACGTTTGGCTGCCAACAGTCGGCATGTAGGGGCGGTGATCGATTCGCAACTCGACGGTATCGAACGTCTATTTTCTGCCACTACTGCCGAAGATTGGGCCGCAGTGGCCGAGGCTTCGCGATATCTTGCAGAGTTGAAACCCGACAGAGTCGGACCTGATGTGATTCGCGAGGCTCGTTACGTCTTCGATGAGCTAAGCCATAATTCGGCTGGATCGAAACAGCCAAAGCACTTAGCGAGCCTGTTATCGGCTTGCCGCTTAGCAAGAAAAAAATAGTCAGCTTCTTTTCCCCCTCTTTTCCAGCCCGTTTCCCTCGTGTAACGGCTCAACGATAGTACGAAGAGTGGCGGTACGACGGGGAATACGGCGAATACGGCGAAACAACCACGACCGGACGCTGGCTGGTGTACCATGCGAACGGTCGATTTCCCGGGCGGGTCCAGGTTGGGGAGTACATCGTTGTGAAAGGAATTCCGGCGGCGGTTGGCCGACTGGCCGAAAAACCGTACCAACGCATGCTTTCAATGCGGGCGATACGGTGGCGAGCGCGGAGTTCGGCCTTTTGGTGTCTCAGCGACTTGGTTTCCGGCTGATGTTTGCTGGGGCCGTAGTACCATTCTTTTTCGGCGGTGTTAGGTGCCTCCGGAGAGGCTACCGCCGGGCGATCCGCCTCTTGAGCCTGAGCCGAGTTTGCCGATAGCGGAAAGGAGGGGCAAGAAATCAGGCCATAAGCCAAGGGCAAGGCCAATAGTAGTTGAGACAGGCGCTTCATGGAGGAATATCCCCAGATTCTGGTGAGACGAATAACTGTCGGCAGGTGAATTGCTACTACCGTATAAAGGAACTTTCGGCTCAGCACTTACCGCAAAATGAGCCTGATCGGTGAGGATCGACGGCATTCTGGCCCTCTCGTTAGGGTCAGCAAATCTGCGTAAGCTGTAGGGGCTGATCTTGAGCGAATCGACGGTCAGGACGGGTTCTCCTGCGACAATCCACTCGGCCACTTGCCAAAAAATGGTATTACTTCACTGCTAGCCCCTTTGGTTCATTGCCAGCGACCTGCCACATGGCTATGGTAAATGCTTCGTAGGCGGCAAGCATTGGCTCGCTGCGTTCCATGAGGATTGAAATCACATTTTGTAAGGAGGTCTCAACGATGAGACAGTTTAGTTTTTTGTTTCTGGCGGCGTGTCTTTGTCTTTCCGTCGTTGGCTGTGGTGGAGACGCAGCAACGAGCGATGCTCCGTCTGCTCCAGCAACAGATGCAGGTAGTGCGTCTGGCAGCGACGACAAAGCAGCCGATCACGAGGGAGAGGATCACGCTGACCACGAAGACGCTGACCACAAAGAAGAAGCTGCTACCGAGTAATTCGCCAAGCATTTTCTTCAAGCGTATTCATAAGCCTGGTACTCGTAGCGAGTGCCAGGCTTGTTTTGTGGGCGAGGGGTTGGGAACTGGGATTTGGAGAGTAAAATGACGCGTTTCCCCAGTCCCTAACCCCTAACCCCCTTTCAAGCATTCCGCTTCGGATGTGGCACGCGTCCTTCGCGTCCGCCCGGCTTCTTGCCTCCTTTCCGACGACGTTTACCGCCGACGCGTTCTTTGACTGAGTCGACGGGCTGGCCGACCGCTTCTCGCATTTGCTCAATGCGATCGCGAATCTTCGCTGCACGCTCGAACTCCATGTCGTCGGCGGCGGCGTGCATCTCGGTTTCTAGTTCGGCGATGTACTCGTCGGTGATGTATTGTGTTTCGTCGGTTCGTCCGACCGCGGCGTTGGCCTGGATGTGAGCGGACGCCTCCGATTCGATGCCTCGAAGGATCGCTTTTTTAATCGTTTCAGGCTTGATGCCATGCTTTTTGTTGTACACCTCTTGCAGTTTGCGGCGGCGTTCGGTTTCGTTGATCGCTTTTTGCATCGAGTTGGTAACTTTGTCGCCGTAGAGGATGACTTTGGAGTTGACGTTCCGAGCCGCGCGGCCAATCGTTTGCATGAGCGAAGTCTCGCTGCGCAAAAACCCTTCTTTATCGGCGTCCAAAATCGCCACCAGCGACACCTCGGGCAAGTCGAGCCCTTCACGCAGTAGGTTGATGCCAACGAGTGCTTCGAACTTGCCAAGTCGCAAGTCACGCAGCAACTCGACCCGCTCGAAGGCGTCCAATTCGCTGTGCATCCATTTGCACAAGATACCTTGCTCGCAAAAGTAGCCGGCGAGGTCTTCTGCCAGCCGTTTGGTCATCGTCGTGACTAGCACTCGCTCGCTAGCAGCCGCCCGTTCGCGAATCTGTTCCAGCAAGTGAGGAATCTGCCCCGTCGCAGGAATAACGTCGATCACCGGATCAAGCAACCCCGTCGGGCGAATCACCTGCTCGACGACCTCGCCGCCGACACGCTCCAACTCGTAAACTGCGGGCGTTGCCGAGACATAAATCACCTGGTTCATCCGCTCTTGGAATTCCTCGAACTTGAGTGGCCGATTGTCGAGTGCGCTTGGCAACCGAAACCCGTGTTCGACGAGCGTCTCTTTACGGCTCCGATCGCCCGCGTACATCGCCCGCACCTGCGAACAGGTGACATGCGACTCGTCGATGAACAGCAAATAGTCGTCCGGAAAAAAGTCGAGCAACGTACTCGGCGGATCGCCGGCCGCCCGTCCCGCCAAGATGCGACTATAATTTTCGATCCCCGGGCAGTAGCCGACCTCGGTCATCATTTCGATATCGAACCGCGTACGAGCGTTGATTCGCTGCGCTTCGAGCATTCGCCCGTCGCTCCGATATTGTTCGAGTCGGCCCGATAGCTCTTTGCGAATTTGGTCGACCGCGTTTTCGATCCGTTCCTCGGGCAGCACAAAATGCTTGGCGGGGTAAATGTAAATCTCTTCGAGTTGGTCGATCGCGTCGCCTGAAGTCGGGTCGATGATCGAAAGCTTTTCGATTTCGTCCCCCCAAAACTCAATGCGATACGAAAACTCCTCGTACGACGGCCAAATTTCGACGCAATCGCCACGCACCCGAAACTTGCCGCGGGCCGGATCGGTATCGTTGCGGTCGTACTGAATATCAATCATCCGGGCGAGCAAATCGTCGCGGTCGAGGTTCTGCCCGACACGAATACCGACCATCATCTCTTTGTAATCCTCCGGCGAGCCCAAACCGTAAATGCACGAAACGCTCGCAACGACAATAACATCGCGGCGGCTGACGAGCGAACTGGTCGTCGCCAACCGCATACGGTCGATTTCTTCGTTGATCGAAGCATCTTTTTCGATGTAGATATCGCGCGCCGGAATGTACGCCTCGGGTTGATAGTAGTCGTAGTAGCTGACGAAATAGCTGACCGCGTTGTGCGGAAAAAACTCTTTGAATTCCGAATACAACTGCGCTGCCAGCGTTTTGTTATGCGACAGCACCAGCGTCGGTTTCTGAACCTGCTGAATCACATTCGCCATCGTAAAAGTCTTGCCGCTACCAGTCACACCCATCAGCACCTGTTCTGCTTGTTTTTCACGGAGCCCCTTAACGAGGGATTTAATGGCGGCTGGTTGATCGCCAGCGGGTTCGAACGGGCTGTTGAGTTGGAATGGCATGGCATGAAATCAAAAGCGGAAAACGGAGTGCAATTCTAAAACAAACGAAGCGACGTAGCTTGCTACGAATATCGGGAATCCCTCATTAGACCACAACCGCCCACCCCCCTCTATTGGGCTTTTGCACACTCTGTTTGAAACACGTTTTTGTTGGCAAAACCTCCGAGGTTTTGCACCGTCCCAAATCGGCAAACCCCTTGTAGACAGCGATTTGCTGAAATCCAACGTTGCAAAACCCTCGAAGTTTTGCCAAGTAGCCGATCGTCAACTTGGCAAAACCTCCAGCGGCTTGAACGGCAAACAACAAGCAGTATTAGTTCGGCTTTCGCAGTTTTTTGCCGTTCACGGAAAAAAAGAAAAAGCCGCTGATGAACGCAGATAAACGCTGATATTTGAACTCTGGTTTCACATCTGCGTTTATCTGCGTCCATCGGCGGCTCCTAATTTCCCCCGAGGTCGTTGTAAGAGGATTGCTGGCTTGTGAACCGTTACCGTAGTTATTCGCGGGCAATCTTTCCTACGAAAAGTGCGAAAGTCGAAGTTAGGAGGGTTGCGAGCATTTTACACAATCGCAGCAGAAGAATCGCGTACGATTTTTGGCCACCTATCCAATGACATTGTAGCCAGAAGTGAACTACGGAGAAATTACCGATTGCGGTGTGGAGACCGTAATTTCCCTAAAGCGACGGAAGTCGGCGTCATTGAAAGTCAAGAGCTGCGAGATGTCATGACGTAACATGGCAGCAACGAGTCGCGTGTCATGAGCCACTTTTCCTTGAACTTGGTATGAGGTCACCAAATCTTTCCAATGTGAAAAGATCGCCCGCTCGTCATGTAACAGGCGAAACAACGGCGGGCCGAAACAATGCAATTCTTACGCAGCTTCTTGAGTTGTCATGCCCAAGCCATTGTTGGCTAGAGGCCTAGTTGCAACGACCCAAAATTCGTAGAGCACTTGCGGCACCAGCGTCAGTAGGTGGTTTTCTCGACGAAGCAATTTAAGAGCATTCTGCGCTGGCCGAAACAGAGGGTCTTCTTCGCCATTGACGAGGCGAATGAGAATATTGGTGTCTAGCAAGACTCTCATTCGTCACCGTCACGGTAAATCGAATCGCGACTATCATCGACAGCCGCGTTTCGAAGACGGTGCTGCCGTGCCCATTGATCGAATTCCTGAACCCAGGCATCCGACGCCAATAGGTCATTGTCATCAGTCGGAGAAGACTTGGTGCCGGACACTTGACGCAAAATTTCTGCCGCGACGACTTGCTGCTCCGTGATTGGCAAAGCATGAAAGCTGGCTAGCAGGTTTTGCGACTCGGTGATCATGGACTGGTTCCTGGTTCGAGGGCGATCAGCGACTTCCATTATTCACGAAAAGGGCTTGCTCGGCGAGTGCTTGGCGGAAAGGAACTTTCGCGTTAGTCTGAGCAGACTGCTATAATGCTGTTATCTGGATTCAAACGAATCGAATGTCCGCAAGGACGATTCCGTTACGATTATTCTCCTGACTGGAACAAAAAACGATGAAATTGTATCACGCTACTCTTGCAGTATTTCTATCTACAGTCGTAATTTCTCATACACGAGCTGAGGTCGTAATTGTGGCTGTCGAGACTGAGGACAGCGTGGTCTTAGCTGGCTCTGGATCTTTTAATTTGTCAGCCCTTTCAAATGGATTTCTTGCGAGTAATGGAAAAGGGATCAGGACAGGAATCTCGGGAGCAACCCCTGATGTTCGAGTCGGACCTCCACATGGCCCCTTTTCCGGTCCGAATTATGATCCGTACATGGGAGACTCATTGAGCACTCCAGAAGGTTTTGGCCCGCCACCTTCTTTCCCTGCGGAAGATGTCGTTTTAGGACTACTACCGGGGTTCCATATTGCTGAGAGTGGAACCGGTGACCTCTTTGGAGCAGCCTATTTCTACATTGATGATGGTGGCACACTCGTGCCCTTAGTGCCTGCTTTAATTGTTCCCGCCTTCTACACTTCGGGGACGGAGCTTGCAGGGACTGCAATTTTTTCTGGTGAAACCTTTGATTCACTTGGCATCATTCCAGGTAGTTACACATGGACATGGGGCTCTGGTGCAACTTTCGATTCTTTTACGCTGCTGATTGTTCCGGAGCCAAGTTCGATTCTGCTAGCTCTCAGTGCCATCTTTGCTCCTTTCGTCTGCCGAAGCCGGTTGTTTTGTTGAAAAAGTTCAACTGAACATGCCCGCGTTTTTCGCTCCGGCGATCTGTCAGATCGCGGCTACTGCAACTTTTCGTTGCTCTCGAATTCTAGCTCTGCCCAATCGCTATCTTTCGGTATCGGCAACAAATAGGGCCGAATCTTTTCCAGCGTCTTCACGCCGATGCCGTTGACGCGCACTAGGTCGTCGACGTCGAAGAAGGGGCCGTTGTCGTGGCGGTCGGCGAGGATGCGTTGGGCGAGGATTTCGCCGAGGCCGGGGAGTTGGATGATTTCGGGCCAGTCGGCGCGGTTGATGTCGACCAGGAATTTTGCTTCGAAGGGAGACGCTCGTTCGATCTCGACCAGCCCGCCCCGATGGCCGCCGAGATACCACCAGTAGCAAATCGTCATTACCAAGGCACTACTCACCAGTACCCACAAGCTGCCCCGATCGCGCGGATCAATCCACGGTCGCGCGGATTTTTCGAGGGTGGGTTGCTTGCTAGGCATAGGAAAGGGGATATTGTTTTAGTAGGTAGTAGGTAGTAGGCAGTAGGCAGTATGGTCCCCCTCCCTTTTTTAGGGAGGGGTTAGGGGAGGGTTTTGAACAACTCGGTAGGTCCCCCCCTCCCCTAACCCCTCCCCACAAAAGGGGAGGGGGACCACCCCGAGTATATCAGAACCAAAACAGGAAAACCCAGTGCGAGATTTTCAACAGTTTGAGTGGGACGCGTCGGTTGATGCCGATTGTCGAGCGATCATTCGGCTTGCCATCGCCGAAGACCTGGGCCAGCAACAAGATTGGACGACCGTGGCGCTCGTACCGGCCGATCGCCAAGGGGCGGCCAACGTCGTAACGCGCGAGGCAGGCATCGTCGCCGGAATGCCCGCAGTGGCGGCAGTCATCGAAGAAATGAAATCCCAACTAAAGGCGAGTCCAACTTCAGCGGACGGCGAGCGGGTAGAACCAGGCGCAACACTCGTTCGCTTACAAGGAAACGTGCGTGATTTATTGACGCTCGAACGAACGTTGCTCAATCTACTCTCACGACTGATGGGCATCGCAACGCTTGCCAGCCAGTACGTGGCCGAAGTCGCAGGAACGTCCGCCAAGGTCTACGACACCCGCAAGACAACGCCCGGCTGGCGGCGGCTGGAAAAGTATGCGGCCCGCTGCGGTGGGGCGAGTAACCATCGAATGGGTTTGTATGACGCGGTACTGATCAAAGACAACCATCTTGCTCAGCGTGGTTCTGCGGCAAGCGACGCGGCTGACGCGGTTCGTGATGTCCGGAGTTTTCTGAAGAATCAGCAAGACCAGACTGATTTGGTCGTCGAGATCGAAGTCGACACGCTCGATCAATTTGCTGCTGTGTTGCCAGCGAAGCCCGATATCGTGCTGCTCGATAATCTGCCGCCTGCCATGCTACGAAAGGCGGTGAAAATGCGTGATGAAACGGCTCCTGAAATTCAGCTCGAAGCGTCGGGCGGAGTGAATCTCCAGACTTTGCGCGAAATTGCGGAAACCGGCGTTGAACGAATCAGCGTGGGCGCTTTAACCCATTCAGCCCGTTCGCTCGACATTGGTTTGGATTGGCAGACGGTCTGATCCTAGCGGTTGGTAGCGATTGCTGCGGGGTTCTGTGATTTGCAGGTTGTCTCTTAGAACCTATCCCAGAACTTCCAATTAGATAATAACCACGGAGTCACTGAGGACCCAGCGCGACATAGCCGCAACCAAAAACTAAAAAAGCCTCTCGCAGAGTCACAGAGACCGCAAAGTGAAGGTACTTGCAATTTTCTCTGCACTGCAAACGTTCAATTTGCGCGCGCTGTGCGCGCATTTTTTCGATCAATCCCCCTCCCCGCAAGGTTGCCACAGTTGACTCAGCCAGC
>JAADGD010000200.1:0-10556 GCA_013152515.1 Planctomycetota bacterium
TGCGGCGATCACATCAATGAGCAGCACATTCACAACCTTGACGTCAGTAACTGGCTCAAAAATGCTCACCCAGTGAAAGCCAACGGCATGGGCGGTCGCCAAGTACGTACTGGCAACGACCACGGGCAGATTTTCGACCACCACATGGTCGAATTTACCTATGCCGATGGCTCGACGATGCTCAGCGAGTGCCGACACATCCTCGGTTGTGATAATATCGTTGATGAGTTTGCGACCGGTACCAAAGGCAAGGCCCACATCGGCGGATACCATATCACCATGCCCGATGGCGATTGGCAATACACAGGCCCGAAAGCCGATCCCTATCAAGTCGAACATGACGACCTCTTCGCGGCGATCCGCAAGGGCGAGCGCTACAGTGAAGTCGAGTATGGTGCCCACAGCACAATGACTTCGATCCTTGGCCGCATGGCGACTTATTCGGGAAAAAATGTGACGTGGGACGAAGCCATCAACTCCGAGATCGACCTCTCGCCGGCAAAATACGACTTTTCTGCCGATCCACCCGTCATGCCCGATGCCGAAGGCAAATATCCGGTCCCTGTGCCCGGCAAGACGAAAGTCGTTTGAGTCGCCATCCGCTTAAGAAGACACACAATAGCCGAGATCCAGCGGATCGTCGGAGCGCAGCTCTCTGGCGATCTGTGTAAGATCGCGGCTGTTCGTTTTGCTATTCGGCGGCACACCCGCACGAAGGGCAATCATCGCCGCAACACCCGCCTTTACCCGTACGCACACATTTGAATTCCCACTCGTAACCGCACTCTTCGCAGGTGGTTTCGTGTTTTTCTAGCACGTTGATGCAGCGAACGTGGCCACATTTGGGCGGACAATCGGTGCAACTGCTGCTGGAACAACACGTGTCGCCGCCGTCACGGCTCTTGCCGCGTTTCCACCAATTGCACTGAAAGCGAAAACTGGGGATGCAAATCCGTTCGCTCTTCACCTTCCAGCATTGCTTTTTCACTTCTTTCGTCACGCGCTTCGGGCAGCACACCGCCCTGCCGCTTGCGGTTTCGCCGCTACCGCAAGAACCGGTGCAGCCGGCGGGCATCACGTTTTGATCCGTTTCGATTGCAAGTGCCGCGTCCCTGGCAATCGAACTGGGCTGTTCCAGTTGCGGTTCAGAAAAAGCTGGAACGCCGAGTGCCAAGGTCAAGCAGCTAACGATGGTTAGCATGGGCAAAGTTGTTCTGAACATAGGGTCTTCCTTTTTTCCGGCGATCCATTGGATCTCGGTTACTGTTTATTGCTAACGCCTAACGCCTAACGCCTAACGCCTAACGCCTAACGACCAACGACTTCTCACTAAAAATCGACCATGAACCTTGCGCCTAGGATGGTGTAATTTCCTGAGAGTGCGTCTGCCGGGTTGCCGGTGTTGCTGCCGTCGTTGATCGCTGCGTCGTCGATTTCGCCGTAGATTGCGTTGAATTGCATCCGTGCGTACGCATTCCAGTACCAGTTGAGCCCCAGCGTGTGGCTCACGCCGCGACCGCCTTGGATGTTGTCGTCGTTGAAGTCAGCATACGACCAGCGGTAGGCGATCTGCCATGCTCCCCAGCCACCCTTGACGCCATCGTCACAGGTATTCACCAAGAAAAAGTTTTCCAACGGCTTGATCCGACCGAGGACACCTGTAGAGCGTTTCCACGGCATATGCTCGCCGGTCAAAAAATAGGCAGCGTAGACGTAACCGCCGTTAAGATTCAGATCCCGACCGAAGCCTGCATCTCGCTGGAGCCAGATGTTTTGGTACTCGCCGACCAACTGTAACGCACCGAAGTTCCAGACATTTTCTAATCCGAGCAGTTGATAGCTATCCGCCCCGTCGATACGACCAGTGTTGAGCCATCGACGGTCCGAACGTGCCTCGGGACGCTGTCGAAAGCGTGCTTCGTTATCCGCGCGATTGCCACCGGCGCTGCCATCGGGATTTGCCGTCGTGCCCGAAATGGCCCAGTGGCCGTAGCCACGCCCGTCGGAGGCTTCGTCGTACCAGAACGTATTGGCCAATCGACCAGCAAACTCAAGCTGCCAATGATCGCTGCGATAAAAGCCTTCATCTTGCACTAAACGTTGATTGAAAACGCCATAACGCCAGTTCCAGTTTTCGTCCTCCGAAACCCCATACGACTGCACGCCCATTCGACGTGCGTCCTGATTGAACGATTCGATCACGAAAGGGCGTTCGAGAAACACGTTGTAGCGGCTACTGTTGAGGTGATCGAGGCCGTAGGGGCGTTTTTGATTACCTATCAACACGGTCTGCACAAGTGGCAAATCTTTCCAGCCCAGATAAACATCGCGAAATTCGGTGTTATTGCCACCAGCAAATTCCATTTCGATCCTGTAGAGCATTGTCTGCCACAAATCGCCCTTCACGCCGAAACGAATGCGGCGAAAACCTAACTGGTCTTGCGGAGAAATCAGCGGATCGCCACTCTCGAAGACATTGACGCCAGCACTGCTGTCAGGAAAAGTCCACAGGTCGGCGTGGATACGCCCGTTGACACTCATCGTAGCCCCGCTATGCCCGCTCGTGGCCAACGCCTTCATTTTTTTCTTGAGGGCTTTGTGGTCTTTTTCGAGTTTGCCATAGTCTTCACCCAGGTCGGAGTAATTTTCTTCGAGCTTCGTAAGGCGCTCTTCGACGGAAGGATTTTCGGAAGACTCTTTTCCCTTGTCCTGAAGAAAGTTACTGCAGAAAGCCGCCGTCTGGGCGTCGCCGACTGGGGGCAAGAGATGGACCGATTCTGTTTCGTGGGCAACGACGGCCTTCGCCGCGAGCGAACAGATCGCGCAAAGGAGCCACAACAGTGTCTTCCACTGCCCCGCGCCGGTTCGTCGTGGTTGCATAGCTGCGATTCTCAGGGATCGAAATTTTGCCCAGTATTGCAACTCACCCTTCTTGCTAGCACGGTGCCGATTTAACTGCTTGCAGGGGTCTGGAAACATTTATCGACGTTCGATTGTTCCGAATTTAACGATTGTTCTGATCTTTTAGGCTCGAAGTGTAAAGATTGCGTGAAGACTCGGAATAATCGGCACAGGTTCACAAAGAGAGTCCGTCGGCTGACGAAACGCCCGGAGTGCCGCAAAAGGACTAGCGCAGCTCTGCTGGCGTGCGAATGACCAGATGTCGCAGCTCGGTCATGTCTTCCATCGCGAAGCGAACGCCTTCGCGCCCGAGCCCACTGTCCTTCACGCCCCCGTATGGCATATTGTCGACCCGCCACGAGGGCACATCGCCGATGATTACTCCGCCAACTTCGAGTTCGTCCCAGGCAAGCTGGATTTTGTAGATATCGCGTGTGAAGATGCCAGCTTGTAAGCCGAAGTCGCCCTCGTTGACCTCGGCTAAAGCTTCCTTGAAGTCCGTGAACTGGCTGAGAATTGCGACTGGTCCAAATGCCTCTGCTGTGCAAAGCGTTTGATCTTTCGGTACTTCCTCGAGCAATGTCGCTTCAAGCATGGCACCTTCTCTGCCACCCCCGCACAAAACTTTTCCGCCAGCTTCGACAGCCTCAGCAATCCACGACTCGAGTCGCTCGGCTTCGCGCACGTCGATCATCGGACCGAGGAACGTTTGCTCGTCCTTGGGGTCGCCCGCGACGAGTTGCTTCGTAGCAGCGACAAGCCGCTCCTTTAATTCGTCGTAAAGCGACGCATGTACGATAATCCGTTGTACGCCGATGCAGCTTTGCCCAGACTGATAAAAGGCCCCGACGACGAGGCGACTCACCACGTCCTCGAGATCGGCATCGCTGTCCACGATGCAGGCGGCATTACCGCCGAGTTCAAGCACTACTTTTTTCTTGCCCGAACGAGCTTTCAAATCCCAACCCACCGCCGGCGAACCCGTAAAACTCAGCAACTTGAGCCGCTCATCCGTCGTAAACAGATCCGCCCCATCCCGGCGGCAGGGCAAAATCGAAAAACTACCCGGTGGCAGATCGGTCTCTGCCAGTATTTCTCCGATCAATAACGCCCCGATCGGGGTACGGCTCGCCGGCTTCAAAACGAACGGGCACCCAACTGCAATTGCCGGAGCGACCTTATGAGCAGCCAAGTTGAGTGGGAAATTAAATGGCGAAATAAACGAACAAGGTCCGATCGGCACCCGCTGAAACATTCCGCGATAACCGCGCGCCCGGGGAGAAATTTCCAAATTCATCACCTCACCAGTGATGCGAACCGCCTCTTCTGCAGCGATGCGAAACGTATCGATCAGACGCGACACTTCGCCTCGGCTATCCTTGATCGGCTTGCCAGCCTCAATGCAGAGTGCGTCGGCCAATTCGTCAGCACGCTCGGTAAAGCGATCGACACAGTGATTGAGCACCGCTTGGCGTTCGTAGGGCGGCATCTTTCGTAAGGGCTCGGCGGCGTCAACCGCCGCACCGATAGCTCGGTCGATCGTCGTCGCATCGGCCATCGCAACGCGCGTCGCGACCTCGCCAGTGTATTTATCCGTGACCTCAAGGTCGGCATTGGGTCTAGCGGCTTTGTTGGCGAGATAGAAAGGGTAGCTTTCCTGTAACATTAGTTTCGCTCCTTGAAATGTCCCCAGCCACGTTGCCACGCAACGCAAGGAACAGCATTTTTGTGACACGCCTTGCGTTGCGTGGCAACGCGGCTAAGGCCTTCTCTTAGATGTTTCTGCTAAGCTCTTGGATTTCGCGGTTGAGAATGCGGTCGTTGTCCGAGTAATCGACCGGCACGTCAATCACGTGGACGCCAAGGTTCTTGTGACATTCGGTGATCAGCGGCGCAAGCTCTTGTGCCCGTTCGACCCGATGTCCATTGGCTCCATAGCTCTCGGCGTATTTCACAAAGTCGGGATTACCATAGTCGAGCCCAAAGTTGTCGAATCCCATGTTGGCTTGCTTCCATTTGATCATGCCGTAAGCATCGTCGCGCAGGATAAGCACGACGAGGTTCAAGTCGAGCCGCACAGCGGTCTCTAGCTCTTGAGAGTTCATCATGAATCCGCCATCGCCGCAGATCGCCACCACTTGTCGTTCGGGAAAGACCAACTTTGCCGCCATCGCCGAGGGCAGCCCAGCTCCCATCGTTGCCAAGGCGTTATCAAGCAAAACGGTGTTTGGCGACCGCGCTTTGTAGTTGCGAGCGAACCAAATTTTGTAAACGCCGTTGTCGAGGGCGATAATCCCTTTGCCCTCAGTCACTCGACGGACATCTGCCACTAGACGCTGCGGGTAGATCGGAAAACGTTCGTCGTCGGCTCCTACCAAATAATGTGCCTCACCGGCTGCTCGAACTTTCTCGAAGTACGAAAAGTCCCAGTCTTTTTGAATTTTAAGTTGCTCGTTAAACTGCCATATGCTATTCGCGATGTCGCCGATTACTTCGATCTGCGGAAAGTAAACGGGATCGACCTGGGCAGAGAAAAAATTGACGTGGATGACTTGCACACCGCCCGCGTGCATAAAAAACGGCGGCTTCTCGATCACGTCGTGGCCGACGTTGATGATCAAGTCGGCGTGATCGATGGCCCGATGTACAAAATCGCCAGCCGATAGGGTCGCGTTGCCGAGGAAGCGTGGGTCGGTCTCGTTGACGACTCCTTTGCCCATTTGGGTCGTGACGAAGTAAATGCCTGTCTGCTCGACAAACTGACGCAACATCTTGCAGGGCCGTTTGCGGTTCGCCGCTGCACCAACCACCAGCAGCGGATGCTTGGCCTTTTGAATCAGTTCGATAGCGGCACGAATCGATTTTTCTTCTGCCGTGGGGCGTCGCGCCAAACTGGCGGGGATCGGCATTTCGTTCGTTTCTTCGCGGGCGATGTCTTCTGGCAGCTCTAAATGCGTAGCACCAGGGCGTTCTTCTTCAGCCCGTCGAAAGGCTTCTCTCACGCGCGATGCGACATTCGTACCACTGGCAATTTGCCGCGTGTACTTCGTGAGCGGACGCATGGTGTCGACAATGTTGACGATTTGAAACTGGCCCTGCTTGCTCGACTTGATCGGTTTCTGGCCGGTAATCATCAACATCGGCATCCCCCCCAATTGAGCGTATGCTGCTGAAGTTACAAAGTTCGTTGCACCCGGACCCAAGGTCGACAAGCAAACCCCTGCCTTGCCGGTCAGACGTCCATAGGTCGCTGCCATAAAACCGGCGGCTTGTTCGTGACGAGTTAGAATCAACTTGATGGACGAACGAGAAAGCGAATCCAAAAAGTCTAAATTCTCCTCGCCAGGGATACCAAAAATAAACTCGACTTCCTCGTTTTCAAGAGCTTGGACAAACAGATCGGAAGCTTTCATGAGGGTTCCTTGAACGGGGATGCTTGGCGAAGCCGCAGGTGACTAGCATTGTTGACGAATTTGGGCAAATTTGGAAAGAGCATATCGAGTAATGAAAGGAAAAACCCCGAGCAGGGCCAATGCAGCAATTATGCGAAAGCTGAGTATCCCGCTGGTCCCACGCTCGGCAAGCTCCGCCAAAGTTGGCACCGACGAGCCAGCGTAAAGATAGACGATCGTCGCGGGCAGCATTCCAAGCTGACTAACCCACCAGTACGTAGATATTTTCAGTGGCGTCAGCCCCATCACCACGTTGATCACAAAAAAGGGGATCGCCGGGATCAAACGTAGCGTGAAGAGATAAAACGGTCCTTCCTTTTTTAGCGCCTCGTTAAACTGTTGGTACCGCTGGCCGAATTTGTCCTGAAGAGCCGTCCGAAACAAGTAACGACTCAGCAAAAAAGCCACCGTCGCGCCCGTGGTCGAAGCGAAGCTCACTAGAACCACACCCGGCAGCCAACCAAAAAACCAACCCATCAGCAAACTCAGCACGGTTGCGCCAGGAATCGAAAGCCCGGTGACTGCCACGTAGATCACAAAGGCTAAAACATAGATGAGCAGCGGATGCTGTTGTTGATAGTCGCGAAGTCCCTCTTCTTGTGTCGCTAGATAGTCGAGCGTCAAGATATCGCCCAGCTTCACATAGCCGATTACTACAACTAGGCTGAAGCAGGCAGCGACCAGCATTTTTTTACGCAATGGATGGCTTTTGTCCATGAAGTACAAAAAACGGTTGGAGTTTGGGCGACCTGACAGAATTGAGCATAGCTGAAATCGTCGCGTAAATGACAGATCGCTTTTCTGGTTCTTTCCGGCGATCTGTTAGATCGCGGTTTTTTTTTGGGCACCTGTCTCCGGCCCCTGCCCTTTGCCCTCTCGCCGATGCTATAATCAAGGTCTCTCAATTCGATTCCCTCGTGCGGTAGGTCAAGCATCAAATGGCATCTGTCACTCTGGAAAACATTTCAAAAGTATACCCCGGGGATGTCTACGCGGTTCGCGATTTCGATTTGGAGATCCGTGATGGCGAGTTCCTCGTACTGGTCGGCCCGTCGGGATGTGGCAAGAGTACTACGCTGCGGATGGTCGCCGGGCTGGAAACCATCTCCGAGGGCACGCTGAAAATTGGCGATCACGTCGTCAACGATGTCCATCCGCGCGATCGCGACATCGCGATGGTCTTTCAGAACTACGCGCTCTATCCGCACATGACGGTCGAGCAAAACATGGCGTTCGCACTGAAAATGCGCAAAACGCCGAAAGCAGAAATTCAAGAGCGCGTCGCCTGGGCAGCGGAGATGCTGGGTCTGGAAGAATTACTGAAACGCAAGCCCAAAGCTCTCTCCGGCGGGCAGCGGCAACGCGTCGCGCTTGGGCGGGCGATCGTCCGTAAGCCGGCGGTCTTTTTGTTCGACGAGCCGCTCTCGAACCTCGACGCCAAACTTCGTGTCGAAACCCGCGCCGAAATCAAACGCCTCCATCGCCAGCTCAACACTACGACGATCTACGTCACCCACGACCAAGAAGAAGCGATGACACTTGGCGATCGGGTCGTCGTGATGCAGGGCGGCTTGAAACGGCAATGCGACGCGCCGCTAGAAATCTACCGCCGCCCCGCCGACCGTTTTGTCGCCAGCTTCTTAGGCATGCCACCCATGAATTTTTTCGAAGGCCATTTGCAGCAAATCAACGAAAAACTCTGGTTCATCAACGAAGCGACGAGCCTCCGGCTCGATCAAGCACCAAATGAATGGCTCGCCGGCAAATCGAAACGCCACGTCGTCGCGGGCATTCGCCCCGAGAGTTTTCAGCTTGGCGAAACCGCCAGCGAAGGCAACAGCATCGCCGCCACGGTGCAAGTGATCGAAACACTTGGCAGCACGATGGATGTTTACCTCGAAACCAGCACCGGCAAACGCATCGTCTGCCGCGTCCCTGCCGGGCAACTCACCGAAGGCCAAGCGATCGCCGCACATGTGTCGCCGCAAGAGATCCACCTCTTCGAGCCCGACGAAGCAGGCGATTTTGGGCGGAGCCTGAAAGCACAGCGTGAGTTAGTGGTTTAAGCATCTTCTTCGGTCTGAATGTAGGACTTTTCTTTATGGAAATAGCCAACTGGCACAAACAGAACTGCAGTCACTAAGACGGTGTAGGTCCAAAACCAGAAGTAAGCAGCCCCCTCCAGCTTGTCCTGCCCACCCACGGTGATTTCGGTGCCGATCTTCGTCTCCGGAATATCCCCACGGGCACGCTTCACATCGGCTTCTCCCTCGGCGCCGCGGATCTCGATGATTCGTTTCTCAAGCCAGTCATAAGGTGCATCTTGATCGTCGGAGGTATTCTCTCCGGCTTCGGCACGACTCACATGGCCTTTGAGATGGACATCCCACTGCGTATCGAACTCTCCATCAGATCCGGCTGAGGTGATGCGATAATCGTTCTTGGATAAGAGCTTGTAAACCAAAGTTTTTCCGCCGGCATCCTTGAGCGATGCCAGCAATCGATTCGCCTCTTCATCGGCGGGGAGCTGGCCCTGCGAGGCGTCAGTCGCTGAGGCAAGAAATAATTGCTCGATTTCTTTGGCCGCGGCAGCGAGGATTACGTTCTCTTGAGTTTCAACGGATTCGAGTTTATTAAAACTGTCAAAGATCATCACAAGATCGTCGGCATTATCAAAAATACCGTCAGCTCCGCTCACGCGAATCGACTTGCCCGCCTCCTTGCCCTCGCCTGCTGGGCGAACCGAGGTTTGAATCTGCCAGTTAGCGACCGTGGCGGAGGAGCCGACGTCTTGCGATTTGATCGTTGCAGCAATTTGATTCACCCCTGGCACGCGAATGTAGTGATTCACCCCGCCAGTAAAGAGATTTCCTAGAGAAATCGAAAACAGCCAAAGGGCCATGACGACCGATTTCATGCTTTTGGGAGCCTGCGTATAGGAAAACTCCAGCCCTGTGATCGAAATCATAATCTCGGCACAAGTCAGCAACACATAAGCCCACAACTGCCAAGCTATCGACGGGGTCTCTCCGCGATCGATCAGTTCCTGCGCCATAGCAATCAACGCAAAACCGGCCGCTGCGATGAAAAAACCGATCGAGAGCTTTCGGATGGAGGTCAGCGTAAAAACCTTGTTGACCTGCGGATAAATGACGAACTGGAACAGGGGAATGAGAATCATCACCAAGATCGGATTGATCACCTGAATCTGAGATTCCAGCCATTCGATGCCGAGAAAATGGCGATCCATGTTTGCCGCTTGCAGCACCCAGGACGACCCCGTTTGATCAAACAGGCTCCAAAAAACGACAACGAAAGCGTAAATAATCGACAGCTTTAATAACGCAGAAACCCCTTCACGGCTGAAAGTCTCTTTGAAAAACGACATGCCCCCAGGCGGCACATGCACAAACACATGCCGACCCATCCAAAACATAATCGTCGCGATAGCCATCAACACGCCCGGCACACCGAAGGCGATATGTGGCCCGTACCACTTCAGCAGAACCGGGGTCAGTACCGTCGAAGCCGTCGAACCAAAATTGATAGCGAAATAAAACCATTGAAACACTCGCGACATCAGGTGACTGTTCTTCGGACCAAACTGATCTCCCACATGGGCCGAAACGCACGGCTTAATCCCTCCACTACCAAACGCGATCATAAACAAGCCGAGGAATAGCCAAGTTGCAGGATCAAGCCCAGCTCCCCCCATCAAAGCTAAGGCAAGATGGCCAAAGCAGTAGACTACGGAGAGCAAAAGAATCGTGCGATATTTGCCAAGAAAAATATCAGAAAGAAAAGAACCTAACACAGGGAAAAAATAAGTTGCAGCAACAAAGCTATGATAGTTTTCGGTAGCTGCTGCTTTGCTCATCTCCGTGCCGAGTTCGCCATCAACCATGTAGTGAAGGTACCGCGTCATGAAAATGACGAGAATGGTCTTCATCCCGTAGAAACTGAATCGCTCGGCCGTTTCGTTGCCGATAATGTAAGGAATGCCCTTGGGCATCTTGCTGCTGAGCGCAGGAGAGGTCAGGTACTTCGACGTTTGTTCGACTTGGCTCATTGCAGAAAATCCATGCAGGGATGAATAGAAAGGTTCGCAACAGTCTACCCGATCGGGCACATTTCAGCAGCCGCAATTTACTTCGACTTTCGCACTCAAGCAGCGAGCGCGATCAGGTATTCCAGTGGTTTGAG
>JAADGD010000200.1:10632-12777 GCA_013152515.1 Planctomycetota bacterium
ATTTCGGCGAAGGAGGCGTGCCCTTTGCCGGCCCTCGTTCAACCAACAACCGGGCTCCATCGGGGAGCAGGTTTTTGGCGGATGCATTCATGCCACAGGACCACCAAGCCCCACGCCAGCAAACTCGGCTGTCACTGGGCGCCTCAAACAAGGCCACTGATGGGCGCCTCAAACAAGGCCATTTCGTATCTTCTCAACCGCTAGCAGTCGTCAGTGTCGTTGGTTGCGTATAACTGGAGTATGAGCCGTTTATCCATCCGAGAGATACTGAAAGAGATCGAGGACCTTCTGGCCCAGGCTGGGGATTTGCCGCCGGAGGCGGAGTTGGCGGTCGAGCCCATAACATTAAACAGGGGCTAAACGTAGTCGAGGCCCTCAGTTCCGACCGACAATCGCTTGCCGACGAGGTTCAGCGGCTCAAGGAACAGCTTGAAAAGAAGAAAAAAGACAAGACGACCGGCAAAGGCTCGAAACCCAACTCCCACCACTCGTCGGAAAAAAAACGGCGTAAACGCCAGGCCAAGAAGCCGGCTTCTGCTCAAGATCGTCGCACTTTCAAAGACCTGACGGTCCATGAAACAATCGAGTGTCCAGTCGACCCTGAAAAACTTCCGCCCGATGCGGTGCGTGTGGAAAACGAATCGGTCATCGTCCAGGACATCCAGATCCACCCCCACAACATTCGCTTCGAGCGACAAGTCTACTACTCGGCGGCCCAGAACAAGTATTTCCGCGGCCCGCTCCCGGGCGGCTACGATCAGGGTGACTTCGGCGCGGACTTGCGGGCGTTGATCTTATCGCTCAAGTATTGCGGCAACATGAGCGAACCAAAGATTCGCGAGTTTCTGGAAAACTTCGACGTTCAGATTTCAGCGGGCAGCATCTCGAATACTTTAACGAAGACGGCCGACGCATTTGCCGGAGAGTTCGATGCCATCGTCCAGGCGGGACTCGCCTCGACTCGTTATCAGCAGACCGACGACACGTCGGCACGCGTCGATGGCCAGTTCTGGCACACGCACATCTTGTGCAATCCGTTTTATGCGGCTTACTTCACGCGGCCGCACAAAGACCGCCTGACGGTGCTGGAGATACTGCAAAACACGGACAATCTGCAATTTGAGTTCGGCAAGGAAACTCTGGAGTTGTTGCAAGCGGAGTTCCACATTCCGAATAAATGGCAAGGTAAGCTCGAAGAGGTCGGTAACACTCCCTTCGACCGAGAGTCGCTCGCGACATTGCTCGATGGTTGGTTTGACGATGGCAATCAGCAACTGCGAACGGCCATCGAGCAAGCGTCGGCCATTGTCTATTCCCGTCATCAGACTTTCGTGCCGGTAATCGAGACGATCGTGTGCGACGGCGCGGGCCAGTTTAAGCTCCTGACGAAGAAGCTGGCGTTGTGTTGCCCTGTCTCCGGGAAAGTGGATGCGGGGCGTCACTACGAAAAACTCTCGCCCATAGCTTCTCGTCATAAGAATCGACTCGATTCGTTTTTGGAGCGTTATTGGGACTATTACCAGTCGCTGCAGCGTTACCGCGATGGCCCGACGAACGAGTTGGCAAAAAAGGTTACGAAAGGAATTCGACGAACTCTTTTCGACACGGACGGGCTACGATGCGCTCGATGCGCGCATTGCGAAAACGGCGGCGAAGAAAGACGAACTGCTAACCGTACTTTCCGTTCCGGAAGTTCCGCTGCACAACAACACCGCGGAGCTTCAGGCCCGCGTGAGCGCGCGTCGTCGTGATGTGAGCCTGCACAGCCGTAGCGCTCGCGGAGCCCGAGCGATGGACATCTTCACGACGATTGTCCAAACCGCCAAGCTGCACGGCATTAGCGCCTACGCCTACTTCCGCGACCGAATCCGCCGCCGTTTCGAGATGCCCTCCCTCGCACAAGCCATCCAACCCGCTGCTAGCGGTTGAGAAGATACGCCATTTTGTTAGAGGGAAGGGAAAGGGCGGTTAGCCCAGTGTAGTTTCGGCATCGGACCCGGTGGGCGCTGTGGCCTTGGTTGAAGTTTTTTCGGATTTCTCCGACCCGGTGGGCACCTTGGCCTTGTTTGAGCTTTCCGAGGAGGCCTCTGGAAGGGCCAAATCGCCCTTTTTCTTTAGCTGCCGAGCAACAGCATCTCGACTGAC
>JAADGD010000053.1 GCA_013152515.1 Planctomycetota bacterium
CATAGCCGCCGGCGCTGGCGACGGGCACCGCAGTTTCTCCGACGAGTCTCGGAGGCAGCTTCTTCGGGATGGGGACGAAATCGCAGCACGCAGGTTTTCCTTCGAGGTTGGTTCGATCGGTCGATACCTCGATTTTAGTCTCCCAACCGCAAATCGGACACCCGGCGTACTGACTTCCTCTGGGAGGATTGCAAAAATCTGCTGAAAAACAAAAATTACCGCCAAGAACGCCAAGAGCGCCAAGGACATGCCCAAGATCAGCCAAATTCCAGGAGTTTTTTCTTGGCGTTCTTGGTGTTCTTGGCGGGTACAGAAAAGAACTTTGCAGTCGACCAGACTGATCCTCGAAAGGTGGGGAACTCAGCAGCCAGAAAAACGAGCCTAATCGTTAGATTCCCCACAACCTCATTCATGATTCCCTCTGGTGTCACGATGGCGGCTTTGGTGTAGAATGAAGGTCTTGACCGGAACATGAGATTATCACCGTTGAGGCCGCGTGGAATCTGTGGGCGTTTTCTACACTCCTGACCAAGTGGTTTCTAGGAAAGGCATTTCTGTGACTTTGTTGCTGTCTTTATCAACAGCTTCTCTCGCGCGCTGGGCGTGTCCTCTGATGGTAGCTCTGGCGGCTCTTTTAGCCGTCGCGCCGTTGCACGCCGACTTGGCGGATGAACTGCTTGACGGTTTGCGCGAGCGTGGCTGGCATGACACGGCGCTGGAATACCTTGACGCAGCAACTCAAGATCCGCTCGCGACCTCCGCGTTTCGCGAAAAGATCGACTACGAACGGGCAACCACCCAAGCAGTCTTAGCACGCCAAGCCGCCAGTGACAAAAAACGCCAAGCACTCCTCGCCGAAGCCGCCGCCAGTTTCCAGCGTTTTGCCGCCGAAAAACCAAACTCCCCTCTCCAGCTTCAAGCACTCGCCACCGCCGGCAACCTCTTCACGGAACAAGCACTCTTCGCAATCAATCAAGCGGCGAAACTACCCGAAGCCGCACGTCGGCAACGCGAACAACTGCACGAGACGGCAAGGAGCTTTTTGGACCAGGCGAAAAAGCCGCTGCAAACTTTGCTAACGCAGTGCAAAGCCAAACTCAAGTCGCTCCCCAAAGCGGCCGCGCGACAAAAAAATCCACGTGCAGGAGCGAGTCGCCAGCAACTTGAGGGCAAGCAAGCCGAAGCAAGATTTCTGCTAGCGAAACTCGATTTTGAAAAGGCGCGCACCTTTGCTCCCGATTCCAAAGCCCAGCAAAAATCTCTCAAGTCCGCGACAGCAGCCTTTGCAAAACTCTACAAAGACTACGAAGACAAACTCGTCGGGTTCTACGGACGCTTCTATCAGGGCCGCAGCTATCAAGCGGCGGGCGATTTTGAAGAAGCCCTCAAGTGCTATTGGGATATTGTCGATCAACCGCCGATCCCGAACAAAGACTTTCGACGCCTCGTAGCGCGGGCCTATCGTTACCGCGCCGAATGTCATCTCGCCGGCGAGGATCACAAAAAGGCGATCAAAGAATGTCGCGAGTGGCTCGACGAATCGCGTGGCTCCGAGCTGAGCGAACCCGATTGGCTGGCGGTTGCGTACCAGTTGGCGACTGCTTACGAAGCGCAAGCAGCGATTACCGAAGGCAGAGAGGCTCAGCGGTTGCGTAACGAGGCTCGAAAACTCTACCGCGAAATCGCCCGAAGTCCCGGTGAGTTTCAGCGGGATGCAAAAGCGAAGATGGCGGCTAGCCGTCCTGGCGGCGAAAAACCGGTCGTCGCAAAAACGTTTGACGAAGCCTTTGACGCGGGCAAAGACGCATTTGAGCAAATGAACTCTGCGAAGCTCGCAGCACGACTTGCCAAAGAAAACAACCCCTCAGCGGTCGAATCGCTCACCGAGCAAGCCGAGGCAAATCAAGTGGCAGCGACACAATACTTTTTGCAAGCTTCGCAACTCGCCGACGAGCAGACCGACCCCGACCAACTCGTGACGGCTCGCTACTATCTCAGTTGGCTGTACTTGCAATCAGGGCGATTGAACGATGCGGCGGTGATTAGTGAATTTCTAGCGCGGCGGTATCCTGAAAACAAAGTCGCCCCAGGTGCTGCAAAATTTGCCTTGGCTGCCTACGAACGGTTGTACAACGCCGCCAAGCAGGCAGGCGAGGCGACCGATTTCGAAGCCCAACGCTTAGCCGAGGTGGCAGAATTGTTGGTGACGCGCTGGCCCGAGTCTTCGGAGGCGGCCTCAGCACTTAACCTGTTGATCAATCTTGCCTTGCGTGACAATCGTCTGTCCGAGGCAGAGGAAATGCTGGAGCGGCTCCCCGCCTCCAGCCGCGCCGCTGCGGAGTTGCGTTTGGGCGGAGCAATATGGAACCGCTATCTTCGAGACCGTCTCAAAGCTAGTGACAAAAGCCAAGCTGGGTCCGAAGAGGCAGCGTTGGCCTTGAAGAAAAAAGCGGGGAAGTTGTTGGCTCGTGGTTTTGAGACGCTCAAGGGGAAACCGCAAGCGACGGCAGTTGAGGCGAATGGAGTACTGTATTTTGTTCAGTTTTTGCTTGCCGATGGCGCGGCGGAACGTGCGATTGCGGCACTCGAAAATCCCTCGGTCGGGCCGCTGAGTTTAATCGAAAACAACTCCCCTGCGGCGCAGCAGGCGGTGTTTGTGCGAGAAACTTACAAAGTGGCGCTGCGAGCGTATGTTTCGGTCGAGCCACCGCAACGCGACAAAGCCCAAGCCATGATGACCGCCCTCGAGTCGGCCATTGGCGACGGCGGCGGCAAGGCCCAACAAAAACTCATCAGCATCTACGTCAGTCTCGGACGCCAGCTCCAGCAACAAATTAGCGCGCTCACCGCCGACGGTCAAACCGATAAAGCGCGGGCCGTCGCGGAGGCCTTCGCCGATTTGCTCGCACGCGTCACCGAACGGGCAGGCGCAGCGGACAATTGGACGATCCAAAGCTGGATCGCGCAGACCAACCTCCAGCTTGGCCAAGGCCTGCGCGGTAAAGACGCAACCCGTTACTATCAGCAGGCCGAAGCGGCTTATCGGACTCTGCTCAAAAAGGCCGCCGAAGATCCGAAGTTTGCCCCCAAGCCGATCGCTGTGCTGGCCACGAAAAAACGCTTAGCCGATTGTTTGCAAGCTCAAGAAAAATATACCGAGGCTTTTGAGCAGTACACTTCGATTCTGCAAGCCAAACCGAATATGCTGGAGCTGCAATTGGCTGCTGCCACTGCTCTCCAGCAATGGGGGTCGAAAGACGAAGACGTCGAGCGTCTCGAAGAATCGATTCGCGGTGCTATGCCGCAAACGAACAAGAAAAATCTTGTCTGGGGCTGGCTCCGTTTGGCGTCGATTGCTGACCAAGCCAAACGCAAGGCCGAGAAACGAGCCGCTGGCAAGCCAGACGCATCTGGCAAAGTCGCCAAATACCGCGATCTCTTTTTTGAAGCTCGTTATCGCGTCGCTCAAGCGCGCTTCGCCACCGCCCAACTAGCGACCGGCGACACTCGGAAAAAACAACTTCGCAAAGCCCGCCAAAGTTTAGAGTCGATGAAACGTCTCTACCCCGGCCTGGGCGGCCCCCGCTGGAAAGAGGCTTATCTCCAACTCCTCAAGCAAATGGAACAAGAGCAATGATCCGTTTCACGAACTTCAAAACGTCTTTAGTTGCTACGCTTGCGTTGTTGGTGCTTGCCACGAGCACTCGGACTGCCGCAGCGCAAGGGCTTGACCGCATTCGCGATCGAAACGGTATTACGACCGGAAAAATCGTCAAGACGACTGCCCTTGGTATCACGTTTTCAAAAAACGGCGTCGAGACGAAGAAGCCTGTCGAGGAAATCGTGAGCATTACCTTTGCAGGCGAACCCGCAGAGTTGGCACCGGCACGGCGAGCCGTCCATGCAGGCCGCTTTGAGAATGCGCTGAAGAAACTGGGGGAAATTGATCGTGCCGATGTCCGGCGTAAAGAAATCGTGCAAGAAATCGACTTCCTGACCACTCTTTGCAACGTCCAACGGGCGCTGTCTGGGCAAGGAACTCTCGACCAAGCGCGTCAAGAAGTCACGTCGTTTCTCTCCAAAAACAGCAAAAGCTATCACATCCCCGAGGCGATCGAACTGCTGGGAGACGTCCTACTGGCGAATCAAGACTATGCCGGTGCGCAGGCCCAATACAAGAAGCTGGGCAAAGCTCCGGCCCCTTTCTTCAAAGCCCGATCCGCCATCCTGATCGGTCGTTCGTTGCAAGCAGAGAAAAAGCATCAAGAGGCGGTCGCCGCCTTCGACCGTGGGCTTCAAGCCGCAAAGGGCAACGCCACAGCCCAGACACAAGTGCTAGAGGCAACGCTTCACCGCGCCGTCAGCCAGTCGGCCCTCGGCGATGTTGGGCCGTCGACCGACAAGGTGAAACAAATTATCGCACAAGCGGATACCAAAAATACAAAGCTGCTCGCCCAAGCCTATAACGCGCTGGGCGACTGCTACTTGCAAGCTAACGAACAAAAAGCGGCTCGCCAAGCCTTTCTTCACGTCGACCTGTTGTTTAGCTCGGCGGCAAACGAACACGCCAAGGCGCTCTACGAGCTGTCTCAACTGTGGAACGACCTCGGCAAGTCGGCCCGTGCTCGCGACGCCCAAGACCGGCTCAAAGAAAAATACCCCGGCAGCCGCTGGGCTAAGCGGTAGTCCTGTCAAATTGGGAAAGATGTTTGGAATGAAACAACCGAAACAACCGTAGGGTGCGTGCAGCGAAGCGTAACGCACCTGGACGACTCTCCAATGGTGCGTTACGCTTCGCTGCACGCACTCTACGACCTTCCTACGACTCGCATTCACCTTTTTTTTACAAATTCGAGAGACGATAAACATGCGAATGACTAACGATTCAGCGGCGCAAACTAGGGGACGTCCTTCGCTCGCAAGACTTGTCCTGCTCGTAGTTCTGGTTTTTATCGGCGGCCTGAACGGCGCGACGGTGCATGCTCAGGAAGATGGCGATGTGGGTGTGCAGGACGTTGCTGCTGCCGGCGCTAACGACGCCGTAGCCGAGGAGATCAGCTATCTCTCTTGGGCTGCCGGCTCGCTGGGCTGGTTCTATGGGCTGGTCTTTTTGGGGCTGTCGTTCACGTTGGTGGCTTTGTTTGTTATGAACACTTTGACTGCCCGCCGCGAGAACGTGATCCCTTCAGCGCTGATCGAAAGTTTTGAACAAAATCTCGATGCCAAGAATTACCAAGGCGCTTACGAACTGGCCAAGGGCGACGAATCGTTCCTCGGCCACGTCCTCTCTGCCGGCATCGCCAAAGTTTCGAGCGGCTACAGCGAAGCAATCGAAGCAATGCAGGAAGTCGGCGAAGAAGAGAACATGCGGCTCGAACATCGGCTCAGCTACCTAGCTCTCATCGGTACGCTTTGCCCAATGATCGGCCTACTCGGCACGGTGCATGGCATGATCGATTCGTTTAAGCTCATCGCCAACACCGCAACCGGCGCCCCAGACCCGCAAGCGTTGGCCCAAGGTATTTCGACAGCCCTGTTCACGACCTTTATTGGACTGATATTAGCGATCCCTGCCTTGGCTGCCTACAACTTGCTCCGCAACCGCGTCTCGCGATTAGTACTCGAAGTCGGCATTGTCAGCGAAGGCCTGATGAGTCGCTTCCAGAAAAAATCAACTTAAAAAGCTGTTAGCTTTCATCTCAAAATATTGCAACACTAGCTGACAGCTGATCGCTGAAAGCCTAAACACCATGCGTATCAAATCCAGAGGAAACACCGGCATTGTCGAAGGCGATTTGACGCCGATGATCGATATGACGTTTCAGTTGATTGCCTTTTTTATGTTGGTAATCAATTTTTCGGATGTCGAGCAGGATCAACGTGTGCAGCTTCCGGCGAGCGAGTTGGCCAAGCCGCCTTCGGCTCCCTACGAGCAGCCGCTGACGATTCATTTGACCAAAAACGACGAGTATATTTTTGGCGGCAAAGAGATGACGGAGCTCTCGCTGCTCAAGTCAGCCCTGCTACGCGAAGTCCAGATCATCAAACGCTATACCTCCAAAAAGCTCGCCGACGTGACGGTCATCATCCGCGCCGACGGCCAAGCAAAAACAGGCCAAGTGCAAGAAGTCATCCAAGCCTGCCAAGAACTGGAGTTCGAGCGTTTCGCCCTGCGCGGCAAACAAAGTGATGTCAGCACGATAGGGGGAAAGTAGTTGTTAGTTGCTGGGCGCTAGTACTACAGCACTAAGTCAAAAACCACGGATTGCACGGATACCACTGATTTTGGAGACTTTTGGCCGGTTTGCTGCTGGAGCCTTGAACTGCCAACAACATCCATTCATTTCAGCAAGGCTTCATCCGTGAATATCAGTGCTATCCGTGGTCTTTAGCTTTTAACTTAGCGCAGTAGTACTAGACGCTAGTTAAAAAACCAATAACCAGCGACTATCAAACTCGGTACTCACCATGAAAATACGCAACACCGAACATCGCGAAGAGATTGTCCTGCAGATGACGCCGATGATTGACATCGTGTTTCAACTGTTGGTGTTCTTTGTGTTCACTTTCAAAATTGTACTGCCCGAGGGCGATTTCAATATCCGTATGCCTTCGTCCTCAGCCAGCCAAGCGAGCCAACCAAGCGAGACGCCGCTGCTGAAAGTTCGGCTCCGCGCCGACGCCGATGGCGAGTTGGCAGGCGTGCAACTCAACGACAACCAATTCAGCGGCGAGAATCCCTTCCTGCAATTACACGAAGAAATCCGCAGCATGATCAACGACGCCGGCGGCCCCGGCTCGACCGATCAAGAGGTCGAAATCGAAGCTGACTACGATCTCAAATACCGCTACGCCATGAACGCGATCACCGCCATCACCGGCGAAATCGACGACAACGGCGAACAGCACAAGTTGGTTGAGCGCGTGCGGTTTGCGCCGTTGGGGGAGAGGTGATGGAACTCCGCCCTAAGTGTGAGTTTCACCGGCAATTTGTCGTCCGAAAACAAGCGTGGTATACTTGAAGCAGACATTACTTGAACGGCAATAAGATTTGGGGAGTGTCGTAGTTAGATTCGATATTCTCCTGGAGAGAACTGTAATGCAAGCTCATCGCATGAAGGCCATCGTCGCTAAAAATGGTTCTTTGACCATCGAGAGTCTTCCTTTTCCCGCCGGCGAATCGGTAGAGGTGCTTGTTTTTCCGGCCAACGATCCCAAGCCGCAAGAGAATCGGTATCCGCTTCGTGGTACGCCGATTCAATTCGATAGCCCCACACAGCCAGTCGCTGATCAAAATTGGGAGATGCTTTCGTGATCGTGCTAGATACCCATATTTGGGTGTGGTGGGTCCACGGAGACCCTCAGCTTTCTGGCTCGCACGCAAAGCTGATCGAAGAGAACGAAGATCACGAACTTGGAATTTGTACAATCTCACTGTGGGAAGTTGCAAAACTGGTTGAACTTGGCCGTCTCGTCTTGCCAATTTCACTGGAGGAATGGTTTGCGAATGCTTTGGCCTATCCAGGCGTAACTCTTGTCGATTTCACGCCGAGCATTGCCATTGAATCTACTCAGCTACCCGGCAAGTTTCATCGCGATCCTGCTGACCAGATAATCGTTGCCTCTGCCAGAACATTCGAGTGCGAGTTACTGACGGCAGACCAAAGAATTCAAGACTACCAGCATGTTCGCACTCCGTAGCAACTGCGTAGCCGCTATTGCTGTGCTGTAAGCCGGAACAGCACTGCCACTTGTTTCGGCCCACTTTCGTCTCCCTACGCCCGCGGATGAAACGCCTCGTGCACCGCCTTCAGCCGCGTGTGGTCGACGTGCGTATAAATCTGCGTCGTCGCGATGCTGGCGTGGCCGAGGAGTTCTTGCACTTGGCGGAGATCGGCGCCGCCAGCTATGAGGTGCGTCGCAAAGCTGTGGCGGAGCGAGTGGGGGCTGATCTCGCTAGAGATGCCGACGCGGGCGGCATATTTTTTGATGAGTTCCCAGATCCGTTCGCGGCGTAGCGGCGCCCCACGTGGTGAAAGAATCAACCATTCGCTGGCGTTTTCGCGGCGCGCGGCTAGGCGTGGACGCTGCTCTTCGAGGTAACGGCGTACCGCGACGATCGCTTGCTCGCCGAGCGGCACAAGACGCTGTTTATCGCCTTTGCCGTGACAGATGACGTAGCGATCTTGCAGGTGAATGTCGCGGCACTTCAGTGTGGCGAGTTCTGAGACGCGGGCACCGGTGGCGTACAGCAATTCCAGAATCGCCCGATCGCGAAGCCACCAAGGATCAGTCTTTCGCGGGGCAGAGAGCAGCTCGTTCACTTGTTTTTCAGAAAGCACCGTGGGCACGCGTTGCCACAGTTTTTGCGTGCCAAGCAGTTCAGCCTGATTGTCGGTCAGCGCGCCTTCGAGCTGCAAAAAACGAAAGAATACTTTCAACGACGCAACGTGCCGCGTAACGCTTTTAGGAGCCAGCGATTCATCGCTTAGCCACGCCGGATAGCCCGCCAAATCACTCACTCGCAATTCCGGCAGGCGACGGTTACCAAGCCAAGTGTAAAAACGCGACAGATCGCGACCGTAGGCGGCGACCGTGTTTTCGGCCAGATGGCACTCGCTACGCAAGTAATCGACAAAATCGGCCTGCCATTGCGTAGCAACGCGCTGGGCCGATTCGCGTCGAGGCTTCAACTTTTTGCGGAGTTTTTTCAAGCGAGTCGTTCCTGACGATGCCCTCGTTGGACATCCACCGTAGGATGGGGCAAGAGAGCGTAGCTCGCGCTGACCCATCATTTCAATCTGAACCGCGCCTGTTAGGAAGCGTCTGGACTGGCTTCTCGCTCCGGTGGACGCTTCCTAACGGGCGCGGTTCGGAGTTTTGTGTTGCCCTCTGAAGTTTGTATACGCTTTCGGCTTTGATGGGTCGGTGCGAGCTAACGCTCACTGGACCCATTCTACAGTTCGACAAAAATCCCCCCTGCGATCCAAATTTCTTCGCTTCTCGTAGGTTGCACTGGGCAAGCAACGCGATTCTGCGGTATCCTTGACAGTACAATAGACCGATTGCGAGGCATCGGTAATCTGTGGCAATTATGTGGCTTCATTATGCAAAAAGTGATCATCGAAGAGCCGTACGAATTTGTTCCGCCAGGACGTGGCAAGATGTGGCCGTGGCTCGTGAAGCTAATGCTAAACCGCCATCTGCGTCAGGCGCATGCCATCCACTCGATCGAATGCCGCGAAGTGCAGCGGATTCGCGACTCATTCGCTGCGGGGCACGGCGTGCTGATGACGCCGAACCACAGCCGCCTTTCCGATCCGATGCTGCTCGGTGTGTTGGGCAAGTACATGCAGCGCGACATGCACACGATGGCCTCTTGGCATCTGTTCAAGCAAGATTGGTTCTCCGGTTTTTTGACGCGAAAGCTCGGAGCGTTTAGCGTTTATCGCGAAGGAGTCGACCGCCAGGCGATCAACACGGCAGTCGACATTTTGGTCGATGGCAAACGACCGCTGGTGATGTTTCCCGAAGGGGCGGTCTCGCGACATAACGATCAGCTGATGCCGTTGATGGATGGCCCGTCGTTCATCGCTCGCACGGCCGCCAAACGTCGCGAAAAGAACAATGTGAAAGGTGGGATTGTCGTTCATCCGATCGCGATACGCTACTTTTTTCGCGGCGACCTGGAGGCGACCGTCACACCGGTACTCGAAGAGATCGAATCCCATTTTTCATGGTATCCACAGCGCGAAAAGACGATCATCCAGCGGCTTCGCCAAATCGGCCAAGCGCTGCTGTCGCTCAAAGAAGTTGAATACTTGGGAGCGGCTCGAGTGGGCGAATTTGAAGAACGCCTCGAAAATTTACTCGTCGATGTGCTGGCAAGATTGGAAGGCAAGTGGGGTCTCAAAGACACGGGCGAAGGAGTGGTAACGCGGGTAAAAAATCTACGCACGGCCATCATGCCCGATTTGCTAAAAAACAACCTCTCTGCCGCAGAGCGACACGTACGTTGGAAGCAGCTAGCGGCTTGCTACTATGTTCAGCAGATTTCGCACTACCCGCCGCACTACGTGCATCGCGAAGGGCCAAATATCCTCGAGCACATTCTCGAAACAGTCGAGCGATTTGAGGAAGATTTTACCGATCAAGCCAGAACGCATGGGCCGCTGCACGCGGTGATTCAAGTGGGCGAAGCAATTCCTGTGGGCAGCAAGCGCGTGCGAGGAAAAGATGCAGACCCGGTGATGAATGGCATCCGCACGCAACTAACCGACATGCTAAGCAAGCTTTCGGACGAAGCGGTGAAAGTGTCTTGAACGTGCTGTGACGGTGTAACCGTTCACGGCGCTGAAAGAAAAAAGAAAAAGCCGCCGATAAACCTAGCGCAACATAGCCGCAACCCAAGAAAAAGCCTCTCGCAGAGACGCAGAGACCGCAGAGTGTATTGCAAGTACCTTCACTTTGCGGTCTCTGCGACTCTGCGAGAGGCAAATCTGACAACCATTTCAAAAAACTTGAGCACGCTGCGCAAACTTTTACCGTTAGTAACGCGGATAAACGCAGGCAGATGAGTAAGGATTATTTAGCCGAATTCGATTGCCGAAAAGAAAGAGGGAAGAAATAACGGAAAAACTCCGAATCCCTCCAGGAAATCGGTGTTTATCTGTGTTCATCCGTGGCTAACTTTACCCCTCGCGTGAACGGTACGTGACGGTGATGCTGAAGTCTTCATAACAGCGTTTCTATGCAGCGTTCCAACCTCCAGATCTTTCGTGAAAGCGTTTTTCTCTCTTGCTTTCCTCATACGCGTGCCGTAATAAACTTCAAACGCGCTCATTGCAAAAACACCGAACCGCGCCCGTAAGGAAACGTCCCTTGAGCTAGCTGCCTGTTGGGACGCTTCCTTACGGGCGCGGTTCGGTGTTTTTGCAATGAGTACGTTTGAAGTTTGAATACGGCACGCGTATGAGGAAAGCAAGAGAGAAAAACGCT
>JAADGD010000323.1:0-8143 GCA_013152515.1 Planctomycetota bacterium
TAGTTCAGCAGTTCGTAACGAACGTTGATATCGGCATGGGCAGCCAGCGCGCTACGCACAAACCGCGGTTCGAGGGTCGGCCCACCACCGATGCGCGTTGCTCCGGCGAGGTACAGCACGTTCATGCCGCCTTTGAGTACCGACACAAAGGTGCTTTGCACGTTGTTCGAGGTGACCAACTCGCCTTCGGGGCCTCCTTCGGCGGGACTAGCAACTTGGACCGAGACTTTGTATTCGCCCGGCACCAGCGGCGTGTGCGAAAAGTTCAGTGGAATCTTGCGCTGATCGCTTGAGATGAGCACCTCACGCGTATCGACAACTTCCATGTCGCCCTCGGCTGTTTCCCACAACAGTTGGACTTTGTAGGTTTGGTTCGCGTAGCCCTCGGCACCGAGCATCGCGCGGACGGTGATGGGAGTCTCGGCGAAGACGGTCTCGTTGACTAACAATTCATCGATGCGTAGGTCAGATTGCAGACCGAGGGCTGGTTGGCCAAACGTAAAGGTGTAAAGCGGAATTTCGTCGATCGCGAGCCGACGGACGACCGTTTGAGGTGGAACGTCGCGTGGGGCGAACGCGCGCTGGGCACCATCGCTCAGCAGCAACACGGCCACGATGCGCTGTTGGGCTTCGCGGTCGAGTATGTCCTCCAGTGCCGAGCCGATTGCCGTTTGTGGCCCGTCGGCTTGTTCGGGTAATTTCGCCAGACCGTCGACCAACTGGACCGTCTTGCTCGCTTCGTCGAACTGGTAAAATTTCAAATCCCACGACTCGGCCAAATCGCTGAGTTGATCGCGGGCCGAGTCGAGTACCGACTTGACCGCATCCCAGCGCGACTGGTTGCCCAGCGAATCGGCGATCTGCATACTGCGCGAGCTATCGATCATCACGATCAGCGACCCGGGCAGTTTGCGCGTCTCGATCGCGACGAGCGTGGGACGCCACATCGCAAACAACAGCAAAAACGCCGTGCCAGCGCGCAGCGCCAACAACGTCAATCGCCGCCGGCGCGGCAACCGTTTGCCTGCCGGACCCACCAGTAGCGCAAGCACTACCAGCAGCGCAACCGCTCCCGCAAACCAAGGGCCGCCAACAGGTTCGACATTCCATTCGCTCACGAAGGCGTCTCCCGATAGAACCGATTGGCGAGCAGATGCTCGCTGCCCCAAACGAGTGCGACAAGTGTGATCAACCACGGAAAGAGCTCGCGGCCACTGCGACCGATGTCGACATAGCGTTCGACATCTTCGAGCGTATTGGCCAGCCGAACTTGCTTGGATGGCAGTGCCTCGAGCAATGCTTCAGAGTCGACTCGTTGAAGGTGGCTAACGTCGGGCGAGACATTCACGCTAAAACCTCGTTTGAGTTGCCCACTGGCACCGCCGGAGGAAACGCGGTAATTTCCTAGTTGGCGAGTCGTGCTGATGCGAATGGTATCGTCGTCGGGCGGCACGGTGCGGCGCAACGATTGGCCATCGGGGCGGTAGAGTACGAAACTCGAGACTCGTTCGTTGGGCGGCAGCGGCAAGCTGACCGTTTCGCCCGCCTCATAAGTGAGCGGCGCGCTGTCGCTTTGAGCCAGATAGCCGACGAGTTGGTTCATCAGCGGCACAAACGGCCAAGCGGCTTCGGGGGCGGTCAGCAGATTCCAAGGTTCTCGTCCCCGAGTGTTCGGGGGATCGGAAACCGAAGTGGCAAATGTCAATGCTCGACCTTGGCCGACGGGACGCACCAGTAGCGCTGGCTTGTTGTTTGCAAAGCGGGCGACTTCGTGAGTGTCGCCCGCTAGGGATCCGAACTCCCAATAACGAAACACAGGAAAAACTTGCCAAGGAATCGATTCGGCATAGGGACGTAGCGCTGCCAGTGCGGGATGATCCATTCGCTGCGGCCGAAAGTAGGTTTCGAAACGCGACTTGCGTTTGAGCGTCCCAGGCAGCAACGGAGTGGCGAACCCTTTGTTGAACGCGCTGGCACGCGCGCGCTCGCCAAGAAAAAGGCCAACACCGCCGCCTTGGTTGGCGTAGTCGGCCAGCGCTTGCCAAAGCTCGTCCGACAAGGGCGGGGGATCGAGCAAGCAAACCGCGTCGTAATCTAGCAGCGCTAGCTTCGCTGCGTTGGCGAAGCGGTCGGTGGTACACCTAAATCGGACGGTCGCCTGATCGACCTGCGTACCCGAATTCAAGGGCGAGGGGCTTAGTGCTTCGCGCAGAAAAAGCGTATCGCGAGAATCCTTGCCGAGCAGCAGCACGTCCGCCGGCGGACGGACCTCCACGGTAAAAAAACGTCTGTTGTCGACTTCGAGCGGATCGCTGGCTGGGAGCTGTACGTAGCCTTGGTGCGTGCCGAGCGACAAGTCACTCAACTCAAAGGTCACCAGGCCTGAGCCTGCTTCGGTCACCTCGACCCTCTGTTGCCCACGTTTGATGTCTTTGCCCTGGGCATCCACTAAAAAAAGTTCCACGAGCGGCGCTTCCGCCAGCGTCACCTCGGCAGGGCTAGTAATTTCAAGCGGCACGTTCAGATGCAGCGGCTCGCCAGGACGTAAGGTTTGTTGCCGTAGTTCGAGTGTGCCCAACGCCCTATTGCGCGTTTCCGCCACACCGACGTCGACCAAATAAAGCCGCACGTCGGGCGCTTCGGCCAATACTTCGTTCGTCGAGGCGACGGCCGTTTCGTTCCAGACGATCGCGTTGAGATCGGTAAACACAAAGACTTCTTGGCGCGAGTCCTCGCGACTGGCAACGAGTTCGATCGCTTCTCGCACGGCATCTTCCAGCAGGCGCGGTTTGCTTTCGGGTGCGAGATTGCGTAACCGCGACTCGGCAGTACTTCTGTCGACGACAAAACCGCTCGCCGAACGGCTGAGGTCAAGCACCGCCACTTCCGTCCCTTCGGGCAACTTGCCGAGGAGGTCTTGGGCCATCTGAGTGGCTTGCTCTTGACGGGTTTGATTGTCGTGGAGGTACTGCATCCGGAGGGAATTGTCGACCACCAACGAAACCGCCAGCGGGGCACCCGCCTTGCCGCGCAGGCCGCTGCCTTTGAGTGTGGGACGGGCGAGCGCAAACGCAAAACCGGCAATCAGCGCGCAGCGCAGTGCCAACAGCAGCAAGTGCCGAAAATTGAGCTTGCGACGGTTTGCCTCTTGCCGATTGCGGACGAATTGAAGCGCCGGAAACGTGAGTTGCCGCGGCTGGCGGCGCATCACCAGATGCAACACGATGGGAACGGCAATCAGAGCCGCGCCGGCGAGCAGTGCTGGTGTTAAGAATCCCATTCGTTATCTCTGACAAAAAACGAGTGCAAGGATGAGGACCACGAAAGAAACGAATTACACGAAAGAGGTGACTGGGCAAGCTCGTGAAAACTCCCGCCATTTACGTGTCTTCGTCGTATTACCCTTCGTTCATTTCATTCCATTTCTTTTCTTTCATGGTTCTTCTCCTGATTTGGTTTCCGTTAAAGTAAAACTATCCCCAGTTGCGACGGTTAATGAGATATTCCGTGAGCGCGCGGTCGAACTGCATACTTGTGTCGAGTGGCACGTAGTCGATGCCGATTTGCCGACATTCGCGAGCGTAGCGGGTACGGAATTGGTCGATTTCTTCGAGGTAGACGCTGCGGTACGCGTCGGCGTCGACCTCAATCGTGTCGCCCGATTCGGGGTCTTTCAATTCGACGAGCCCCTCGAACGGAAACACCACCTCGGCTTGATCGAGCACATGAAACAAAATGACATCGTGCCCCCCGTGCCGCAACCTCCGCAGCGAGGCGATCACTTCGTCAGGCTCGGCCAGTAGATCGCTGAAAATCATAACGAGGCTGCTATGCTTGAGCATTGCAGCAAGCTGATTGAGGCTGTTGCCGATATCGGTTTTTTCTTGGGGCTCGAGATTGGCCAGCAGCGACAAGATGTTGCCGATCTGCGCTCTTTTTGATTTGGGTGCCAGACTGTTGACAATCTTTTCGCCAAAAGTGATCAGCCCGACTGGGTCTTGCTGATGAATCATCAAGTAGCAGAGTGCCGCAGCCAAGCAGATCGAATACTCGAACTTCGTCAGTTCTTGCTCGTGGCTGTAGGCCATCGAGGCGCTCAGATCCATCACCAGATAACCTGTGATGTTGGTCTCGGCCTCGAATTTTTTGACGTAATACTTGTCGGTCTTCGCGTAGACGAGCCAATCGATATCGGCCGGGTCGTCGCCGTGGGTGTACTTGCGATGTTCGCTGAACTCGACCGAGAAACCGTGAAACGGGCTAGCGTGTAGCCCTTGCAAAAAACCTTTGACGATGAACTGCGCGCGCAGATCGAGCCGCGCGATCTGTCGAATGACTTCGGGTTTCAGATATTTTTCGGTGGTGGCCATGAAGAATAGGACGCGGAGGGACGCGGGTTAAACGGAGGGGCGCGGATGAAATTTGAACCACGACGATACAACGGGCACGGCGGAAGAATTCGTTGTGATCGTCGTGTCGTTGTGGTTGATCGAAGATCTTTCGTAACTGTTGTGACGGTGAAAAATAATTACCTCAATTTTCCTGTTTGATCTGCGTAAATCCGATTAATCCGCGTTCTATTCTTGGTGCTGTCCTACTACTGTGTTGCTAAGTTGAACGCCTGATTTTATCCGCTATTCTGCGGGCATGACACCCATAGAACAACTGCGCAAAGCAGCCGAAAAACGTCGTGACGCCCTCATCAAGCAAGCCCGTGGCGAGTACCGCAAGACGGTGCGCGAACTCAGGGCAATGTCGGAGCGACTCGACAAGCCAGTACCCAAGAAGCCACGGCTAGAGCCCACGGGCGACTTCTCTACCATGACCGTGCGCGAGGCTGCTGAGACTGTCCTGCGGAAAGCAGACAAGCCGATGCTGCTGACCGAGTTGACGATCGAGATCATGCGGCGGGGCTGCCGGGCTGACGAGTGCCCTCGGTTGGTGTCGAACGCGGTGAGGATAACGTTGCTTTATCATGCGAAACAGGGGCGGTTTTCTAGGGATGGGGAGGGGCGGTGGTGCTGCCATTGCTAGCGGGTGGCCAAGAATCGACCGAGACGCGACGCTATTGTTTTGATACGCTGCATCCCAAGTCCATGGCTTTAATGGAAAGTTGATATCAATCGGATTTACCAGACTTAAACCTTAAACTATTCGCTACAAACGGTTTAGGGTAAATTTGCGATCGGCGTAAATCCAGTAATAACATAGGCTTACTGCTTGTGGATGCCGAAAAATAGATTAGTATTGTATTATAAGAGGCAAACGATATTGACATCGTTTACGTATAGAGACCAACAGCTGGCAAGGATGCCGTGGGTAAAAGGATTTTGCTCAGACATGACGGGATCATAGCCGCATTCAAGTCAGGATGGCGGCTTAATTTTTGCGCACTAGGACAAAAGCGGCACCCTCCATGAATCACGGAGTCTCCGAACCAAAGTGTAAAGCCATTCTGCTATGCAGGCAGACAATTATAGAGGCTGGAACAGGGAACATTAGCCTTATCGGAGTGTTCACTCACATAGCTCTGAACGAAACGCCGGGAAGCACAGATCCACTAGAGTGCTTTTTGCAGTTTACTGATGCCGAAGGCAGGTATGACTTAACAGTAGAGATTCACGACCAGGGCGAGAGCAAGGTAGTAGCTAGGGCAGTTGCACCTGCAATTGAGGTTCCACATCGGCTAGCTTACGCAAACGTGATTATTCCGATCCCTCCTTTGCGAATTAAGCACGATGGTCCTTATGACTTTGTTGTTTTCGCAAACGGGAAAGAAATAGATCGCCAACAGTTTCAAGTAATAGAAGCAACAATGTCCGAGGAAGATGAATCCCAAGAAGGCGAGGACAGCTAAAATGTCAGTAAAGCAATTAAAAGATACCAACATTAAGATTTTTCCGGACAAATACAATATCAACCGAATGACAGGGGAAGAAGCAATTGCATTTCGCCCCCAAAACTTCTTTAAGTTAAAGTTCGAGCAAGTCGATGAGCCGATCAGGACATCATCGGGCGAAAACAAATTAGACTCGGAAGAGCCGTCCGGCGAGCTTTTAGATCGGATGGTAGATAGATTTCCAGCGCCACCGGAATGGCACGATGAGTAAAGGATGCCGTGTCAGACAAGCAACTGCATCGTGGATCAATTATATGGGCAAGGCTGCGCGGTCCCAATGGCGAGCTAATTCTTGACGGCTACCAGCAACCTAAAGCCAGGCCGTCTCTTGTGTTGAGTTCTTCAACTGACATAGAAGCAGGAAACGGCTTGGTAGTAGCCGCTATTAGCACGCAGTTTGATCGACGCAATCTTCCGCCTCATTGGTTCTCTGCCCCTTCACAACCCGGTGGGCATCCCATAACTGGCTTGGATCAGCCTTGTGTTGTAAAGTCGGATTGGTTGTGCAGAATACTGGTAACTGATGTCATTCGCATTTCTCCTAGCGTGAGTGGTAGGTTAACGCGACAGGTACTTAATTGGCTAAATAGCCAGCATTAACAGGTTAACCTGCGAACCTACGTCTCCTTGGTTCACTCCTCTAGGATGTCGCTCTCTTTCTTCGATTTTGTTCGGAGAGCGGCCCGCGTCTTGGAGGCGCAGCAACCTTATACGTTGCCGGAGGGGATCGCTGCGCGACTGGGATCGTAACCCCCACTCTCCGCTAGCGGTTGCGTCTGCGAGCTGCCCTCAGTAGCACCTCACGAGCCCACGTAGACGCCTTGCCATCGGCAGCCGCGTCTACTTCGGCCCTCTCGGTTTCAGTCATTCTGACGCCAAGCAGGACGCTCTTACGCTGTCCTGGAGGCTTCTCGGGTGCCCCTCGCTTTACTGTTTGTTTCTTTGCCATGCCTGCATTATTGTTTTACAAAAATAATACGTCAACCCTATTGCAATCCGCACCTTTATTGTTTAACATTAAATGCAGCAAAAAAAACCCCGCTGCTGGCTGTAACCAGTAACGGGGCAACTAAACCAGCTTTCGCTAGAGTAGCCTTCGTACTCTCATTCTAGCAGAAAGCCCAACTCGGGAAAACTAGAATGATTGCTTTCTGCAAGCACGACGAACGAAAGAAGCACGGCACCGATCGCAAGGGAAATCAGCGATTCCGCTGCAAAGACTGTGGAACCACATTTGTCGACGACACACCGAAGCCGCTCGGCAACATGCGAATCACCATGAAAGAGGCCACCACGGTCCTCAACATGTTGTTGGAAGGAATGTCGATTCGTGCCTGCGAGCGCATCACCGGTACGCACCGTGACACGATCTGCGATTTGATTCTTTTGGTAGGCGACAACTGCGGGTACTTCCTGGACACCAAGATTCGCAACGTCGAAGCAAAAGACGTTCAAGTCGATGAGATTTGGAGTTTCGTCGGCTGCAAGAACAAGACCGCCGCCGCCAAAGGCTACAATGAAGATAGCGGCGACTCTTGGACCACAGTGGCCATCGAGCGCAACACCAAGCTTGTGATTGCTCACCAAGTCGGAGAGCGAGACACCACCACGATTTGCACGCTGTTGCAAAAACTGGCCGACAACACCACGGGACGCTTTCAACTCAGCACGGACGGCCTAGCGGCCTACACGCTGAACGTGCCGTTCATGCTACGCGACCGCGTTGACTTCGGCGTCATCATCAAGCAATTCGCCAACGCACAAAAAGGCGGACGCTACAGCCCGGCCAAGATAATAGGCATCAAGAAGAAAACGCGTTTCGGCAATCCTGACGAAGCCATGATTTCGACCAGCCACATTGAACGGTTCAACCTGACGATGCGCATGAACAACCGACGATTCACGCGATTGACCAATGCCCACAGTAAGAGCCTCAAGCATCACGTATCCATGCAAAACATTTTCTTCGCATGGTACAATTTCTGCCGGAAGCATGAGACAATCAAGCAGACGCCAGCAATGGCGAGCGGATTGGCTGAGAAAAGTTGGAAATTGGAAGAGTTGATCGTGCGGGCTAGTCAGATTTAATTTCCAGCAACACAGTAGTAGGACAGTACCCTATTCTTTGTAACCGTTCACGCGAGGGAAAAAACAGCCACGGATGAACACAGATAAACACCGATTTCCTGGAGGGATTCGGAGTTTCCCTGCTACTTCTCCCCTCTTTCTTTTCGGCAATCGAAT